>CACMDZ010000052.1 GCA_902612575.1 uncultured Pelagibacteraceae bacterium | reverse complement strand
TGGAATTATAACTTCTTTATCTCTGAGTATTGCGCCGATTCTTATTTCATCGGGTAAATTAGAATCTTTTAGCTGTTTATTAATTAGTTCTGAAGTTTCTATAATATCTGCCTCTATAACTTCGTACTCTCCATTCAAAATTGTATAAGCGTTTTCAATAGTTCCTTTATGAACATGTTTTAAAATACTTGAAACTGTGCTCATTCTTGGATCAATTAAATCATCAATTTTAAGAGATGATTGTAACAATGAATAATTTGGTTTGTTTATAAGGGCCATTGTCCTTTTATCTTTTGAAAATTTTTCAACGATAACACTTACCATTAAATTGTCTTCATCATCGTTTGTTAATGCTAAAACTGTTTCAACTTCATCAATATTGGCTTCATTTAAAACATCTTCATCTAAACCGTTACCATTTATTACAATTGTATCGTTAAGTTCATTAGCAATATATTCAGCTCTAGTTTTATCTTTCTCTATTATTTTTACTCGGGCAGAATCAAATGCTTGCTCAATATTTTTTGCCAAATTAAAACCAATATTTCCACCACCAATTATTAACATTTTATTTGAAATTTTTTCATTGTGACCAAAAACAGTTAGTGTCTCTTGCATTTGGCTGCTGTTAACCATGACATAAGCTTTATCATTAAGTTGTAATTGATCTTTTTTTTTCATAATTACAAATTTGTTATCTCTTATAACTCCAAGTATATATGCATTTAGTTTTGGAAATTTTTTTGTAAGCTCATTTAGATTAATTCCATGTATTGAACACTTGTCGTCGATTAAAATTTCTAATAATCTTATTTTATTTTCAGCAAATGGCACATTATCTAACGCACCTGGTGCTTCTAATTTTCTTTGTATAGATTTAGCAATCTCAATTTCTGGAGAAATTATATAATCAATAGGTAAATTTTCTCTATTGAAAAGTCCAGAATATTTAGGATCCAGATACTCTTGAAATCTTATTCTAGCTATTTTTTTTGGTACTTGAAATAAAGAAAAAGCAATCTGACATATCAACATATTTATTTCATCATTTCTGGTTACTGCTATGATCATATCGGCATCTTTTGTATTTGCCTTTTCCAAAATTGATGGTGAAGTCGCTTTGCCAACGATTGCTTTTACATCAAGAGTTTCATTAATCTTTTGAATATCATCACTAGATTGATCTATCATTGTAATAGAATGATTTTGCTCGATCAACATTTTGGCTATAGTAGAGCCTACTCTACCTGCTCCACAAATAATTATATTCATTAGTTTAGATCTTTCACCCCTAGTAATTTTAACTTTCTATGTAATGCAGATCTTTCCATTCCAATAAATTTTGCAGTTTTAGAAATATTTCCATTAAATTTTTTTAATTGAGAAATCAAATATTGTTTTTCAAAACTTTCTCTTGCCTCTTTTAGTGGAACTGTGAGCGTTTCTGTGACTGAAAACTCATCTTCTATAGATTTTGACAACGATTCTTTAATAATATTCATTAATCTATCCTCATCATCGCCTGGAGATAATATTGCAATTCTCTCAATTAAATTTCTTAACTCTCTTACATTTCCTGGCCAATTATAATTTAGTAAATAATTATTATCGTTAATTTTGAATTTTTTAAAATTATTTGCCTCACAAATATTCTCAATAAAATAATCAATTAAGATTGGTATATCATCTATCCGCCTATTTAATGGATCAATTTTTATATTAAAAACATTTAATCGATGAAATAAATCTTCTCTAAAGTTTCCAAATTTTATCTCTTGATTAACATCTTTGCTGTTTGTGCATATAATTCTTACATCCACCTTAATATCGTGATTACTATTAATTCTTTTAAATTTTTGATCAATCACCACTCTTAAGATTTTTGATTGTATCTCAAGTGGAATTTCAGTAACTTCGTCTATTAGCAAAATACCTCCAGAAGCTTTTTCTAATGCCCCATAAAAAATTGAACCATCTTTTTTTTCTTCACCAAATAATTCTAGTTCATATTTTTTGGCATCTAAAAGTGCACCATTGATTACGACAAAAGGACCATTTTTCCTTTTAGAGTTTCTATGAATTT
>CACMDZ010000051.1 GCA_902612575.1 uncultured Pelagibacteraceae bacterium | reverse complement strand
AAAAGAAAATTACAAAAATTAGTGAAGAGATGAAAAAAATTGATGTCAGATTATCAAATAAATCCTTTGTGGATCGTGCACCAAAAAATATAGTTGAACAGGAGAAAAGCAACTTTGATAATCTTGAAAAAGATGTTAAAAAAATAGAATTAACTTTAAAAGGTTTGTAATGAAAAAATTTAACAAAAAGAAATTACCAAGTAGACATACATCAATAGGTGCAGATAAGGCCCCTCAGAGATCTTATTATTATGCAATGAATTTAACCGAGAAAGATATAGCAAAACCTTTTGTCGGTGTTGTATCAACATGGAATGAGGCTGCACCATGTAATATAAACTTAATGCAACAAGCTCAATTTGTTAAAAAAGGTGTTCAAGCAACAGGTGGAACACCAAGAGAATTTTGCACAATCACTGTAACAGATGGAATTGCAATGGGTCACGAGGGCATGAAATCATCTTTAATTTCAAGAGATGTGATTGCAGACTCAACAGAATTGACAGTAAGAGGTCATTGTTATGATGCATTAGTTGGACTAGCTGGATGCGATAAATCTTTACCCGGTCTGATGATGTCTATGGTAAGATTAAATATACCAAGTGTATTTATTTATGGAGGATCAATTTTACCAGGTAAATTTGAAGGTAAAGAAATAAGTGTTGTAGATGTTTTTGAAGGTGTTGGAAAATATACTTCTAAAAAAATGACAGCCCACGCGCTTAGAAAATTAGAACTTAAAGCCTGTCCGAGTGCAGGTGCATGTGGAGGTCAATTTACTGCAAATACAATGGCTTGTGTTTCAGAAGCAATTGGTTTAGCACTTCCTTATTCAGCAGGTACTCCAGCGCCATATAAAGAAAGACATAAATATGCAATTGAAAGTGGTAAAGCGGTAATGAAACTTTTAGAAAAAAATATTAGACCAAGAGATATTGTTACAAGAAAATCACTTGAAAATGCCGCAACAATAGTAGCTGCTACAGGCGGATCTACAAACGCAGGTTTGCATTTACCAGCTATTGCAAATGAAATTGGAATTAAATTTGATTTAATGGATGTTGCAAAAATTTTTAAAAGAACTCCTTATCTTGCAGATTTAAAACCTGGAGGAAAATATCTTGCAAAACATATGTGGGAAGCTGGTGGAGTTCCAATGCTATTAAAAACTCTTATGGATGGTGGTTACATTCATGGAGAATGTATGACAGTTACAGGTAAAACCATGAGAGAAAATTTAAAAAATGTAAAATTTAATACAAATCAAAAAATAATGAGAACTTTTAAAAATCCATTAAGTAAAACTGGTGGTGTTGTTGGTTTAAAAGGTAATCTTGCACCAGAGGGAGGAATAGTAAAAATCGCCGGCATGAAGAAATTACAATTTACAGGAAGAGCTAGATGTTTTGATAATGAAGAGTCCGCGTATAAAGCGGTAATAAACAGAAAATACAAAGATGGAGACATCATTATAATTAGATATGAGGGACCAATAGGAGGTCCTGGAATGAGAGAAATGCTTCAAACAACGGCAGCAATCTATGGTCAAGGAAAAGGGGAGAAAGTAGCCCTTATTACAGACGGTAGGTTCTCTGGGGCTACCAGAGGCTTTTGTATCGGTCATGTGGGCCCTGAGGCCTCCGTAGGCGGTCCTATAGCCCTTTTAAGAAATGGGGATATCATCGATATAGACGCTAAAAAGGGCACAATTAACGTAAGACTTACAAAGAAGGAATTAAGTGCAAGACGTAAAAAATGGAAACCGAGAAAAGTGAATTTTGGTAATGGGACATTATGGAAATATGCTCAAACTGTAGGACCAGCTTATAAAGGTGCACCAACTCATCCAGGTGGTAAAAACGAGGTTAGAACGTACGCTGATATTTAATGAAAATTAGACCTGTAATACTTTGTGGTGGCGCAGGAACAAGACTTTGGCCAGATAAAAAAAAACATCAAGCAAAACAATTTATTGATTTTGGCGGATGGAGTTTAATTCAAAAAACTTTAGAAAGAGTAAATAAACCAATTTTTGATTTTCCTATAATCAGTACAAATTTAAAATACTTAAAACAAGTCAAATTAGCTTTAAATAAAAGTAAAATAAAAAAGTTTAAAATAGTTTTAGAACCAGCTAAAAAAAATACCGCACCAGCAA
>CACMDZ010000050.1 GCA_902612575.1 uncultured Pelagibacteraceae bacterium | reverse complement strand
GTACTCCTTTGACTTTTCTGCAAATGATTTTTTATCAATTTCTTGAGAAGAAAGTTCTTTTTCTAGTCTAGAATGCCTTGCAATTAAATCTTGGACTTTTGATAAAGGTACCATTATTGATCTTTTTCGATTTCTTCAGCTTTTTCCTCGACCAATTTAACCACCTTGGAAATCATATCATCACTTGATATTTTTTTACTCTCAATTCCGTTTAAATATAGCATATTGTTTCCTTTACCTCCCCCAGTTATACCTATATCTGTTTGCGCAGCTTCACCTGGGCCGTTAACAACACATCCAATTATAGATAACGAAATAGGGGTTTTAATATGAGCAAGTCTATTCTCTAACTCTTTAACAGTTTTTATTACATCAAAAGCTTGTCTTGCACATGAAGGACAAGAAATAATTTTAACACCTCTATTACGCAAATTTAATGATTTTAATATTTCATTACCTACCTTTATTTCTTCAACAGGATCATCTGATAAAGATACTCTTATAGTATCTCCGATACCATTAAGTAGAAGAGATCCAAATCCAATGGATGATTTAATACTTCCAGGCAAAAAAGTTCCTGCCTCTGTTATACCTAAATGTAATGGATAATGAGTGACTTTGGAAAGTTGTTTATAAGCCTCAATAGATAAAAATACATCTGAGGATTTAACGCTCACTTTAAACTCATAAAAATCCAGATCCTCAATAATGCCAATATTTCTCAATGCACTTTCTACCAAAGCCTCAGGACACGGTTCTCTATACTTTTCTAATAAATCTTTTTCTAAGGAACCTGCATTAACACCTATTCTAATTGCACAATTATTATTTTTTGCAGCAGAGATTATTTCCTTGATTTTGTTTCGATCTCCAATATTCCCTGGATTTATTCTAAGACAAGCAGCTCCACTTTCTGCTGCCTCTATAGCTCTTTTATAATGAAAGTGAATATCTGCAACTATTGGTAATGAGGTATGCTTAATTATATCTTTTAGAGCTTTTGTAGAATCTTGATCTGGACAGGATACTCTTACAATATCAGCCCCCTCTTGCTCTATTCTTTGAATTTGATTAACAGTTTCTTTAACATTTTTTGTAATAGTGTTTGTCATTGATTGGACTGAAATTGGATTATCTCCGCCAACTTTAACATGCCCAACATTTATTTCTTTAGTTTTTCTTCTTATTATTTCTCTAAATGGTCTTATATTCATTACTTATTTACTTAATTTAAATTCCTTATGAAGAGAGGATATTGCCTTTTGTACATTTTTTTTATCTATTAAAACTGAAATTTTTATTTCAGAAGTAGATATTACTTGAATATTAATTTTTTGTTTAGCAAGAGATTGAAACATTCTATAAGTAACTCCTGGAGTAGTGATCATCCCAACACCTATTATTGAAACTTTTGATACATTTTTGTCAAAAATTAAATCTCTAAAAATTATTTTTTTATTTTGTGAAATAATTTTTTTTGTTTTTGTTAAATCATCTGATTTTATTGTGAATGTTAAGTCTGTTTCTTTTCCATTAGCAGAAATATTTTGGACCACCATGTCTACATTGATAGAATTTTCAGACAAAGGTTTAAATATTAAAGCTGCAATACCTGGCCTATCTTTCACTCCTAAAAGAGTTACTTTTGCATCATTAGTAGTACTTGAGATACCTGTTATAATTTTATTATTTATTATGTTTTTTCTTTTTGTAATTAGAGTTCCTTTATTATCAGTAAAAGATGATCTTACTTCAATATCAACCCTATTTAGTCTGGCATCCTGAATAGAATGAGGTTGCATAACTTTAGCTCCCAATGAAGCCATTTCCAGCATTTCCTCATAAGATATAATTTTTATTTTTTTTGCTGATTTAAGCTTGTTAGGATCGGTAGAATAAACGCCGTCAACATCAGTATATATTATACACTTCTCAGCCTTGAAAAACTTTGCAAACATAATAGCACTTGCATCTGTTCCACCCCTACCAATAGTAGTTATTCTTTTTTTATTATTTATACCTTGAAACCCCGTGATAATAGGAATTCCTCCTTTTTTAACATAACTCAAAACTTGAGATTTATTAATTTTATTAATTCTTGAAAACTTATGTTTTCCTTCTGTAATAATTGGAATTTGCCATGAAATCCATGATCTTGAAATGTAACCTTTATTAATTAATTCAGCTGAAATTAATGCACAAGACATCTGCTCTCCGGATGAAACAAGAACATCATATTCAGAGTCGTCAA
>CACMDZ010000049.1 GCA_902612575.1 uncultured Pelagibacteraceae bacterium | reverse complement strand
TTCATTTAATATTGACGGGCTAATAGTAAAAGAAAGACATTTTCCAAGTGAAAGCAAAGTTTTATATAAATCTGCAAGTGGTTGCGTTGAAAATTTAAATATTTTTAAAGTTTCAAATATAAATACTACTTTAAAATATCTTAGAGATAAAAACTTTTGGGTTTATGGTTTTTCAGCTAATAGTGATAAAGATTTTACTAAAATTAAATGGGTTGGAAACAACATTTTATTATTTGGCTCTGAGGGATATGGTTTAAAAAAACACACAGAAAAATACACTGATTTTTTGGTCAAAATTAAAATTAACAAGAATGTCGAAAGTTTAAATATATCTAATAGTGCAGCAATTGTTTTTCACTATATAAATCAACAAAAATAATTTCTTGATAATATATTAAATGATATTACAAAACTCCTTATGCCCTTGTAGCTCAGCTGGTAGAGCAATTGATTTGTAATCAATAGGTCCGCGGTTCGAGTCCGTGCGGGGGCACCATTTACTTGAATAATTTTGAAGTAATTAATTTTTTTGGGTCAAAAAATGGTTTTTCGATAACTTCACATTTAAAGTTATTATTATCTATCAAAACTTCTATTTCGGTACCTATTTTAGAGTATTCAATATCTACTATAGCAAGAGCAATATTCTTTTTTAAACGTGGTGAATAAATAGCTGATGTTATTCTTCCAATGTTCTTATTATTAGATTTTAACGTCCAAAATTTTGTATTAGGACCACTTAACCTTTCACATTTAATTTCTAAACCAACTTGTAATCTTTTTATTCCATTAGTCTTAATTCTTTTAAGTGCTTTCTTTCCTATAAAATTTATATCACTATCTAAGTTAACTAAACGATCTAAACCTAATTCAAAAGGATTAGTATTAATATCTGCATCGGCATGATAAGAAAGCATTCCACCTTCTATTCTTCTTATTGAAGATGTATGTCCTGGTTTAATGCCAAATTCTTTTCCTGCCTTCATTATTTTTTCGTAAAGATCGTCACCTTTAGATCCATCTCTTAAAAATAATTCATAGCCAAATTCACTAGACCATCCAGTTCGAGATACAATTAACGGAATTCCATCTAGTTCTAATTCTCTAAACCAATAATATTTTATTTCCTTAATTGTTTCTCCAAATAATTTGATCATTATTTTTCCTGAGTTAGGTCCTTGGAGCTGAAGTGGGGAAACATCGGGTTCTGAGATTTTTACGTTTAGTCCTGAATTAATAGCAACTCCTTGCGCCCACAACAAAATATCACTATCTCCTAAAGATAACCAAAAGTGACTTTCTCCCAGTCTTAAGAGTACAGGATCATTTAAAATTCCACCATCTGAGTTTGTAATTAAAACATATTTACACTGACCAATAGATAATTTTGATAAATCTCTCGGAGTTAATAATTGAACAAATTTAAAAGCATCAGGTCCAGTAATTTCTACTTGTCTCTCAACTGCCACATCACAAAGAATTGCTGTTTGTATAAGGTTCCAAAAATTTTGTTCTGGATCACCGAAATCACGAGGTATGTACATATGGTTATAAACTGAAAAATCTGTTGCACCCCACCTTACTGTTGCATCAAAATACGGAGATTTTCTAATTTGAGTTCCAAACCCAAAATTTTTATTAATCATTAATTAGTTTCTTTTCTAATTTGCTCTATTTTATTTTTTTTTTGAAGACTTCTGTTTGAATCATATAAAAGTTTAAATATAACTTTTTTATTAATCTTAATAGATATTGTCTTTGCATTTCTAACTTCGTAATTGTCAGCAACGGCACTTATTGGTCTTTTATTAATATTAAGATTTTTGATTGTAATTTTTGATTTATCGCTCACAATTCTTCCCTTCCATCTTCTAGGTCTGAAAGCGCTTATAGGCCTAATAGAAAGTTTTTTAGAGTCTAAATTTAATATTGGTCCATAAACTGACATATTGTATGCAGTGCTTCCCGCTGGTGTTGATATCAATACACCATCAGAAACTAGTTTTTTAATAATTTTTTGGGAACCGTTAGAAATTTCAAGTGATGCAGTTTGTCTACTTTGTCTTAAAATTGAGACTTCATTGATAGCAATAGACTTTTTAGTTTTATTAAACTTATTCCTTACTCTCATTTCTAAAGGAGAAATTGAAACTTGTTTTGCTCTAGATAAATTTTTAATAGTATTTTTTGATGAAAATTTATTCATTAAAAAACCGTAACTACCAGCATTAATTCCGTAAAAAGGTTTTTTATACTTG
>CACMDZ010000048.1 GCA_902612575.1 uncultured Pelagibacteraceae bacterium | reverse complement strand
TTTTGACCATGAAAGTGGATTTGAACCTGAATCAACAGGTCTCTCTTTTCCATAACTTAACACTTTAATTCGGTCAGATGAAACACCGTAAGTCATTAAATAATCTTTTGCAGCATTTGCTCTTCTTTCCCCTAGAGCTAAGTTATATTCTCTTGTACCTCTCTCATCCGCGTGTCCTTCAACTACAATAGTCACGTCTGAATTCTGCCTTAACCAAGCAGCTTGCTTTCTTAAAGTTTCTCTAGAAGCTGTAGTCAATATTGTTTCATTTGTTGCAAAGAATACTCTGTCAGGAACTCCGCTCGCAAGTTCTCCTACAGTATCTGAGCCTATATAAACGTCTCCCTGCATTAAAGCATCTAATTTTTCAATTGGATCTGCCTTTTGTGTCTCTGCAGCCTTAGTAGTAGTAGATGACTCAGTAGTTTTAACAGACTTCTTAGTTGCACATGCAGTTACAATTAAACCAAAAATAACTACAAGAAGTGCATTTTTAAAAATTTTGCTTAGATTCATTTTTGCTCCTTAAATAGAATATTATGAATAAATCATGTAATTAGATGTTTTTCTACAAAAATCAACCTAATTTAGTAAATTCCTTAATTTGCTTAGTTTTCTTTAATTTCCTAACAAAGAAGACCATGATGGGTCAGAGGCGTCAGTCTCAGTTTTTACCAACCTCTCGTTGTATCCAGTCAAATCAATGGACCATAATTTTGCTGAAAATCCTTGACCCTCATTGTTAGTTTTTGTTTCCCTATAAAATATGATTATTCGTCCATTGGGTGACCAAGAAGGTGCTTCTTGATAGAAATTCTCTGTTAATAGTCTTTCTCCAGATCCATCTGTTCTCATAACACCAATAAAAAATCTTCCTTTATGTAATTTTGTAAAAGCTATTAAATCTCCTCTGGGTGACCACACTGGTGTACCGTAAATACCTTTACCAAATGATATTCTTTTTACTTTTGAACCATCATTTCTCATTACATAGATTTGCTGATAACCACTTCTGTCAGAATTAAATGTTATATATTTTCCATCAGGTGAATATGAGGGAGAAGTATCTATTGATGGGTGATCAGTTAATTTTTCCTGAATATTTGTCTCCAGATCTCTTACCCAAATTTCAGAATTACCATCTTTAGCTAAACTCATTATTAATTTTTTTCCATCAGGGGAAAATCGTGGTGCAAATGTCATTCCCCTAAAATCACCTACAACTTTCTGTTCACCTGTTTGAAGATTTACAATGTATACTCTAGGCATATTCCTAAAGTATGACATGTAAGTTATTATTTTATCATCCGCTGGGTTAAATCTTGGTGTTAATACTAATTCATTTCCTAATGTTATATACTTAGTATTGAAACCATCTTGATCCATTAAAGCTAATTTTTTAACTCTTTGAGTTTTAGGTCCCTCTTCTGCTACGTATATAATTCTAGTGTCAAAATAACCGCTTTCGCCAGTGAGGCGTTCATATACTTTATCTGAAATTTTATGGCCTACTCTTCTCCAAGAACGTGGAGTTGTCGTTAAAGAAAAACCATCAACCATCTTTGCACCCAATACATCCCAAAGCTTAAACTCTACATTTATATAATCTTTATCATCTATAACTTTGGATGTGACTTTGCCTGTTATTAACACTTGGGATTTAATTAACTTCCAGTCTTCAAATCTCGGTTTTAAATGCGCGATATCTGGTTTTTGTAAAAATGCTTCTCTATCAATTGCATCAAACAAACCAGTCTTTTCTAAATTATTTTGAATTACTTTGGATATTTCTAGACCTAAATTATCGATGTTTAGAATATTTTTGATTTTATTCTTTGTGTCTCCATTTGAAAAAAATGGTGAGACCGAGATAGGCATTGGATCAAGATTACCTCTGGTAATATCAATTTCTACTAGTGAAAAACTGATATTTGGTTTTATAAGTATGTAAAAAAGAAATATAAAAAATAATTTATTTTTCATTCTCCGACCATCATGCCTTCTGGGTTAAACCTTAATATCATAGTGCTCCAATTTTCGTAAGTTTTTGGTGGTAGATTTTTAATAGGATTACATTTTAATATTGCTCGATCAACAGCTTCTGCAAAGATCCTGTATTTTCCATCTGTTCCCATTCTATTTCTTTCCAAAATTTCTCTACTCTTCACTCGTCCATTCTTTTCTAGATCAAGTTTAACTGTAACTAAATAATTATTTTTTTTATATTCAGCACCCATGGGTGGTGACCAACAATCTTTATACTGCATCTGGATAGAATATTCAGTA
>CACMDZ010000047.1 GCA_902612575.1 uncultured Pelagibacteraceae bacterium | reverse complement strand
TGATGCAACAATCAAGGAAGATAAATTGTTTGGTAGAGGATCATGTGATATGAAGGGTTTTATTGCATGTGCATTAGCTTACGCGCCTAATTTCTCTACATTAAATTTAGATAGAGATATTCATTTTTCATTCACTTTTGATGAAGAAACAGCATGCAAAGGTGCACCAATTTTGATTGAGGAACTAAAAAAAAGAGGCATAAAAGATTGTATTTGCATTGTTGGCGAACCGACAAATATGAAAATTATTGATGCTCATAAAGGATGCTATGAATATACAACCTATTTTGAGGGCCTTGCTGGCCATAGTTCAGAACCAGACAAAGGTGTAAGCGCAGTTGAATTTGCTGCAAGATATGTAAATAAACTTCTTGAATTAAAAGAGAAATTAAAAGAAAGAGAAATAAAAGACTCTATCTTTGATCCTCCATATTCAACTTTGCAAGTTGGTGGAATATTTGGTGGAATTGCTCATAATGTTATTGCAGACAAATGTCATGTTAATTGGGAGACAAGACCTGTTGTGAAAGAGGATGGAATTTTTTTAAATCACGAAATAGATAAATTTACCAACGAGATACTTTTGCCTGAAATGAAAAAAAAATATCCTAAATCCAGTATAAAAAAACATATTATTGGTGAAATAACTGGTTTTGATAGAATTTCAAACTCTGAAGCATGTGAATTTGTATCCAGCATAACTGGAGATAATTCAAGAGAAGTAGTTTCATTTGGCACTGAAGCAGGTTTATTTCAGGAAATAGGAATAAGCACTGTTGTGTGTGGTCCGGGATCAATTCAGCAAGCTCACAAAATTGATGAATTCATAAAACTTTCTGAAATAAAAAAATGTATTAGTTTTTTAGATGGTGTAAAAAATAAGTCTTTGAATTAATTCCAACCACCAACAGATTTAACTTCTAAAAATTCAAGCAAACCTTCTTTTCCAGCTTCTCTACCAATTCCTGAATGTTTAAATCCTCCAAAGGGAGCATCAACTGCTATACCTGCCCCATTAACATCTACCATTCCAGATCTAAGTTTTCTTGCAACTCTTTGTACCTTATCGTTATCTTGTGTTTGAATATAATTTGTTAATCCATAATCAGTGTCATTTGCAATCTGAATAGCTTCCTCCTCAGTTTCAAATGGAATTACAGATAAAACTGGACCAAAAATTTCTGTTCTTGCAATTTCCATATCATTATTAACATCTGCAAATACTGTAGGTTTTACGTAATAACCATCTTTAAATCCCTCAGGTTTACCTGGGCCACCAGCAACTAATTTTGCACCTTCATCTATTCCTTTTTGAATTAATCCTTGAATTTTATTAAATTGTACATCTGAAATTACTGGGCCTATATGCTCACCCTCTTTATTTGGATCATCTACTTTAAATTCACTTGCATACTTTTTAAGTCTTTTAATAGCATCATCATAAATTGGTTTTTCAACTAACATTCTTGTAGGTGCATTACAAGATTGCCCAGAATTTCTAAAACATCTTAAAGCACCCCTCTCAATAGCTTCTGCATCAGCGTCTTTAAATATGATATTTGCTCCTTTTCCTCCCAACTCTAAACTCACCCTTTTAAAATCTTTAGCAGCATTTTGTGAAATTAATGCTCCCGCTCTTGTAGAGCCAGTAAATGAAATCATATTTACATCAGGATGACTTGTTAATGCATCCCCAGTAGTTGCACCATCTCCATTTACTAAATTAAATACACCTTTTGGAAACTTTGCTTCATCTATTAATTCTGCAATTATCATTGCAGATAATGGTGCTAACTCTGAAGGTTTTAAAATCATAGTACACCCAGATGCTAAAGCAGGAATAACTTTTAAAGTAACTTGATTTATAGGCCAGTTCCAAGGAGTAATTAATGCGCAAACACCTTTTGGTTCATAAATTAATCTTTGATTTTTAGCATGTTCTCCAAGTGGTTTTTCAAACTCAAACTCTTTTAAATAACGAATGAAAGATTTTGTATGACTAGCACCAGTTCCTGTTTGAAGTTTTGAAGCAAAATCTTTTGGCGCACCCATTTCTTGAATAATTGCATCTGTAATATCGCTCCATCTTTTTTTATAAAGTACATAAAAGTCTTCCAATAATTCGACTCTCTCTTGTTTTGAGGAAAATCCCCAAGTTTTAAAAGCCTCTTTAGCTGCTAATACTGCATCATTAATATCCTCTTTGCCCCCTAATGAAATTACTGCACAATTTTTTTCAGTTGCAGGATTAATAACTTGGATATCTTTTTGATTTTTTGGTGCAACCCATGAACCATTAATATAAAAATTTTTCTTTTCAATCATGCGCGCAAACTATCCTTTATTT
>CACMDZ010000046.1 GCA_902612575.1 uncultured Pelagibacteraceae bacterium | reverse complement strand
TACACTCAATACCTTGTTCATTTTTTCAAGGGAAATTGTTATTCCATTTTGATTTCCAACAACATGGCCTTCTAAGGAAGTTCCAGTACCAAAAGGAACAACTGGAATTTTGTGTTCGTTACATAACTTTAATAACTGTGATACTTCTTCATTAGTTTCAGGAAATACTACAGCTTTTGAGAGAATTGGATCATAAGTATCTTCTCCTCTAGCATAATTTGCTCTTGTGGACTCAGAGGTTGAAAACCTTCCATTAAAAATCTTTTTTAATTCTGTTTGAACAGTTTCATTCATAATTAAATATTATAGAAGTTTCTTTTAAAAAATACAGTCTATTTAGAAAGCATCTTGCCTATGTTTTCTAAGGCTTGTTGTATGTTATCTCTAGATGCGGCAAAACTAAATCTCACATAATCTTGGCAAGTTTGACCAAATGCAGTTCCCGGCACTATTGCTACTCCGGCTTCATGCATAGCTTTTTTACAAAATTCAGCACCTGTCATTCCAGTTCCTTTTACATTTGGAAAAGCATAAAATGCACCACCCGGTAAACTACATTCTACTCCTGGTAATTCATTTAAACCTGTATGAATTAAATTTCTTCTTAAAGTAAATTTATCTAACATATCATTAATTGAGTCGTCTGGACCATCTAAAGCTGCTATTCCAGCGAATTGTGCAGCCGCGTTCACACAAGATACACTATTGATAAGTAGTTTATTTACATGTTCAACAAGTTCTTTTGGCCAAAAACTCCAACCTAATCTCCATCCAGTCATTGAATATGCTTTACTCCAACCTTCTAGAACAATTAGCCTATCTCTTAAATTTTCATAATGGAAGAACGATGGCATTTCTTTGTAATCAAATATTTGTCTACTATAAATTTCATCACTTAAAATAGTTACATGTGGATGTTTTTCTAATTCTTTAGCAAAATAATCTATAACTGGCTTCTCAACAAAACTTCCTGTTGGATTATTAGGATTAATTAAAATTAATAATCTTGTTTTATCAGTAATAAGAGAAAGTATTTTATCAGGATCAAACTTTAGATCTTTATCTTCAGTTAGATCATATGGTACTGGAGTAGATCCAGTATAGTTAATCATTGACTCATAAATAGGAAATGCAGGTGTTGGATGGATTATTTCTGCTCCTGGTTCACCATAACATTGGATTGCATAACTCATTGTAGGTTTTCCACCTGGCATAATTAAAATTCTTTCAAAATCTATATCTGTGTTGTAACGTTTTTTAATCCATCTAGTTACAGCTTGCCTACATTCTGGAATTCCATTTGACATTACATAACCATGATGACCATCATCTAAAGCTTTCTTAGCAGCCTCGACTACATGTTTTGGAGTTTTAAAATCTGGTTGTCCTAAACCCAAATGTATCATTGGATGACCTTTAGCCTCCAATGCCTTCGCCTCAGCTAAAACACTGAACGCAGATTCTGTTCCTAAATTATCTAAACTTTTTGCTAATTTCATAACTTTAATTTTAAGGTGTGAAAACTAACTGAAAAGTTAGTGTATGTCTATTATATTTAATTTTTTTTACTTATTTTTTATATTAGTAATTTTTATTTATTTTCGGAAAATAATTTTTGATTCATCAAGTTCTTTGATACTTTTGCAGCCCATCAATATCATGTTACGTCTTATTTCATCATGCATATTTTGTAATAATCTTTCAATACCTTGTTGTCCGCCAGCCCCTAAACTAAACAAAAATGCTTTACCGAAACTACAAGCTGTCGCACCCGCTGCAAGTGCTTTTAATACGTGTGTACCTCTTCTAACACCTCCATCTAATATAACCTCTAATTTATCACCTACTGCATCCCTAATAGCTTTTACCTGATCAAATGGAGATCTAGATCCATCAAGTTGTCTTCCTCCATGATTTGATATCATTATAGCTGTACATCCTATATCCATAGCTTTTTTTGCATCTTCAACTGACATAACTCCTTTAAGAGCAATAGGGCCATCCCATTTTTTGATACAATATTCTGCATCTTTCCAATTCATAGCAGGATCATACTGTTCATTTATATATCCCATAACTGATTGAGCAATATTTGTTCCTTTTTCAACTTTATCTTTCAGATTAGCTAATTCAAATTTCTTATTTGTAAAATAATTAAATACCCACTGTGGTCTCATAGCAAAACTCATTAGACTATCTAATGTAAATTTTGGAGGTGTTGTAAAACCTGTTCTATGGTCCCTTTCTCTATTTCCAGCAACAATTGTATCAACAGTAATACACATACCATTGAAGTTTGCTCTTTTACATCTGTCAATTAAGTCGTCGGTTATAGATTGATCTTTATGGATATATAAT
>CACMDZ010000045.1 GCA_902612575.1 uncultured Pelagibacteraceae bacterium | reverse complement strand
CAATTTTTTGTTCAAGTTTATTTTTATCTGAAACATCTTCATCATCTAAGTTTCTAATCTCAGCTTTATACTTATCTATCTTTTTATTTAATTTTAAAATCTTCTTTTGTTTCTTTCTTGTTTTAAAATGTAAGTCTCTGTAATCGACTGCATAATCGTTATATAATGTCTCTGTGCTTTTAACTTCATTAACAAGTTCAAAAGAGTACTTAGAATTATCAACATGGCGTTGGAAATAACTTAATTTATCTGCTGGTAAATTTGCAAGAATAATGTCGTCAAAGTCAGTTATACTTTTATTTATTACATCAGCATTATTAGAGTAGTTTGCAAATTTATACTCTTGTAAGCAATATTGTAGTTTTGGATTCATCGGTGGTGGAGCAACATTGGATGTTAAATAAACCCTGTTTGGTAAATAATTTACTAGACTAGGGTATGCACCCACAATTCCTAAACCGATAAGTTGTAAGATAATAAAAGGAACAACACCTTTCCAGATATCTAATGTTTGAACCACTTTTGGAGCTACACCTTTTAAATAAAATAAAGCAAATCCAAATGGAGGGGTTAAGAAAGAAGTTTGTAAATTAACACCTATCATAACTCCAAGCCATACAGCTGTAACATTTGCTCCTGTTTCAGCTAGCAATATTGGTGCAATTATTGGTACAACAACAACTGCAATCTCGATAAAATCTAAAAAGAAACCTAACAAGAAAATTACAATCATGACCACAACAAACTGAGTCCAAAAACCTCCTGGTAAATCTTGAAGAAAATCTCTTACTAATTCCTCACCGCCAAATGCTCTAAAGCCTGATGTAAGCATCGCAGCACCAAGAAGAATTATAAATACCATTGAAGTCGTAATACAGGTCTCAGTAACTACTTCTTTTAAAACATTTTCTGTTTTAAATGTTCTCCAAAAACTCCATGCAATACCGTAAACAAGTATTGCTACAAAAAATGCGGTGATGTAAATAGCACCTAAATTTCTTTCTTCTAAATTTTTAACATTAAGTTCATATGTGGATGCAAGAAAAGTAATAGGTATTAATGATCCAATTATAAGAATTAAAGGATAAAATGCACTTTTCTTACCTTCAAATAATCTATAACCAGCCATCAATGTTGCACCAATTGCACCAATTGAACCAGCTTGGTTAACTGTTGCTATACCCATCAGAATTGAACCCAAAACTGCAAAAATAAGTGCAAGAGGAGGAATAATTATAACAATTACTCGTAACCAAAATTTTAAATTAAATTCTCCTTTAAATGGAACTGGTGGCGCTACACCTTTTTTTATTCTCGCATAGAAAAATACATAGATCATGTAAAGTGCAACTAAAACGAGACCAGGTAAAAGAGCACCAAGGAACATATCACCAGCACTTGAAGACCCAACTCTAAATTCTCCTGGCATGTTAAATTCTCCAGTGACTGCTTTGTAATCATTTTGACGGATGTTGTTTGCAACATCTGATGCGCTAGCTAATTGGTCAGCAATAATAATTAAAACAATAGATGGGGGTATTATTTGACCTAACGTCCCCGATGAACATACGATACCACTGGCAAGTTTCCTATCGTAGTTATTATTTAACATAGTAGGTAATGAGATTAATCCCATTGCAATAACGGTTGCCCCAACAATACCAGTAGTTGCTGCCAATAATGCTCCAACGAAAATTACTGAAATACCTAGACCACCAGGAATTGGACCAAATAGTTGACCCATTGTTATTAATAAATCTTCTGCAATTTTGGATTTTTGCAGCATAATTCCCATAAAAATAAATAAAGGAATTGCAATTAGGGTGTCAGTTTCAACATCCCAATAATTACTTCTAAAGTTTGTAATACCAGCAACAAGCCATTCTATCGGACCATCAACTGCAAAATAAGCATCTGCATCACCTTCAAATAAGTATCCAAAAAATGCAGCTAATCCAATTGATATTATAGCTGAACCAGGAAGCGCAAATGCTACAGGATATCCAGAAGCAAGAGCAACTATCATTATTAAGACTAAAACTGCTAAGAAAAATAGTTCCATACCTTAATTTTCCTTACCATTTAAAATTTTATAACTACTACCCATGAAATAACTCGTAAACTGTAAAAGCATGGTAACTGCAAATACTGCTAAGTAAACAGCCATCAAATATAAAAGGTATAAACCATTAGATCCTTGTTGCGTAACTTCAAAGGCAACCACCGGTCCATTTATTATACTTGCTTTTCCATTAAGTCCCAAAAATAAAACTATCAATACAAGTGGAACACCTAGAAGAGCTGAGCCTAAAAGATTTGTCCAAGCTTTTTTTCTTTCACTAAACGAAGAGTATAGCACATCTACTCTTACATGACCTTCGTGAATTAAAGCATAAGCACTTGCAAACAAATATAGTGCAGCATACCAGAAACGAACAAGATCTCCTTGAAAGGCTTGCTCGTAAGAAAATATAAATCTAGATAAGACAATTATGAATTCACTGACAACAACTAAAACAGCTAACCAAATAAAGCCAACTGATTTTGTAAAGTAACCAATTACAAATGAAATTAATATAATCGGAAAATGTATAA
>CACMDZ010000044.1 GCA_902612575.1 uncultured Pelagibacteraceae bacterium | reverse complement strand
GACGAAGACGCAAGAGTAGTTCTTCCAGCTGTTCCTATAGATGCTAATAATGCATATTGAGTTGCAGTATAGGTCCTATCTACTAATAAAGAAATAAAGGCAACAAATGCGACTGTCGCAAATGCAGCTGTGATATCGTCAGCTATTACAGCGATTGCAAATAATATTTCTGATTTACCTGTCCATGCCAATATTGCAAAAAGTAAATTAGTTAACGCCATCAAACCTCCAGCAAAAAACATAGTTTTTACTGTTCCCGCTCTCATCGCCATTAAACCTCCTATTAAAGTGAAAACGACGGTTGTTATCCATCCCAATCCTTTAGAGTAAATAGCTATTTGTCCTTTTGAAAAACCAATTTCTTTATAAAAAACAATCGACATACGTCCTAAAAATGCTTCGCCAATTTTAAACAAAAATACAAATCCCAATATTCCTACAGCAATGCTAAATCCATTTTTTTTGAAAAAACTAACTATTGGTCCACCAATAGTTCCTGAAATATAAGCAATAAAATTTGTTAAAACATTATTTGATCCAAGTTTATTTAAAATCATTTGATCAGTAGTTTTTTGATTGCTTTGTCTGTTGTTATCACTTGTCTCATGAACAAACATCAAACCAATATTCATTAAAATAATTAAAATGCCTAAAACTAAAAAAGTTGCTTGCCAATAATTCGATATTCCCATGTTTTCAAAAAATTCCGCAGTGAATAAAGCTACAACTCCCCCTAATTTGTAACCAGTCCACCATCCAACAACTGCTATAGCTGCACCTGCTGCCATAGATTTACCTTCGTTGGAACTTATTTGTTCTATTCTTAACGCATCAACTGTTATATCTTGAGTTGCAGATGCAATAGCAATAATCAGTCCAACACTTATTAAAAGAGCTAAGTTTTGAGTAGGATTTATTAAACTCCAGACAATCAAGCTTAGTAAAATTATCAACTGCATTAAAACAATCCATCCTCTTCTATGACCTAATTTTTTGGTTAAAAATGGAATTTGTATTCTGTCAATGATTGGAGCCCACAAATAATTAAATGCGTACACTCCAAATATTAATCCTGCCCATCCTATGGTTGATCTGCTTAAGCCTTCTTCTTTTAACCAAAGACTTAAGCTACTTGCAATTAATACCCAAGGAAAACCACTAATAGCACCTAGCAGTAATATCCTCAACATACGTATATCTTTGTATACAAGTAAAGACTCTCTCCAGCTTTGTTTAGCTTCAGACATTAATATTTCCTCCAAAAAGATGGAATAAATAACACTAATACAGCAAACAGTTCCAATCTACCTAAAATCATAGCTAAACTTAAAATCCATTTTGAAAAATCAGATAAGTTTGAAAAATTACCATTTGGACCAATAATATCGCCTAAACCAGGACCTACATTTGATATTGATGTTGCAGCTGCCGATATTGAAGTAGTTAAATCTAAGCCACTAGTTGATAATAAAGCGGTTATAACAAAAAAAATCACAATATATAAAAATATAAAAGATATTATTGATGCTAAAAATTTTTCATCAATATTATTACTTTCGTATTTTATTTTAAATATACCTCTTGGATAAATTATTTTCTTAAGTTGTACAGCAATAAATTGGAATAAAATTTGGACCCTAAATATTTTAATCCCGCATGCTGTAGATCCTGCACATCCACCTATGAACATAAGGATAAGAAAATAAATTAATGGGAATTGACCCCAATCACTAAAGTTTTGAGTTACATAACCAGTTCCTGTTAAAATTGATATTACATTAAACGCAACCGACCTAATACTCGTATCAAAAGAACTTTGATTTTTTATTAACAAATACAAATACATTAAGAGAATTGAAAAAATAACAATTTTAATAAAAGTTTTAATTTGAGTATCTTTAAAAAATATTTTTTTGTCACCATTTAGATATTTGATGTAGGCTATGAATGGAATACTTCCTAAGATTATAAATATTATTGATGTAAATTCTATAAGAGAACTATCAAAATAACCAATAGACTCGTTATAGTTTGAAAATCCTCCTGTTGCTATTGTTGTCATTGAGTGAACAATGCTATCAAAAAAGTTCATGCCAAATATTTTATAAAATAATGCGCATATAAAAGTTAATCCTGAGTATACTAAGATCAATTTCAATGCTATTTCTTTTGATCTAGGTAAAATTTTTTCCGGGGTATCACTTGTGGATATGATAAACAACTGCATTCCGCCAATATTCATGAGGGGCATTAAAGTTATTGCCATAACGATTATACCAATTCCACCTAACCACTGGAGCATTCCTCTCCAAAGCAGTATACTCTTAGGAGTATCATTTAAATTGGTTATTATAGTTGATCCAGTCGTAGTGATACCTGACATGCTCTCAAAAAAGGCATCTGTTACACTCAATTCAATCTCTGAAAATATGAAAGGAAGAGAACCAAATATAGCAATACTTAACCAGGATAAAGCCGTTAAAAGAAAAGCTTGAGGTAAACTGATCTTCTTATCATGATCTAAATTAGACAGTAAAAAAAGAACTCCAAAAATAATAGTTACAATTCCAGAACTTATAAAACTAGAGTCTAGTTCATTATAAAAAAACTGCGCTAAAATTGGCGCAATCATCGATAAACCTA
>CACMDZ010000043.1 GCA_902612575.1 uncultured Pelagibacteraceae bacterium | reverse complement strand
ACCGTAAAATTGAAATCTTTTTTCAGCTTTGTATCTTTTAATTAAACGTTCTTCTTTATTCATATTTCTCTCTATATTTTTTCACAACAGATAAGGCAACAATATTTAAAACTAAAGTAACTATAAATAAACTTAATCCCAGTGCAAAAGCTGCTTGGGTTTTCGGATCCCCAAATTGTTGATCACCAATTAAGATAACAACAATTTGAGCAGTTATTGTTGAAGTGGACTCTAATGGATTAAGAGTTAGGTTTGCTGCCAACCCTGATGCCATTACAACAATCATTGTTTCACCAATAGCTCTAGAAACACCTAATAAAATAGATCCAACAATTCCAGGTAAAGCAGCTGGAAAAATTACTCTTTTTATTGTTTCAGATTTTGTTGCTCCCATGGCATAGCTACCATCTCTAAGATTTTGAGGAACACTTGTAATTACGTCGTCACTTAAGCTTGATATAAATGGAATAATCATAATTCCCATAACACCACCAGCTGCCAGTGCGCTTTCTGCTGACACCTCTAGTCCTAATGATAATCCAAGGTCTTTTAAAAAAGGTCCAACTGTTAAAGCAGCAAAAAAACCATAAACAACAGTTGGAATTCCTGCTAAAATTTCAATGACAGGTTTGGCATATTGTCTTAAACGTTTGCTCGCATATTCCGCCATATATATACCACTTAACAAACCAATTGGTATTGCAACACACATTGCAATCAAAGCTATAAAAAAGGTGCCTGCAAATATCGGAACTGCACCAAAAGTATCACTATACATTGATGGATCAAGTGCTTCACTTGCATCTCGAACAAAAGCTTTTGCAGGATACCAGTGCATTCCAAATACAAAATCAAATAGTGGGATAACTTGAAAAAATTCTATTGTTTGAAACAAAAGGGAAAAAATAATACCAATGGTTGTTAATATCGCTGCCAGTGATGATAAAAAAAATACTCCTTTAAGAAATATTTCAACTGGTTCTCTTGTTTTAGTGTTGTTTGAAATCTTTGTATACGCATAACCTGTTGATGCAATTAATAATGATAAAACTATAACGACCTTAGACCACTTTGCTATGTCTCTAAAGTTTAAATATTTTTCTGCTGATCTTTGTAACTCTGCAGTAAGTTCTCCTGAATACTGGTTTCGAGAAAGTGATTTTACTTTTTCATAAAATAAATTCAACTCTCCTTCTAGAAGTCCTTGCGAAGAATAATCACTAAGTATAAAAAATCTTACTATGCTAGGTTCAAATATCGACCATAAAGCATACAAAAGAAAAGCAGGTGCGCCACACCATATAGCAAGATAGTATCCATAAAATTTTGGAAGAGCTGTTAACCGTTTGTTAGATTGAATTAAAATAGCTTTTTTTCTTCCAAAGAAGTAACTGGATAAAGCTAAAAGAACGATTGTTAAAAATATTATTGAATTCAATTATTGGCTCCTTTAGATTTATACAAAAAAAAGGGCCCATTTAATAGGGCCCCTTTTGAGTTTATTAACAAATATTATATTACTCCATTGACATTGCAGTAAGAGATTTCGAATTATCTCTAACTGTTCTGTAAGTTTCAGCATCAAGTGGAACAAGTCCTATTTCCGCTAAGTAACCTCTTTTACCAATAGCTTTAGTTGTAGTGAATTCTTTTACAAATTCATGTAATCCTGGAATTACACCAACATGAGCTTTTTTTACGTAAAAGAATAATGGTCTAGCAACAGCATAACTATAGTCTTGAATAGATTCTAGTGATGGTTGACCACCTTCTATACTTGCAGCTTGCAATTTATCTCTAGCAGCTAAGAAGTAACTAAATCCAAAGAAACCAAACATTTCTTTGTCTTCAGATAATTTTTGAATAATTAAACTATCATTCTCTCCAACTTCAATTGCAGCACCATCTTCTCTGTAAAGTTTTTGTGGTTTTTTATATTTTTTATTTCCAGCTTCGAAACCTGCTTTGTATAATGCTTTAGCCTCTTTAGGCATACCTTTTTTCATTACTAACGAATTCCAAGCATCTCTTGTTCCGGATGTTCCTGGGGGAATCATAACTGAAATCTTTTGTTTTGGTAAACTTGGGTCTATTTGATCCCATGTTTTGTATATGTTGTCTACTAATTTACCATCAACAACTGAGTGTTTTGCTAAAGCTTTCCAAAGTTGTTCTTTAGTGAAGTTTACTGGTTCAGCATCAACACTGTATGCTAAAGTAATACCATCGTTACCTATAATAACTTCAACTATTTCATTAACACCATTTTTTTTGCAAAGAGCTTTTTCTTTATCTTTCATTGCTCTTGATGCATTTGTTATATCAGGGTGAGCTTCTCCTACACCAGCACAAAATAATTTTGCACCACCACCTGTACCAGTTGACTCGATTACTGGTGTTTTAAATCCAGTTTGCCCGAATCTTTCAGCAACTATTGTTGCGTAAGGGAATACAGTAGATGATCCAACTATTTTGATTTGATCTCTTGCTTGAGCAATAGTGGCAACAGAAATGGCAACTATTGAAGCAAGAACTATAGTTAGTTTTTTCATTTTAATATCCTTTCGTGAATTAAAGTTAATTAACGACTCGCTTAATAAATTTTATTGAGGACTCTAGTATTACAAATTTGTTACAGTTTTGTTAAATAGGTAACTTTTTAGTTGTATTTTTTAGAAATGATT
>CACMDZ010000042.1 GCA_902612575.1 uncultured Pelagibacteraceae bacterium | reverse complement strand
TATAAGTAGTTTCAACAATAATGAATCTTGTAATTGTCGAAAGTCCTGCAAAAGCTAAAACTATAAATAAATATCTTGGTCCAGATTACACAGTTTTAGCTAGCTATGGTCACATCAGAGATTTGCCATCAAAGAATGGTTCGGTTGATCCAGAAAATTCCTTTAAGATGATTTGGGAAGTTGACAGTTTTTCTAAAAAATATTTAAAAGAAATAACTGATACAGCGAAGAATTCAGATAAAATTATACTTGCTACAGATCCTGATCGTGAGGGTGAAGCAATAGCGTGGCATGTAAAAGAATTTTTAGATGAAAAAAAACTTCTGAAAGACAAAAAAGTTGAAAGAGTAGTCTTCAACGAAATCACTAAAAAAGCTGTAACAAATGGGATAGATAATCCTAGAAATATTGAGAATGAACTTGTTGATGCTTACATGGCAAGACGTGCTTTAGATTATTTAGTAGGTTTTAATATATCACCTATTTTATGGACAAAACTTCCTGGATCAAAATCTGCAGGAAGAGTTCAGTCTGTAGCACTTAGATTGCTTACAGAGAGAGAGCATGAAATAGAGGTATTTCAACCTAAAGAGTTTTGGACACTAAATGTAAATTTTTTAACAAAAGATAATTTAATAATAAATACAAATATTAATCAACTTGATGGAAAAAAAATTGAAAAGTTTTCATTTAAAAATAAAGTGGAAGTTAATTCAGGAGTAGAATTAATAAAAAACAAAAAATATAAAATTAGTGATATAACTTCTAAAACATACACTCGAAACCCATCTGGTCCATTTACTACTTCAACTTTACAACAAACTTCATCTAGTAAATTAGGGTTTGGGGCATCAAGAACAATGCAAATAGCACAAAGATTGTATCAAGGTATAGATATAGATGGTGAAACAGTTGGTTTAATTACATATATGAGAACGGATGGTACAAATATCTCAAAGGATGCTGTTACCTCATTTAGAGATTTCATTACTCAGAACTACGGAAATGATTATTTGCCACCATCACCATTAAATTATTCAGGAAAAAAAGCAAAAAATGCTCAAGAGGCCCATGAAGCAATTAGGCCAACAGAGATAAGTAGAGTTCCTGATGATATGAAAAAATATCTAAGTACAGATCAATATAAATTGTATAATTTAATTTGGTCAAGATCCCTGTCCTCACAAATGGAATCTGCAAAATTTGATAGAAAAACTATCACTATATCATCAGATGATGAAAAAAATATATTTAAAGCAAGTGGCTCCACGTTAAAGTTTGATGGTTTTTTAAAAGTTTCAAATTTAGATGGAAATAAAGATGAGGAAAATATTTTACCAGATGTAAGTAAAGGAGAAGTATCTTATAAAGATTTTAATGATGAACAACACTTTACTCAACCCCCACCAAGATATTCTGAAGCTAGTCTTGTTAAAAAACTTGAAGAATTAGGAATTGGTAGACCGTCTACTTATGCTAGTATCATATCTGTTATTTCAAACAGAGGATATGCTGATATAGAAAATAAAAGATTTTTTCCAACAGATAGAGGAAAATTGCTATCTGCGTTTTTAGAAAAATTATTTTCAAAATATGTTGATTATGATTTTACTGCAAAATTAGAAGATCAATTAGATGATATAACATCGGGTAAAGAGAATTGGATTAAAGTTTTAGAAGAATTTTGGAGAGACTTTAATTTAAATGTAACAGATGTTAAGGAAAAAAGAACAAGAGAAGTTCTAGACTTACTTAATGAAAGTCTGGGATCATTAATTTTTGAAGTAGATAAAGATGGAAATATAAATAGAAAATGTAGACTTTGTGATAGTGGCCAATTAAGCTTAAAAAATAGTTTCAGAGGTGGTGCATTTATTGGATGCTCAAATTATCCTGAATGTAAATTTACTAGACCTCTGTCTAAATCTAAGGCTGCTCAACAATTAACCTTGGCAGAGCCGAAACTCATTGGTCAAAATGATCTTGGTAAAGATATATATTTAAAAAATGGAAGATTTGGCCCTTATTTGCAATATGAAAAAGAAATAGAAGAAGAGGAAACAGCAAAGAAAAAAAGGAAATTGAAAAAAGAAGAAAATAATATGAAAAATGTCTCAATACCAAAAGGGATTGATATTAAAAGTATAGATTTAGAAAGAGCAAAATATTTGTGCTCTTTACCATTAATCTTAGGTAAAAATCCTGAAAATGATAAAGATATAACGGTTAATGTTGGAAGATTCGGCCCTTATTTAAAATGTGATAATAAATCTGCTCGTTTAGAAAACGTCGATGAAATATTTAGCATTGGATTAAATAGAGCTATAACATTAATTGCTGAAGCAAAACCTGGTAGAATTTCATCATCATTAATAAAAGATCTTGGAGAACACCCTGAAGATAAAAAACCAGTAAGAATTATGAAAGGTCAATATGGGCCATATATTAAATATAAATCATTAAATGCCACAATTCCTGAGGAGAAAGACCCCATTGAATTAACTATGGAAGAGGCACTTATTTTAATTGAGAAAAGAAAAGAGTACGATAAAAATAAAAAGAAAAAAAAAGGGAAATAATGAATATTGATAAAAAATTGAATGAAATGGGTATTACTTTGCCAAAAGCTACTGACCCCGTTGGATCATATGTGGCAACTAAAATCACTGGTAATTTGCTTTTCATTTCAGGACAAATATCCATTGATGATGAGGGTAAGTTAATCAAAGGGAAAGTTGGAAAGGATTTAAACACAGATCAAGCTTACAAAGCTGCGGAGAGATGTGCATTAAGTATTATTTCTCAAGC
>CACMDZ010000041.1 GCA_902612575.1 uncultured Pelagibacteraceae bacterium | reverse complement strand
TTTGGAAAAAAAAAATTTAGTAATTTACTTGATATTGGTGGTGGTTCGGGACATGCATCTATCTACTTAAAAGACAAATATAAAAAAAAAATCGATCTAATTGAACTTGAAAACTCATATTATTTAAACGAATTAAAAAGCAAAAAGAAATTTAATAAAATAATTATTGGAAATTTTTTAAAAAAAAAATTAAAAAAATATGACGCAATTTTATGTTCTCATGTTCTAGAACATCAAGAAAATATTAAATTATTTGTCGACAAAATAAGTAGTACTTTAAAAGAAGGTGGATACTTATGTATAATAGTTCCACCCAGAAAACCCTTCATTATTAGTGGTCATTTGAATTTATTTAATCCTGGATTGCTGATATATCGTTTAATTTTATCTGGATTGAATTGCAAGAAAGCCCAAGTTATTCAATATGATTATAATATTTGCATTATATTGAAAAAGAAGAGTATTAAGTTGCCAAAGTTACGAGGAGATATTGGCGATTTAGATAAATTAAAAAATTTTTTTCCACTTAAAATAAGCGAGGGTTTTAATGGAGATATTATGAGTGTAAATTTCAATAAGAAGTTTTTAAAAAAAAATAAAATTAATACGTTTTGTTAAAGCCTTTTGATATTTCTGAAGATACAAATTAATTAATAAAATAATAGCTATCTCAATTACTATAAAATTCTGAATTAAATTAGTAAATACAACTATAGATTTTATTTAATATTTTAACTATAAGTAGCGGAATTTTTAAAATTATTTATGAAAAAAACTATAAAAATTAAAACAGATAAATTACTCACCGATATTACTGATGAAGTTTCTAAATTCTCAAAAGATTGGGGTAAGTCTGGTATAGTAAATATATTTTCTAAACATACAACTTTTTGTATTTGGTGTACTGAGAATGAGATATTACATCATGCAGATGTAAGATTTTTCTTAGATAAAGTAGCACCCAGATGGAAAAATCCAGAAGGTGACCAACAAAATATAAAATATCTACATGATTTAATTTCTTTAAGACATAAAACACCTCCCAACGAGAGAATAAATGGACATTCACATATAAGGAGTTTGTTTTTTAACTCGTCAGAAACAATTCCAGTAGATAAAGGAAAATTGATTCTAGGCGAGTGGAAAAGAATATTTGGTGTTGAGCTGGATCCAATTAGACCAAGAGAAATTGTATGCTCTTTTATAAGCTCATAACTAAATGATTTTTTTCATCATTATTAAGAATAATTCCTCTAGAATAAAAAAAAAAAATTTTAGAAAAGTTGGAAATTTACAATTATGGGAGCACTTAATTCATACACTTAAAGATCAAAAAGTGTTTATAGACACAGATAGTGGTCTTGTAATTAACAAATGTAAAAAATTGTTTCCGTGGGTTCAAGCATATCAAAGGGATAAAAAATTTATAAAATTAGAAAATGTGAAAAATGCTAGTCCCACATTGATGATGATCAAAAATTTTCTAAAAAAATATGTAACTAGTGATGAAGAAATAATTGTAACTACACACGTGACATCGCCTTTTATAAAAATTAAAACAATTAAAGATGCTGTAAAAAAACTTAAAAAATATGATAGTGTTGCCTCAGTAACTAAAGATTTTAACTTTGCCTGGTTAGAAAATAAAAAAAAAAAATTAGTACCAATTAATTTTAATCCTAAGGTAATAACGAAAACTCAAAATTTAAACCCTATTATTCAATCAAACGGATCTTTTTTTATATTTAAAAAAAAAACATTTATGAAATATAATAATAGAATAGGAAAAAAACCGTATTATTATGAAATTAAATTTCCAGAGTCGGTTGAAATTGATAATTATGAAGATCTTATTTTGGCAAGAAAAATATGCAAATAATTGATGTAACTTTAAGAGATGGAGGACATGTAAGAGACTTTAATTGGCCGATTAAATTCGCTCAGGATTTCTATACATCAATTAGCAAAATTAAAGAAATCAAATATATAGAACTTGGTTATTGGAAACAAACCGCAAAGAGTAAAAATACATTTTATAATTTAAATTTTGAAAAAGTTAAAAAAATTACGAATGGTAAAAAGTTAAAAAATGTTTCAATAATGATTGACTATCATTATTGTTCAAAAAATTTACAGGATTATCCAAAAAATGATCAAAGTGAAATTTCTATGATTAGAGTTTGTTCGAGAAAAGAGGATATACCAAAGGCATTAAGATTTGCTGAAAAACTTAAGAAATACTCAAAACTAAAAGTTAGTTTTAATATATTTAATTCTACTAATTATAGGAGAGATGAGTTGATAAAAGTAACTAAACTAGTAGCGCAACACAAATTAGATTATGTCTACTTTGCAGATACACATGGAGACATGGATTTAGAAAAACTTTACAATAGTTTTAAAAAACCTTTACACATATTAAAAAAATCTGGAAAAAAAGTAGGCATGCACTTGCACGATCATAGTGGCAAAGGATATTTTAACTTTAGAAATTTAAAAAAGTATAAAATTACAAAATGCGACTCATCAGTAAGAGGTATGGGAAAGGGATTTGGCAACTTAAGAACTGAGCATATCATAAAGCCCAAGTATTTTAATGTTATTGCTAGCTTAATAAAAAAATATAATGATATATTAACTATGCCACAAAATATTTATACACTTATATCATCGCAGTACGGTATAACTGATTATTATGCTCTCAAAGCAAAAAATACAAATATGGAAATTAAATCGTTCTCTAAACTTTGCAAAAAAGTTAGAGGCAAAGATAAAGATAACTTTAATATAAAATATTTTTAAAAAAAATTGATAAAGAATAAAA
>CACMDZ010000040.1 GCA_902612575.1 uncultured Pelagibacteraceae bacterium | reverse complement strand
ATATAAACTCGTTGGATAAACTTAATTCACCATACATAAATGATCTTATTATAAAAAAATAAATCTATTTTATGAAAATAGGATTATTCAATTATTCTGATAATTTAGGGGGTGCTGCTCGAGCATCTTATAGAATACATAAATCGCTTATCAATCAAGGTATAAAATCAAACTTATATGTATCAAAAAAATCTATCCCTGATATTTCTATTCAAGAAAGTCCAAATAAATTTGATAGGTATTTTTCGAATTTAAGACCACAATTAGTATCTAAGTTTATAAAATTAATGAATCCTAAAATTAATTCTTATAGTTCTATATCTATTCTGCCTTCAAATTGGCCTAAATTTATAAACTCTTCTGATATTGATGTTGTACATTTAAATTGGATTAACGCAGAAATGATGTCTATCGAGGATATTGCAAAAATATCCAAGCCAATAGTATGGACTTTACATGATATGTGGCCATTTCTAGGGTCTAAGCATTTATCCAAAAAAACTGATCTGATTGAATTAACAAAAATTAAAAAAATCTCTTTTTTTAAAAATTTATTTAACATCGATAATTGGACTTATAATAGAAAAAAAAAAAGTTGGACCAAACCTATTCAAATCGTTACTCCAAGCAAATGGTTGGAGAATTGTGTTATTGAAAGCGAATTAATGAAAGATTGGCCTGTTACAACTATTCCCCATCCTATTGATACAGATTTTTGGAAACCATATTCAGATAAACATTTTAGATCAAGATTTAATATTAATAACAATAAAAAAATATTAATTTACGGTGCAGATGGTGGTATTGAATCTAAAAACAAAGGTTTTGATCTTTTATTAAAATCACTAGAAAAAATGGAGGATTATTTTAATGATTTTGTTCTGTGTGTCTTTGGGGAAGACAAACCGATAAAATTAAAAACAAATTTTCCAATAATTAATCTTGGAAGAATTACAAATGATAAAAAATTAAGACAAATTTATTGTGCTTCTGATTTGTGTATTGTACCATCAAGGCAAGAGTCGTTCTGTCAAGTTGCGCTGGAAGCTCAAAGTTGTGGAACTCCTGTTTTAGCCTTTTCTATTGGAGGACTAATAGATATCGTAGATCATAAAAATACTGGTTACTTAGCAAACCCTTTTGATACTGAATTATGTAAGATGTACATAATGTATTAAAATAAAATTCATATCAGACCAAATTTCAGGTATTTTATTTTGCTCAACATTTAGTTTACTAAAATTTAAATTTAATTTAAAAAAACTCTCGTATTTAGGCCATTCGTAATTCTCTGACCAAGTCCAAGCTTTATTAGATATATATATAGCTTTTACTTTTTCACAAATATCTTTATTTATTTCAAATCTATATGTTTCTTTGCTTATTAAATTTTTAAACAAACTCATTGTTTTAAGCGATTGTTCACTAAAGTAACTCGATACCCAAACTGAAAAATTAATTTTTTCTGAAACTTTTGATATTGCATTAAATACCTGTATATGTTCCTCATGACCATACTCACCCCATGGATTGTGTGTAATTATATTTTGATAGTCTAATAACTCCTCAGAAAGTTTTTCTTTTATTTCATCAAAATTTTGAATGTATTTTTTTGAGTTTAGTTTTACTCCATATGATGTAAGTTTAGGAAAATCCCAATTTGATTTGTTAAATACATCTGCTTCTTCTATTTTTAAACATTTTACTTTTCCTTGATATGGTAATATCTTTGAGTTAAAAATTTTATTTCTACCTAATAAAACTTCTTTATTACTTGTGCCATTATAAATAATAATTATTTTATCCACAAAATCTATTACACTACTAAACCACAATATTTCATCATCTGGGTGTGCTACTACTAATGCAGATTTTTCAAATTTAATATTTTGATTCATGCTTTAATAATTGATTTAATTTTCTTTTTTATTTTTTTCCAAATAGTCATTTCGGAACCCCTGAATGAGTTAAAAAAAACATACTCATCAGCTTTTGTGTCTCTAATAATGCTATCAAGATGTTTCAAAGGTAAAATACTATGACTTGATCTAGAGCCTTTTTTTTTTTCGTTAATGTCAGTTGTATGTGTAGCGTCAGGACCAAAACCTATATTTGTAACTAAGTTCTTGTTTGGTGTTACACTCAATCCATTATTATACCAAACGCACGCATTCCATTGATAATCCCATGTATCAATTTTTCCATTATAAACAGAATCAAATATTGATCTAAAATAATTAGCAGCTATCTCAATCTCAAATATTTTATTAAATTCGTTTGAGTATTTAAATTCTGGCCAAAAAGACATTTTAACATCATAATTATCCCAAGCTCTTTTCCATGTTGCCCATCCCCAAACATGTGTTAATTTTGAAAAATAATATGAGCCATTCCCACGAACTATTCCATCTTGAAAATTATCACCAGTAATCATTTGAATTTTATCATTATTTTCATAAACCTCCAATAACTCTTCACAATAAGAAAAAAAATCAATGTTTGGCAAACAGTCATCCTCTAAAATTATCCCTTTTGTTTCTTGTTCAAAGAACCAATCTATTGCACCACTTACCGAAATTTTACATCCTAAATTAAAATCTCTATTTAAGTAAAATACTTTGCAGTCCCAATCAATATTATTACAAACATCTTTTACTTTTTTTATATTTTCAATATCAGATTTATGATTGTTTCTTGGACCATCTATAGCTATATATAATTTCTTGGGTTTTACTTCACGTATTTTTGAAAAAACTTTTTTTGTTAGCAATGGTCGGTTAAAAGCTAACAGAAGTATTGGGGTTGATAACATTAATTTTTTTTAATTATATGTTTTTTCAAAAACTATTTATTAGAAAAATTCATACTATATTTATCACTTATAAATCTATAAATATCTTTTAACTGTAGTAGATTAGATTTAACTCCATTTATATTAAATTTT
>CACMDZ010000039.1 GCA_902612575.1 uncultured Pelagibacteraceae bacterium | reverse complement strand
TTGTTATGAGTTTCCCTTTGCTTGGAGAAGTTAATATATTTATAGTTGATTTTTCTTTTGAGTATTTAATAGCATTGTCTAATAAATTAGAAAAAACTGTTATTAATTTATCTTCATCACCAATAACATCACTTACATTATCTAAATTCATTTCAAGATTAATATTTTTTTCTTTTAAGCTAGTAAAATGAATATCTTTTACTTTTGTTAATATATTCTTCAAATTAACTGGTTTGTCAGGTCTTATATGCTCCTGGAGTTCAATTCTGCTTAATATTAATAGATCACTTATTAAATTTTCCATTCTTTTGCTTTGTGAAGAGATTATTTTAAGAAAGTTTATCTTTGCTATTTCGTCATCTTTAGCAGGACCCTCTATTGTCTCTATAGCGCCTTTAATTGAAACAAGAGGAGTTTTTAATTCATGGCTAACATTAGCAACAAAGTCAGTTCTAAATTTTTGTGCTTTTGAAATTTCAGTAAGATCTTTTAAAAATAAAACAACAGAGTCTTTTTCTGTAAAAATTACAGTTGGTCCAGGAATCACATAAATTCTGTAATACTGATATGAAGGCAAATTTATTTCTAAATCTAAATTACTAGTTTTTTTTGAAAACTTAACTTCTCTGATTTTTTCATCTAGATTAGGATGCCTTAAAATTGTGCCGAGATGTGTATTTAAAATATTTTTACCAAATCTTTTTTCAGCACTTGGATTGACATATTTTATAATATTTAATTTATCTAATGCTATAAATTGATCCTCTAATTCATCTAATATAAATGTTTTGCTATCATCCTTTTCATACTTTGAGATAATAATTTTATCATCAGTATTTTTTTTGTTTCTGTTTGAATAAATTATTATTAGTAGAAATATAATTACACAGATTAATAGTATTTCAAAGAGGCCAATCATGATGTTCTAAAAGTTAAGTATATAATTAACATATTAAAAATTTAATATGCAATTATTTAAATTTTAGTTATTTAATTAGGGGAGATATTATTAATAAAAATTTCTGCGGTTTTATCCCAAGTAAAGTTTTTAGAGTATTCTAGGCACTTTTCTCTTTCAACTTTTAGAGCTTTCATTGCAGATTTTTCTAAATCCTCATCTAAACAATTAATTTCACTATCTTTGAAAATATCTTTAGGACCAGGAACAGGAAATGCTGCAACCGGTGTACCACAACTGAGGGATTCACATATTACAATTGCAAACGTATCTGTTTTGCTTGGGAAGACAAAAACATCAGATGATGCAAAATATGAAGCTAATTCACCGTTAGTTTTTTCACCTAAGAAGTGAGCATCTGGAAATTCTTTTTTTAACTTTTCAATATCTGGTCCTTTACCAACAAGAAGTTTTGTTCCTTCTAATTTTAGATTTAAAAAAGCACGAATATTTTTTTCAATAGCTACTCGACCTACATATATCCATATAGGCCTTTTATATTCTAAATTGATTTTTTTTGGATTTTTAAACGATCCATGATCAGCACCTCTTGTCCAAACAACCATTTTACTTTCATCTACTCCAATTTGAATTAGTTCTTTTTTCATAGATTCGGTTGTAACCAAAATTTTTTCTGCTTTGTTATGAAAGTTGCTTAGGAATTTCTGTGATAATTTTTCAGGAACCCAAGGTAAATATAATTTCATATATTTATCAAATCTTGTGTGAAAACTTGTGGTAAACTTTAGATTATTTTTAAGACAATATCTTCTTGCCATAAATCCTAAAGGACCTTCGGTAGCTATATGTATGGCTGAAGGATTTATTTTTTTTATTAAATGGCTTACTCTTGGCCAAATATTCACAGAAAGTCTTATTTCATTATATTTAGGCATAGGCACAGTGAAGAAAAGTTGGGGATTTAAATACTCAACTTCGTGACCCATTGCTTCAAGTTTTTTTCCTGTTTCATTTAAAGTTCTTACCACACCATTTACTTGTGGAAAATAAGCGTCTGTTACAATTAATATTTTCATTATGATGCCTTTTTCAGACCTGGAGTTTCAATTACTTCTTTATCTGAATTATTACGACTATCTAAAAATTCTTCTCTTAATTTATCCCAATAAATTATTTCAAACGTTCCATCAAAATTTTCAACTAAAGCAGTACAAGACTCAACCCAGTCTCCACAATTTAAATAATTAACACCATCATAATTTTCATTTTGGGCGTGATGAATATGCCCACAGATTATTCCATCAAATTTTTTTTTCTTTCCATATTCTGCGATTGTTTTTTCGTATTCTCCCATATATTTAACTGCATTTTTTACCTTATATTTAAGAAACTTTGCTAAAGACCACTGGCCTTTACCTCTTAGACGTCTAAAAAAGTTAATCACTACATTAAATTTCAATAGCATTTCATAGGCTATTGCGCCTAACTTCGACAACCATTTGGCATATCTCATAACACCATCCCAAGCATCGCCATGAACAACTAAATATTTTTTATTTAAAACAGACTGATGAATTACTCTATTGATCATTTTTATCTGTCCAAAATGCATAGGAATAAATTTTCGAAACACTTCATCATGATTACCTATAACGTAGTAAACTTCTGTTCCATGTCTTGCTTTTCTTAATATTTTTTGAATTACGTCATTATGTTCTTGTGGCCAATAAAAATTTTTTCGAAGTGCCCAAACATCTATTATATCACCTACACAATAAAGTTTTTCTGATCTTGTATTTTTAAAAAATTCAAGCAATTTATTTGCTTGGCAACCTTTAGTACCAAGATGCACATCTGAAATGAATATACTTTTGTATTTTAATATAGGTTTCATTTAATCCTTTTTTTTAATTCAATTTGCACTAGAATCGTTTAATTCTTTGTGCCATAGTAATGTTAAGAAAATATTAAAATTTATTATGAAATATTGCATTATTTACAACAAAAACGCTTCCTCTGGCAGAAAATCTAAATTTATAAAAAAA
>CACMDZ010000038.1 GCA_902612575.1 uncultured Pelagibacteraceae bacterium | reverse complement strand
TAATCTATTTAAATTCATTTAAAAATTTTTTATTTTCAGAGATGATTGACAGATAGCGCTCGGTATAATTTTTTTTATATTCAAATATTAAATTTATACTATTTTTAATTTTTATTTTTTTTACTATTTCTGGCCATTCAACTAATGTAATTTGATCTTTTAAATTTTCATCAATACCTAAATTGTTTAATTCTCTTTTATTTTTAATTCTGTAAAGATCATAGTGTTTTATTAATTTTTTTTTTATTTGATATTCATTAATGACCGTAAATGTAGGGCTTGTTACTTCTGATATTTTTTGATTATTAGCTTTTTGAAGAGAATTTATTATGTATTTAATAAAAGTTGTTTTTCCAACACCTAAATTCCCACTCAATAATATAAAATCACCTTGTTTTATTAACTTAGAAAATTTTTCTGCTACAGATTTGGTATCTTTTTCCTCAGAGATGTTAATTTTACCACCTTTAGTAGCGGTAAGCATCTGGCTTATATGGTCCTTCAGTTTTAACACTAATATAGTCAGCTTGGTCCTTAGATAAAGGTGTTAGTTTAGCTCCAACTTTTTCTAAATGTAATCTTGCTACTTTTTCATCTAAATGTTTAGGAAGTACATATACTTTATTCTCGTATTTATCTGAGTTATTCCACAGTTCTATTTGGGCTGTTACTTGATTTGTAAATGAAGCACTCATAACAAAACTTGGGTGTCCTGTTGCACAACCTAGATTTACAAGTCTTCCCTCGGCTAATAAAATAAGTCTCTTATTATCTGGAAAAGTAATTTCATGAACTTGTGGTTTAATTTCATCCCATTTATAATTTTTTAATGCATCAACTTGAATCTCATTATCAAAGTGTCCAATATTACAAAGTATTGATCTATCTTTCATTGCTCTCATATGATCTGCAGTAACAATATCTTTATTACCTGTTGCTGTAACAACAATGTCAGCTTGACCTATCATCTCGTCCATTAATACAACTTCATAACCCTCCATCGCAGCCTGAAGTGCACAAATAGGATCTGTTTCTGTTACCATTACTCTTGCACCACTTTGCCTTAATGATGCTGCGCTTCCTTTTCCTACATCACCAAATCCCGCAACAATGGCAACTTTTCCTGACATCATTACATCTGTTGCTCTTTTGATTCCGTCAACTAAACTTTCTCTGCATCCGTATAAATTATCAAATTTTGATTTTGTAACTGAGTCATTAACATTTATAGCAGGTACTAAAAGTGTTCCTTGTTCTTCCATCTTTTTGAGAGCTAATACGCCTGTAGTTGTTTCTTCGCTCAATCCTTTTATATCTTTCATTAAATCTTTATAATCTTTATGCATAAGTGCAGTAAGATCTCCACCATCATCTAGAATCATATTTGGCTTCCAGTCTTTTTTACCTTCGATAGTTTGTCTCACACACCACCAATATTCCTCCTCTGTTTCACCTTTCCATGCAAATACTGGTATACCGGCCTTTGCGATTGCAGCGGCTGCATGGTCTTGAGTGGAAAAAATATTACATGAAGACCATCTGACTTCAGCACCTAAATCAACTAAAGTTTCTATTAAAACAGCTGTTTGGATCGTCATGTGTAGACAACCTAAAATTCTCGCACCTTTTAAAGGATGTTTTCCTTTATATTCTTTCCTTAATGCCATTAAACCTGGCATCTCTGTTTCTGCTAATGAAATTTCTTTTCTTCCGAATTCTGCTTCGTTGATATCTTTTACTTTATAATCTGTCATAAGCTTGGGCTTGTAACAACTTTATTTATAATAATCAACTTTTCATTGGGTCGCCGGGAAAATAATTTCAACTTTTGCACCTTTGTCTAGATTATTTTCTGCTTTTATTTGACCATTATGCAATTCTACCAAGTTTTTCACTATATTTAGACCCAATCCAGAATGTTCACCAAAATTTTTTGGTCTATTGCTATAAAATCTATTGAATATTTTATTAGTATCTTTTTCAATAAAACCAGTACCCTCGTCAATTACTGAAATTGATGGATTTCCATCTTTATTATTAAAAACATTAACTACTATTTCTTGGTTTGAGCTACTAAATGAAATTGAGTTTTCTAACAAATTTGCAATGATTTGCTCTATTCTATTATTAATCCCATAAATAAAATAGTTTTCAGATCCATTAGATTTTAATTTTATATTTATATTTTTCTTTGAATTATAAATATTGTTAAAATCATCAACAACTGAACTTGCTATATCTTTAATGTCAATTTTTTGCATTTTTTCAGTTGAAATCACAACTTCATCTTTCAACATTTGAGAATAATCAGTAATAAGTCTCTCTATTCTTTCCACATCATGTGAAACAATTTTAATCAATTTATCTCTTTTTTCTTTATCATCAGTATCATAAATCACCTCTGAGGCACTTTTAAGAGAAGCCAATGGATTTCTAATTTCATGAAGTAGATCAGTTGAATAATTTTCTGCCGTTGTAATTCTTTTATTTAATTCATTTGTCATTTCATCTAATGACTTTGAAAGTATACCTAATTCATCGTTTCTTTTTTTTACACTTTCTATATCCGCTTTCTCTTTACTTTTGTTTTTAATAATTTTTGTATAAGAAACTAGATTTTTAATTGGTTTAAGAAAATATCTATTTAAAACATAAGAAAATATTAAAATAACTAGAAAAACAGCTATAGCTGTTCTTATAATAAAGTTTTCCCTCTCAGCAATTTTTTGAATAATATTATCGGCATTTTCGGAAATAAGAATAAAACCGTTGGTTTTTTTATATTTCACATTTTGTATGCTGTAGACAAAATGTTGTCCATCTACCTCTTTGACTTTAGTAATTGAAATTTCAGATTTAGAAACATCGTAATCTTTAATATCTTCATCAAAAACTGTTGTAATATTTTTAGTATTTTTTGAAATATTTTTTTTGTTATCCGTATTTTCTAATAGATCTTCAATAATCATTTCTGAGGAAGGTATGGATCTAGTATCTCCAA
>CACMDZ010000037.1 GCA_902612575.1 uncultured Pelagibacteraceae bacterium | reverse complement strand
GACCTTCATCTAGAACATCTTGAACAGCTTTTTCCAAACTATCTGCCTCTTTATCAAGGTCTAAGGAATATCTCAAAGCCATAGCAAAGCTTAAAATTGTAGCAATTGGATTCGCTATACCTTGTCCAGCTATGTCTGGTGCAGATCCATGAACTGGCTCATATAGTGATCGCATATTACCATTTTTATCTTTTGCGCCTAAAGAAGCTGATGGTAAAAGTCCTAAAGAACCAGTCAGCATTGCTGCTTCATCAGATAACATATCACCAAAAAGGTTATCAGTAACAATGACGTCAAATTGTTTTGGATTTCTTACTAATTGCATTGCACAATTGTCAGCAAGCATATGATTTAATTCAACATCGCTATATTCTTTTTCATGAATTGATTGAACTTCTTCTTTCCATAATTGGCCAGCTTCCATTACATTTGATTTTTCACAAGAAGTAACTTTATTGTTTCTTTTTCTTGCTAGATCAAATGCAACTCTAGCTACTCTCTGAATTTCACTTGAGGTGTAAATATGTGTATTAATTCCTTTTCTCTCTCCATTATCTATAGGCTTTATTCCTCTCGGTTCACCGAAATAAATTCCTCCAGTTAATTCTCTTACGAAAAGTAAGTCTAAATCAGAAACAAGCTCGGGTTTTAAACTTGATGCCTCAACAAGTTGTTTAAAACATATTGCAGGTCTAAGATTTGCAAATAACTTTAATTCTTTTCTTAATTTTAAAAGTGCTCTCTCTGGTTTTTTAGAAAAGTCAAGATTATCCCACTTCGGTCCACCTACTGCACCTAAAATAACTGCTGCACTTTCCTGTGCCTTATAAAAAGCCTCATCAGTTATTGGTGAACCATGCTTATCATAAGCAGCTCCACCAACTAGGTCTTTATCTATTTCAAAATCTAAAGATTTTTTCGAGTTGAACCATTTAATTATTTTTTCAACCTCGGCCATAACTTCCGGACCAATACCATCACCAGGCAATAGTAGTATTTTTCTCTTTTTAATTTTAATCACTAAAAATCCAAGGCTTTGTTGTTTTTATTTTATTTTCATAGGAAATTATTTTGTCCGACTTTTCTAATGATAATGCAATATCATCAAGTCCTTCTATCAAACATTTTTTCTTAAATTGATCTATTTCAAATTTGATTTCTTTATTTCCAAAATTTATTGTTTGTTCAGGCAAATTTACAGAAATTTCCTCTTTTCTTTTTGAATATTCTGAGATCTCTTTGATTTGGTCTTCTGAAATTGAAATCGGCAAGATGCCATTTTTAAAACAGTTATTGTAAAATATGTCTGCATAACTAGAACTTATCACACAAGTAATTCCAAAATCTAGCAAAGCCCAAGGTGCGTGTTCTCTCGAAGATCCACATCCAAAATTTTTTCCTGCTATTAAAATTTTTGAATTATCGTAAGGACTATTATTTAAAATAAAATCATTAATTTCTTTACCACTTTGGTCATATCTCATTTCAAAGAATAAGTTTTTTCCTAATCCTGTTCTTTTAATAGTTTTTAAAAACTGTTTGGGAATTATCATATCTGTATCTATGTTTACGATAGGAAGATAAGCAGGAATACTTTTGATTGAACTAAATTTTTTCATTTAATTTTGGTACTTTCTAACATCATCTAAATTACCTGATATTGCAGCTGCTGCAGCCATTGCAGGGCTAACTAAATGTGTTCTACCACCTCTTCCTTGTCTTCCCTCAAAATTTCTGTTTGATGTCGACGCACACCTTTCCTCTGGCTTAAGTTTATCTGCATTCATAGCTAAACACATTGAACAGCCTGGTTCTCTCCATTCAAAACCTGATTGTAAAAATATTTTATCTAAACCCTCTTGTTCAGCTTGCTCCTTAACTAATCCAGATCCAGGAACGATCATAGCATGCACATGATTGGCAATTTTTTTATCTTTAAGAATTTTAGCTGCTTCTCTGATATCTTCTATTCTACCATTAGTGCAGCTTCCAATAAAAACTTTATCTATCTTAATATCTTGGATTTTAGTGTTTGGTTTTAAACCCATATAATTTAATGATCTATTAATTGAATTTTTTCTATCCGGATCAGTTTCGTTTTCAGGACTCGGAACTTTACCATCTATTTCCACCACATCTTGTGGAGATGTTCCCCAAGTTACCATTGGTTTTATTTGAGAACCATCTAATGTTAACTCTTTGTCAAAGTTTGCATCTTTATCAGACTTTAATGTGTGCCAATATTCTAAGGCTTTATCCCAGTTTTCTCCCTTTGGTGACATTGGTTTTCCTTTTAAATACTTAAATATTTTCTCATCTGGTTGTATAAGTCCTGCTCTAGCACCACCTTCAATAGTCATATTGCAAATTGTCATTCTCTGCTCAACACTTAGATCAGAAATAAGATTTCCAGCATACTCAATTACGTAACCTGTGCCTCCTGCTGTACCTATTTTTCCAATGATTTGTAAAATTACATCTTTCGATGTTACCCCAATAGGTAACGACCCATTAACACTTATCCTAAAATTTTTTGATTTCTTTTGAACTAAAGTTTGTGTTGCTAAAACATGTTCTACTTCAGACGTTCCAATTCCAAATGCTAAAGCTCCAAATGCACCATGTGTTGCAGTATGACTATCACCGCAAACAATAATATTACCAGGTTGAGTAAATCCTTGCTCTGGCCCAATGATATGAACAATACCTTGTCTTTTGTCATCCATTCCAAATAACTCTACTCCAAATTCTTTACAGTTCTTATTCAAAGTTTCAACTTGAATTCTTGAATCTTCATCAGCAATTCCCTCTGATCTGTCAGTAGTAGGAACATTGTGATCTGCAACAGCAAGTGTTAATTTTGGATGTCTGACTTTTCTATTAGAATTTCTTAATCCCTCAAATGCCTGAGGGCTGGTCACCTCATGAATTAAATGTCTATCTACAAATAATAAAGATGTTCCATCTGGTTGTTCATCAACTAGGTGATCATTCCAAATTTTATCGTAAGTTGTAAGTGACATTTAGAAAAAAATTATTTTTTCTGATCTTGATTATC
>CACMDZ010000036.1 GCA_902612575.1 uncultured Pelagibacteraceae bacterium | reverse complement strand
TAAGTTTATCAAAACTTCCTTCGTCATTAAGTTCTCCATTTTTCAAAAAGAAAATATTATCACAGTTCTTAACGGTATTTAATCGATGCGCAATTAGAATAATAGTAATCTCTTTTTTTAAACCATTTAATGTTTCCATAACCGCATGCTCCGTTAAATTATCCAAAGCACTAGTTCCCTCGTCTAATACAAGTAATTGTGGATTGTGATATAATGCTCTAGCAATTCCTATTCTTTGTCGTTGACCGCCAGATAATCTTACTCCTCGTTCTCCAACAGTAGTCTCATATTTTTTTGGCAATTCATTTATCACAAACTCATGGATGTTGGCAATTTTGGCAGCACGTTCAACTTCTTCTTGATTAATATCTTCTGTTCTTACTCCAAAGGCTATATTTGCAGCAACTGTTTCATCGGCAAGATAAATTTGTTGTGGTACGTAACCAATAGAATTTTGCCATGATCTTAAATTTTCTTTATTAATCGGATTTCCATCAATTTTTAATTTTCCTCTTTGAGGTTCTAACAGACCTAAAATAACGTCAACCATTGTAGTTTTTCCACTACCGGTGACCCCTACCACTCCAACAACTGAATGAACTGGAATTGAGAGGTTAATATCTTTAAGAGCCATTTTAGAGGTGTTTGGATATTTGTATTGAATATTATTAAGTGTGATATCTTTTTTTAATAAAATATTTTTAGATTTCTTTTCTTGATCATTTAGTTTCAAAGACTTTAAATCATTGTAGAGTTCATCTAATGATGGTTTGGCGAATCTTAGAGCAGTAATTGATATATAAATAGTTTGTAATGTAGGCATCAAACGATATCCTGCAACTGTATATAAAGCTAAAATCGGCAAGGAATTTAAAAAATTTCCACTTCTAGCCATTAAATACAATATTAATAATAGCATTCCACCAAAAACAATTATTTCAAGTGCATATCTAGGTAATTGTTTTAATACAACTAACGAGGCTTCATGTGAGGCATACATCTTAGCAGGATCGGAAAATCTTTTAATATAAGGTTGCTCTAGCCCACCAATTTTTATTTCTTTAGCCGCACTAAATGCATCACTAACTGCTGTATAACGCATTTCATTCGCTTTTAAATGTTCTTGACCAAGACGATTAATAAAATTTCTATTAAACTTATAAATTAAAGCATATGACGCGCTTAGTGTTAGACCAACTGTAATTGCAAGTTTTGGGTCATTTAAAATTAACAATGTTAAAAAAGTTATTGCCACCGTAGTTTGAGCAACTAAATCTATCATTGGTTTAATGGCACTACCAACAACTTTACCAACTTCTGACAAAATAGATTTTCCTAAATCTGCACTATGCTGATTTAAAAACCAACTATAGGGTTGATGCAAGTATCTTTCAACCAACAATTCTCCTATACTGTATTCACGCATAGTTATAAAACGTAACTGAACATAATTTGTAAAAGCTTTAAATGATATTGATATAATTAATAACAAAAATGCAAATATTCCCAAACCAAAAAGGAATTCATCTTTATTTTTTAAACCAAAGTTAGCAGCATAAATATAAATATTATTTAATATATTATTAGTTTCAATTATTTCTGGATTTGTTAACACAGCAATAAAAGGAACAATAGAAGCAACTCCAACCATATCTAAAAGAGCCATTAAAATTATCATAACCATCAGCATAGCTGCTCTCTTACGTTCATTAGAATTTAAGAAGAATAAAATTTTTTTTAAGGTTTCCATTTATATCAGTTGAATATAAATTAATTACATATTCATTATCTTATGCTATACAATTATCAACATTTTTTATTGATTAACTTATGAAATCATAGAAAATTAGTATCAACAACTAAAAGTTTTTTTAATTACAAAAAATATGTCTAAGATTAAAGTTTTCCTTGCGGGTCATAATGGAATGGTAGGCTCAGCCATATTAAATAAACTTAAAGAAAAAAATTTTACAGTGATTACTGTAGATAGAAAAAAATTAGATCTTACAGATCAAAATAATGTTTATAAATATTTAAAAAAAAACAAACCAAATAAAATAATTATAGCAGCTGCAAAAGTTGGTGGTATTAAGGCTAATATAAATTATCCCGCGGAATTTATTTACCAAAATTTAGCAATACAAAATAATTTAATCCATGGTGCTTATTTAAATAAAATAAATGACATAATTTTTTTAGGAAGTAGTTGTATTTATCCTAAAAATGCCAAACAACCTATGAAGGAAAAAAGTTTAATGACTGGAAAGCCGGAAGAAACAAATCTTTCATATGCCATGGCAAAAATTGCGGGAGTATTTTTATGTCAATTTTATAATACTCAATATAAAACAAATTATATTAGTTTAATACCTTCGAATGCTTATGGTCCTAATGATGATTTCAATTTAGAAACTTCTCATTTTTATCCTGCATTAATAAATAAGTGTCATTTAGCAAAAGTGAAAGGTCAAAAAAGTATTTCTCTTTTAGGAAGTCCAAATACAAGGAGAGAATTGATATTCTCAGATGATATAGCAGATGCATGCATATATTTTATGAACAAAAACCCCAAGGAAAAAATTATTAATATTGGTCCTGGAGTAGATAATACAATAAAAGATTATGCAAAACTAATAATGAAAGGAATGAAGTTAAATTTAAAAATTAAGTTTAATGGAAAATATTCTGGAATAAAAAGAAAATTATTAGATGTTAAACTGATGAAAAAACTTGGGTTTAAGCCAAAAACAAATTTAAAGGTAGGGTTTGACTTAACTTATGAATATTTCCTAAAAAATATATATGAAAAAAAATAAAATTCTGGGGTTTAGTAACCACAGTAAAAAAAATAATTATAAGTATTTGCTTTTAGAAAATGGTTTTTCAAAAAAGGATCTTGAGGTTGGATGTAAAATTTTAAAATCTGGAAAAATTACAATGAATGTTGAAACTCGTAAATTTGAGGAAGCATTTGCAAAAAAACTTAATGTCAAGTATGCCGTGATGACAAATTCTGGATCTTCAGCAAATTTATTATCTACTTTTGCAGCTTGTAATCCTTTGAGAAAAAATAGATTTAAAAAAGGTGATGAAGTAATTTTGCCTGCTCTCTGCTGGCCAACATCTTTGTGGCCATTATATCAAGCTGGTTTAAAAATAAAATTTATTGATATAAATCCTGAAACACTAAATGTAAATGCA
>CACMDZ010000035.1 GCA_902612575.1 uncultured Pelagibacteraceae bacterium | reverse complement strand
TTAGTAAGATTGCTCCCTCTATTTCTAGCTCTTTATATAATCAGACCTGATAAAAGAAATTATGAAAAATTCATTTTTTATGTAATTTTTATATTTACATATTTATTAATTTATTTATCTGGCGAGAGAACAGCTTTCTTTTTTTTACACTTAATTATATTTTTCAATATTATTTTATTACAAAAAGAAAAGTTATTAAGAATAATAATAATAATATCAATAGTTTTTGGGGGCTCTCTAATGCTATCGGATCCAAAAATTTATGACCGCCATATACTTCTTCCTTTAAAACAATTCGGTTTTAATGATGATAGAAATGAAAAATATATATTTTCGTCTGGACATGATTCTCTATACAGAACAGCGTGGAACATGTTTTTGGATAAACCAATACTTGGTCATGGACCTAAAATGTTTAGAGTATTATGCAAAGAAAAAAAATATTCTGAAGGAAGTGGACCATGTAGTACACATCCTCATAATTTTTATGTCCAGTTATTGGCAGAGACTGGTCTAGTCGGATTTTCTTTGCTCTTTAGTGCATTTTTATTTTTGATTTTTTCAATTACGAGACATTTGTTAGGAAAAATAATTTATAAAAAGATACTTTTTTCAGATTATCAAATTTGCTTATTATCAGGAATATTTATTGCTTTATGGCCATTATCTCCAAATGGGAGTTTCTTTAATAATTTTATTATGATGTTATATTCACTACAAATAGGTTTTTTTTTAGAAAGTAAAAAAATTTTAAATAAATAAGAAAGTTATTTTGTTTTAATTAAATATGCTTGATAATTTTTTTAAATTTATGATTATAAAATTAAGTAATTATACCCGAGTATTTTAGTTGAAATACCGACCCGAAATAGATGGATTACGAGCGGTAGCGGTTATTCCAGTTATTTTATTTCATTCTGGCTCAAAAATATTTAGTGGTGGATTTGTTGGAGTTGATATTTTTTTTGTTATTAGTGGATATCTTATCACAACATTATTAATTCAAGATATTTATAATAATATTTTCAGTGTTATTAATTTTTATGAGCGAAGAGCTCGGCGAATATTACCTGCATTATTTGTAATGGTAATATTCACATTATTTATTGGTTGGTTTATTTTAACACCATACTTTTATAGAGATTTATTTCAAACATCGGTATCGGTAGCGTTTTTTTTATCAAATGTACTTCTTTACATAAAAAGTGGCTATTTTTCTGCAATTAGTGAACTTAAACCACTTCTTCACACATGGAGTTTATCTGTAGAAGAACAGTTCTATATTTTATTTCCTATTTTCTTGCTGATGATTTGGCGTTTTGGTGAAAAAGTAATCTTTTGGTCCATAATGTTTATTATAATTTTCAGTTTGACGTTAAGTGAATGGATGTGGCGTAATGATGATTCTGCAAATTTTTATCTTTTACCAACACGAATTTGGGAGTTACTTTTAGGATCTGTAGCAGCATTAATATTACAAAAACATCAATTTAAAGGAAACGATATAATTTCAATATTAGGCTTATTGGCTATTTTTTATGCCATATTTTTTTTTAGTGAAGAAACACCATTTCCAAGTGTCTATGCTCTCTTACCAGTATTAGGAGCATTGTCATTGATATTTTTTGCTAACGAACAATCTGTTACAGCGAAACTTTTGAGTAATAAAATTTTGGTTGGAATCGGGCTCATCAGTTACTCTTTATACTTATGGCATCAACCAATATTTTCATTTATGCGTCACCTCAAAATTGATGAACCAAATAATTATAATTTTATTTTGTCTTTTATAATAATTTTCATCATATCTTATTTATCTTGGAAATTTGTAGAACAACCATTTAGAAATAAACAAAAAATTAGTAAATCATTTATATGGATTTTTTCCATTTCTTCTTTAATTTGTCTTTGCTTGATAGGATATATTGGGCATAAAAAATTAGGTTTTCCTGAAAGATTAAGTCTAGAGACGCAAGCAATTTCTAAAGGTGCTTTTGATAAAAATCCTAGACAAAGAGAGTGCCATTTTAAAGATGAATATGATAATTTAGAAAAATCCTGTATTTTAGGTGCGAATGTTAAACCAAACTATGCACTTATAGGAGATTCACACGGAGATATGTTTGCTCACGAATTGCACAAAAAATTATTATCTTTAAATTTAGCCTCTTATAACTTTGCTTTCAGTCAATGCACTCCAATACACTTTAAAAACAATACAAGCAATCATTACTCAAATAAATGTTTTCAGAAAATTATTAAATTTTTAGAAACAAATGAAAATATAGATACTGTAATTGTTTCTTATAGATGGTCAACATTGATAACAGGAAAAGGTTATGGAGTTGAAAATTTAAAATTAAAAGAAAATCATTTAAATGTTACACAAGATATAATGAAAAAGCGTGCAGAAATAGTTTTATCAAAAATTGAGGAAATATCAAAAATTGATAAAAAAATAATATTAATTTATCCAGTGCCTGAGGCTGGAGTAGATGTTCCAAATTTTATAACTAAGCAGAGAATGCTTTACGATAAAGAATTTTTATATGAAATATCTTACAAAGATTATATTAATAGAAATAGATATTTAATAGAGCAATTTGATAAAGCTGAATTCAATAATAATATTAAGAGAATTTATCCTAGTAAAATATATTGTTATAAAAAAATAGACAATGAATTTTGTAAAACAGTTTTGAAAGGCCAATCACTTTATTCTGATGATGATCATCTAAGTAATTATGGAGCATCATTTGTTGTAAGTTCAATTTTTCACAAGTGATTTATGGTTTTTCATTATGAGATTGCGGTAGATATAAATCAAAATAATGTATTAATATTATAAATTATAATGATAAAAAATTTAATATATAAAATCTTAAGTATTTTTGATATAAAAATTTCTAGATACAGTTCTTCAATTCCATTAGACCTATCAAAAAAAAAATTTCATCCACGCACTATTAGTAATTTAATTGAGGAAAGAAAAGTAATTGTAAAATTAGATTTAAAAAATGGCCGTACAAATAGATTTTTTGATCTAAAACCTAATAGTTTTGATCCATACTTATTCGCTATACGTCAATGTTTAAAAAAGAATTCAGAAAAAGATAATTTATATTTTGAGTTATTTGAGCTAATTAACGTTTATAAAAAAAAATTAGTTTTAAAAAATATTTCAAATCTTTTTGGTCTTAATTCAAATGAAAATAAAATACTCAATTCCTATCCGGTTTGGTCTGCAGTATTACCTTGGGAGAAT
>CACMDZ010000034.1 GCA_902612575.1 uncultured Pelagibacteraceae bacterium | reverse complement strand
CGTGATCTCCTTGAATCATATCAAAACCCATAGCTCTCGCATATTCCATAACTCTCATAAATACAGGTCTTAAAGATTCAAATTGATCTATGTGATAACAATAAGGTTTAGAAAAACCTTTTCCTGTTGGAGTCCCATCCTCATTTCTAGTTAACCACATCATTTCTGGCTCAGTTCCAACTCTAAGTTGGTACCCATGTTTTTTCTTAAATTCTTTAGCGATTATTCTTAAATTTCCTCTGCAATCAGACGTAAGATGTCCACCAGGATTTTCTCTTTCTTCTCTGTTTCTAAAACAAGTAACAAATACACGAGCTACTTTTTTATCCCAAGGCAATTGACAAAAAGTCTCTGGATCAGGAATACCTACAAGTTCTTTTGCTTCAGGTCCATACCCAATATAGTTATTGTGACGATCTAAAAATAAATTTGCAGTTGCTCCATAGACTAATTGAAAACCTTTTTCACAAGTTCTTTCCCAATGATCTGCAGGGATTCCTTTTCCTACAACTCTACCTGTTACTGATATAAATTGAAAAAAAATATAATCAATTTTAAGTTCGTTTATTTTAGCTCTTACTTGCTTAACCAATTTGGCTCTACCTGGTTGATTAACATGCTTTTCTAGATCAGTCATATTCCCCCTTAAGAATTTTTAGACCAAAAAGTTAACTGAAAATAAAACATCTGTCTACTTAGATAAATTAACTCCAAGGAAACGGACTATTAGATGTTGGGTGCAATTCCCCTTTCTCGTAACGGTTGAATCTAAAAGGTTTTAATAAATCACTTTCTGTTCCAAGAATTTCTTTTGCGACTAGTTCACCAACCCCAATCATTTTGTAACCATGGTTGGAGTCTGCAATCATATAAACGTTTTCTAAAAATCTATCAAATATTGGAAATGAGTCTGGTGTCATACATCCTAAACCGCCCGAAGGTCCTTTTCTATATAAATCTGATTTTCCCTCAAACCTTTTTTGACAGTGAGCTAAAGCTGAACACCACATGTCATTAAAAGCTTCAGTGGTTTGGTATTCAGGCGACTCTATTCCATAAGGATCAACATTCACTTCGTCAAAATGTTTATCTACAATGTAAGGTGATGTTCCACCCTGTACACCAAGACCATCAATATCAGGTTTGTAATATATTCCCCAAATTTTATCTGTGATTAATTTTTTAGTTTTGTCTGAATATAAAGGAGCAGTTGAGTCAACATGAATTACTGGTGGCTGCTCACCGTTATTCATTTTTAAAAAATCAGCTTCGACACCAATTACACCTTCTTGAAGCATCCAATATTTCCACATGTCAGTTTCATGCATCTTTCCATCTTTACCTTTAATGTGAGCAGTTTTTGGTAGTTCTAGCATATTCCAAAAATCTCTTGCCCATGGACCTGCCCCTACAACTACTTGTTCGCATTCAATAGTTCCTTTGTCTGTTTCAACACCGGTTACAGCTTTACTGTTACTTCCTCTTTTAAAACCTGTTACTTTAATCCCTTTAACTACTTCAACACCATTTGAAGTAGATTTATTTTCAAGTGCTTTAATTGAATCTTTGTTAAAGGCATATCCACCTTTTTTTTCATGAAGAACAGAGGTTATCCCTTTTGCCTGCCAATCATCGAACATACCTTTCATGTAGTTCATGCAATCTTTTTCGCCTTCTATAAATTCAGATTCATAACCAATTGCTTTTTGTTGTTCATAAATTGTAGCAACATCTTCGTGCATAACTTCTGGAGAAATCTGTAAATAACCAACTGCATTATATTTAAATGCTTTAGGGTCACTCTCCCAAACAGAGACTGAATGAGCCATTAATTCTCTCATAGCAGGTTGAAAATAATTATTTCTTACAACTCCACAAGCAATACCACTTGCCCCTGCTGCGGTATCTTTTTTTTCTAATACCACAATATCGCCTGGATTTTTATATGTTTCAGATAATTTCCAAGCAGTACTTAGTCCGTGAATTCCTCCACCAACTATTACTACTTTAGCTTTTGTCGGTAATGACATAACGAAACATTATTTTTTGGAAAAGGTTAAATATATAATTTTTTTTATATATAAAATTTAGAAATAAAAAATTATACAACCTTAAATTAACAAACTATTAAAAACTTAAATTTTTAAGAGTGGACAAATAATCGTTAAATTCCTCAATAAATGAGGCGCTTGGTTTGATATGTTTTTTCCTTTGGTCCTCTGAAGTTTTCTCTAAATAAAAAAACCCTTTTTCACACGCTTCATTAATAATTAAAGCAGATTTTGGTCGTGAAGTTTTAAATAATTTTGTTTTTAATTCTTCGACAGATAAATTTTGTTTTAATTTAAATGCAGACATTACAAGCAGCATCATATGATAGTGTGAAGGTGATTTTCTAAAAAAGTAGTTACTAGAGGTATGAGAAAGCTTCATTTGATCTTCCCAAAATTCTAATAGATCTTTTGTTGATTTAGGCATTATGATCTAACTTTTGTTTTCTTAGGATCGTAATGAGGAAATCCTACAATTTTAGCTGGAATTCTTTTTTGGTGACCATCTATTTTTCCAATTTCAACTTCATTTCCTATTTCTGAATGACCTACATCTATTCTGCATAAGGCAATATTTTTATTTAGTGTTGGTGAAATACACCCACTTGTAATTACTCCAACTTGAGATCTTCCAATATGTACACAGTCTCCATGGTTTGCTTGTTCTTTACCAATCAATTCTAACCCAACTAATTTTTTTTGAGGGTTTTCTTTTCTTTTAATTAGGTTTTCTCTTCCTATAAAATCTTCCGTTTTAGATTTTAATGGTACAGAAAAACCAATCCCTGCTTCAAAGGGATCTTGTTGTCCATCAAATTCATTACCAAATAATATTAAACCAGCTTCAATTCTTAAAAGATCTAAAGCAGCAAAACCAGCAGGTATCAAACCTTCGTCTTTACCTGCTTCCATTACTTTATCCCAAACAGTTGGTGCATCGCTTGGGTGACACCAAATTTCAAAACCAAGCTCACCTGTATAACCTGTTCGTGAAACAATTAATGGTATTCCATTTAATTCTTCTAATCTGCAAATACTAAATCTAAACCATTCCAATTCAGATATAGAGGGCTGTGTAGGAGGAGTAAAAATTATTTTTTCTAGAATTTTTCTACTTTTTGGTCCTTGTAAAGATAGGTTATTTATTTGGTCTGTAGAATTTTTTATATGAACTTTATAATTTTTCTTTTTTGCTTGTTCTTTAAGCCATTCCCCACCATACTCATCTCCACAAACCCATCTAAAACCATGATCACTAAGTTTTAATAAAGTACCATCATCAAACATGGTCCCATTTTCATAGCACATTGCTGAATAAACAATTTGGCCTACTGAAAGTTTTTTAACATTTCGAGTTAAAGTGTAATTCATTAATTCTTCAGCATCAGGACCAAGAATTTCAAACTTTCTTAAAGAAGATAAATCAATTAAAACAGCTTTCTCTCTACAAGCATTATATTCATTAATAACTCCATGTTTTGTATAATCATTTGGTAACCAAAAACCTCTAGCATCAACAAAGTTTCTAGTTAGTTTAGAAGTTCTTTCGTAAAACCCTGTGTTCCTTGTAAGTTTATTTTCTGAGTCTGTTTTCATTCTAAATCCATAAGATTTTGTAAATTCTTTACTTTTTTCATAAGTTCTAACAAAAATATCAGTAGGGTTCCATCCATTACAGCTATCAATATCGCTAGGACAAGCTGTTGTACCACAGGTTAAATCTTTAAGTGCTTTAAAAATTACATAATCACCTGGTCTTGCATATGACTCGTCAGAGGTTACTGAATTTAGACCGCCAGCAGATGTATTAAAAAAAAGATTTATCGCCTGCCAACCTTTTTTTTTCTCTACACCATATTTTTCCATAGAGTCATTTAAATTATCAGAACAATTTGCATGGCCAAAATATCCTGAGTCTTCATAATATTTTGAAGTACAGGCTAAGTTGAATGTATCATGTATACCAACAGTATCTCTTATCACTTCTATTAAAGGTTCATGATCAGTGTCATAAAATTTTGAATATAGCCCTGGACCAGGAAAAGTATGACCCATAAAAGTTCTAGTTGTTTGCCAATCAAGACCTCTTTCCAAACCTTTTTCTAATTTAGCTGTATCATAAGCAACAAAGTCCGAACACTGTCTTCCTGTTGGTGTTATAATTTGAATGTAATCACCAGCTTTGACTTGATAGCCAGTTGCAGTTTTTCTATCAATATTTACTTCATGATCTGGATCATAAATTGGATCTGGTATTAATGAAAATTCTTTATCATTATTTTTAATTTTAGCTCTTTTTATTATTATTGTTAAATCTGATGGTGGATTTTGATCATGAA
>CACMDZ010000033.1 GCA_902612575.1 uncultured Pelagibacteraceae bacterium | reverse complement strand
AAAATTTAAGCCATTACATAAATTTAACCCTATAAGAATTAAATATATTAGAGATACAATTTTATCCGAATTTAAAATTAAAAAAGATCATGAGCCCTTTAAAGGTATAAGCATTCTAGATATTGGATGTGGTGGTGGGTTGCTCTCAGAACCTATGGCTAGACTCGGCGCAGATGTGGTTGGAATAGATGCTTCGTATAAAAATATACAAGTCGCTAAGTATCATTTAAAAAAAAGTAAACTTAAGATAAAGTATTACAATTCATCTCCAGAAAATTTAAAAATTAAAAAAAAATTTGATATAATTTTAAATATGGAAATAGTTGAGCATGTAGAAGATGTAGATTTTTTTATAAAAGAAAGTGCAAAATTTTTAAAAAAATCAGGCGTAATGTTCATTGCTACTCTAAACAAAACTTTAAAGTCGTATTTGTTTGCGATTGTAGGGGCTGAGTATGTTTTAAAGTGGCTGCCAATAGGTACGCACGATTGGGAAAAATTTGTTAAACCAGAAAATTTAAAAAATATTTGTAAAAAAAATTCTTTAAAATTAAGAAAAATTGATGGGATGAGTTTTAATCCTCTATTAAATAAGTGGTCTGTAACATCAGATAAGTCCGTAAATTATATTTCAGAATTTAAAAAAGTTTAATTTTTATCGTCCTCAATCCATGGAATAACATCAGTTTCTATTCCTTCTTCCCTTAATTCTTTAAGATCTTTAAGCGACGCACTACCATAAATACCTTTTTTTAGTTTTTTTTTATCATAATGAATTGATCTTGCTTTATAAGTAAAATTTTCTCCTACATAATCAAAATTGTCTTTCACAAATTTTTTATAATCGGATAGTTTTTTTTTAACCTCTTTATGTTTTTTTATCTCATCTAAATCTACTTTTTTCTTGGTATTCAATAAGTTTGGAGACATTAACGACTTTTCAACATTTATTGACTCACAGGATTGACAATTCAAAAGTTTTAATTTTAACAATCTATCATATTCATCAGAGGCACCAAACCAACTTTCAAATTCTTGCCCACAGTCTTTACATTTTAATAAATATTTGATCATGATTGTTATCTAAATATTAATCAATGAAATTTCAATATAGTTAAGTTCTATAATCAGCATTAATTTCAATGTATTTTTTTGTTAAATCCATTGTGTAAAATTTAAAATTTTTAATCCCCTGACCAATATCAACTTGTATTTCAATAGATTGACCTTTCATATAATCTATGACTTTTTTTTCATCATAAGATTTGTATAAAGATCCTTTATGATAAATTTTATATGGTCCAAAAGAAATAGATAATTTTTGATCATTAATTTTCAAATTACTGTTTCCGATTGCCATAGCTACTCTTCCCCAATTTGGATCTTCTCCTGCAATTGCTGTTTTTACTAGTAATGAGTTTGCAATTTTAGAGGATATATTTTTAGCATCTTTTTCAGTTTTGCAATTAATACAATTAATAGAAATAAGCTTCGATGCTCCCTCTCCATCAGAAACAACTTGTTTAGCTAAATTTAATAAAACATCATGTACTGCTTTATTAAAATTTTTAAGTCTACTATCACTAAATCTTTTTATTTCTGGATGATTAACTTTGCTTGTTGAAAATATGGAAACCATATCATTTGTGCTTGTGTCACCATCACATGAAATTGCGTTGAAAGTTGTTTTTATGTTATTTTTTAAAATATCTTTTAAAATAGATGAAGACAAATTTGCATCGGTAAATATATAACCTAATGTTGTTGCCATATTTGGGTAAATCATGCCAGAGCCTTTTGCAATTCCATAAACTTTAATTGTAGATGAACCAATTTTAGTTTCAGCCATTGATAATTTTGGTTTTAAATCGGTTGTGATGATACCCATTGCAGCTTTCATCCAGATTAATTTGTTTTGTGTATATTTTATTTTGTTAACCAAATCTGGTAATGAATTTTTAATTTTTTCTAGTGGAAATTTCTCTCCTATAGTGCCTGTGCAACCAAAAAGTATTTCTTTTGAAGAAATTTGTTTTGGCTTATCTTCATCTCTTTTCTGTACCTCAGTTAATTTTGAAGATAGCTCTAAAGAAATCTTCTTTAAGGCTTCATAACCTTCTGTACCTGTTAATGCATTGGCATTTCTAGTATTAATTAACAATGCAAATATTTTTTTTGCTTTAATTTTTTTATTCCATTTTAGATTTTCTGATATTAAATTTGATTGTGTGTACACAGATGCATAATTTGCTCCATCTCTAAAATAAAATAAAACTAATTCATCTCTTTTATATTTATATAGACCGGCACTGACTGCTGAAATTGAAACTCCATCAATATGATCTAAATCCTGAAAATCAACAATTTTGGACCTTTGATCACTAGTATTAATAAAATTGTTTATGTTAAATTTCATGATATTTAAAATAATTAATTAATTACTATATATTTCTAATATTTAATTTTATATCAAAATGTTCAACCCACTTAATATATTTTCAAAGCTTATTAAAAGCAGCAATGAAAAGGAACTAAACCGAATTCATCAAATAGTCAATAAAGTTAATCTTTTAGAAAAGGATTTAGAGAATTTACCTGATGATATGTTTCCAAAAAAAACTGAGAAGCTAATTCAAGAAATAAAAAATGGTAAAAGTTTAAACGAAGTATTGCCTGAGGCTTTTTCAATGGTGAGAGAAGCATCTAAAAGAATTAGAAATGAAAGACACTTTGATGTTCAATTGATTGGAGGTGTTGTAATCCATGAGAATAAAATTGCAGAGATGAAAACTGGAGAGGGTAAAACTTTAACTATAGCTCTTGCTGCTTTCCTTAACGCTCTAGATAAAAAAGGGGTTCATATAGTAACTGTAAATGATTACCTAGCTAAGAGAGATAGTCAAAATATGGGAAAGATTTATGAGTTCCTGGGTCTAACATGTGGTTATATTAATACAGGCCAAGACGACGCCGAGAGAAAAGAGAATTATTCTAAAGATATTACTTACTCTACCAACAGTGAATTAGGGTTTGATTATTTGAGAGATAATATGAAATTTTCAAAAGAAGCAATGGTTCAAAGAGATCATAATTACGCGATAGTTGATGAGATAGATTCTTGTCTGATTGATGAAGCAAGAACACCTCTTATAATATCAGGAGCAACTGAAGATAAAACTAATCAATACATAGCGGTTGATAAATTAGTAAAAAATTTGAATAAAGTTGATTTTGAAATTGATGAAAAAGATAGAAATATCTTACTAACAAATAAAGGTGTTGATAATGTAGAAAATATTTTTTCAAAAGCTGGAATTCTTAAAAATGAAAATTTTTATGATCCAGAAAATCTACATATTGTTCATTTAGTTAATCAATCTTTAAAAGCAATTCATCTTTTTCAAAATGGTAGAGATTATATTGTAAAGGATGGACAGATAGTAATAATTGATGAACAAACAGGTAGACAATTACCTGGGCGACGTTTCGGAGATGGATTACATCAAAGTTTAGAAGCAAAAGAAAATTTGACAATAAATGCTGAAAATCAAACTTTAGCATCAATTACCTATCAAAATTTCTTTAAACTTTATGAAAAATTAGCTGGATGTACAGGAACAGCGATAACAGAGTCTGAGGAATTTTTTGAAATTTATAATCTTCCAGTGGTTTCAATACCTACCAATAAAAAAATGATTAGGAGAGATTGGAATGATCAAATATTTAGAACTAGTGCAGAAAAAGACGATGCAATAATTAGGAAAATCATTGAATGTAATGAAAAAGGTCAGCCATTATTAGTTTTTACATCAAGCATAAACAAATCTGAACATTATTCAGATTTGCTTGCCAAAAAAAATATTAAGCACACAGTTTTAAATGCAAAAAATCACGAAAGAGAAGCGGAAATAATTGCAGATGCGGGAAAAAGAAATTCAATAATCATTACAACAAGTATTTCAGGAAGAGGTGTTGACATCAAATTGGGTGGCCAGGATGAGAGCGATAAGACTGAAATTAAAAAATTAGGCGGACTATTTGTTGTCGGGACTGAAAGAATGGAAAGTAGAAGAGTTGACAATCAAGCTAGGGGAAGAGCTGGTAGACAAGGTGATGAGGGTAGCTCAATATTCTACGTAAGTTTAGAGGATGATTTAATGAGAATATTTGGATCTGAATCTATGAATAATATACTTGAAAAACTTGGACTTAAAGACGGAGAAAGTATAGATCATCCATGGATTAATAAAGCATTAGAGAGAGCACAACAAAAAGTTGAAGCTAGAAATTTTGATATAAGAAAAACCCTATTAAAATTTGATAATGTTTTGAATGATCAAAGACAAGTAATATTTTCTCAAAGAAATGAGGTAATCGAAAATAAAGACTCTAGCCAGTATTCTGAAAAATTTTTAGATGAAATTATTGATGATTTAAAATTAAAGAAAACTAAACAGTTAGCTAATGCAGGATCTAATGAAATTAATATGCAATTAAAATCATTATT
>CACMDZ010000032.1 GCA_902612575.1 uncultured Pelagibacteraceae bacterium | reverse complement strand
TGTTAGTCGTCCAGTCATGCTACCTCTTCGCCCAATTTTAATCATTTCTCCTAATTTATTTGGATTTGTTGGCTCTCCAACTAAGCAAAAATCTATTTTTTCTTTTCTTTTTTTTAAGTAATCAACAACTTTTTTAGTTCCATTTATAGCAACACCTTCCTCGTCTCCAGTAATCAAAAGACTTACAGATCCCTTAAATCCTCTATTTTTTTGAATAAAAATACTAACAGCAGACACAAAGGCAGCAATTGAGCTTTTCATATCATTTGCTCCTCTACCAATTAAATGACCTTTCTTAATTGATGGCTTAAATGGGTTTACCGTCCAATCATTTAAATTTCCAGCAGGGACAACATCTAGATGTCCTGCATAACAAAAGTTAGGACCATTATTTCCTAATCTTGCATATAGGTTTTTGACTGGTTCGCTTCCTTTTTCCTTAAACTCAAGAATTTTTGTTTTAAACCCAAGTTTTTTTAGCTTCCTTTCTAGAAATTTCATAACTCCTGCATCTTTAGGAGTTACAGTTGGAAATCTAATTAGCTCCTTTGCTAATTGTAATTCATTTATAATTGCCATTTAAATTATTCTCTCAAGAGATCGTTAATAGAAGTTTTTGATCTGGTTTTCTCATCAACTTGTTTGATTATTACTGCACAATACAGAGAGGGTGCAGATGAATTATTTTTATCTGGAAGTGAACCTGGAACCACAACTGAATAAGGAGGAATTTTTCCATAAGTAATTTCACCAGTTTTTCTATTAACAATTTTTGTAGATTGTCCAATGTACATTCCCATACTTAGAACCGACCCTTCTCCTACAATTACACCCTCTACAACTTCAGACATTGCACCCAAAAAAACATTGTCTTCTATAATTGTCGGCAGTGCTTGCGCAGGTTCTAATACACCACCCACACCTGATCCTGCAGAGATATGACAATTTTTTCCTATTTGGCTGCAGCTTCCTGCTCTTGCAAATGTATCAATCATTGTACCCTCATCAATATATGCACCGATATTTACGTAGCATGGCATTAAAACTGCATTTTTGCCTACAAAACTTCCTTTCCTTACTGGAGAGTTAGGCACCATTCTAAAACCAGCTTTTTCATGATCTTCTTTTGTCCATCCTGCTGTTTTACCTTTAAGTAAATGCGATTTATCATACCAACTACTGTAAGGACCATTCAAATTTTCCATAGGATACAATCTGAAACTTAACATGATCGCCTTTTTTAAATGTTGATGAGTTACCCACTCACCATTTATTTTCTCAGCCACTCTCGATCTACCACTATCTAAATCATCGATCACTTGATTTATTGTATCTTTAAGAGACTGTTCAGATGACGGGTTTACTTGATCTCTATTTTCCCAAGCATCATTTATAATATTTTCTATACTCATAGTTTTAAGAGTTTTTTAATAACCTTATTTCTTTTAAAAATAAAGAGAGATTTTCTATTTTGTAGTCAATATACTCTTTGTTAGATTCCTTTTTCCCCCAATACTCGTTATTGATTAACCAAACTGTTGTAGCTCCTCTTTCCTTTCCGATCGACAAATTTTTAGCAATATCTTCAATATAAACTGTCTCTTTTGGATTAATATCAAATTTCTTAACCATTAAATCGAATGCTTTTGCGGCTGGTTTTGGATGATAATCTGCATCAACAATATCAAATACGCCATCAAATAAGTCATCTATACCTAAGTGTGTAGTAATATTTTTAACATGTTCCTTGCTTCCATTGGTAAAAACAAATTTTCTTAGATTTAATTTTTTTATTTCTTCTCTTAAAACAATGTCTTTCTCTATAAAAGATAGATCAATATCATGAACAAATTGTAAAAATTCTGTTGGGGGAATATCATGGTGTATCATTAATCCGTTCAGACTTGTGTTGTATTTATGAAAATAATTAGTTTGTAGCTCTTTTGCTTCTTTTAGATCAATCTTTAACTTTTTTGAAATATACTGAGTCATTCTTTTACTTACTTGCCCAAATACTGCCTCTAGATCTTGATAAAGAACACCGTCACAATCGAATAAGATATTTTTTATGTGCTTCATCTTCTTATTAATGTTCCTGCACCTTTGTCTGAAAATAATTCGAACAAAATTGAATGTTTTTTTCTACCATCTATGATTCCTACTCCTGTTACCCCGTTCATTACTGCATCAAGGCATGTATTTATTTTGGGTATCATACCCTCTGTGATTGTTTCATTATTAATCATTTCTAAAATTTCAGAAGAGCTTATCTCTTCGATAAGCTTTTTTTCTTTATTTAAAACTCCTTCCACATTGGTCATTAATAATAATCTTCTACATTTTAATGATTTTGCTATAGCTCCAGCAGCTGTATCTCCATTAATATTATACGTTTGACTATTTTTTCCCAAACCTAAAGGAGATATAATTGGTACTGCATTTATTTTGATTATATCTTTTATTATATCGACATTTATTTTATTTGGAATACCAACAAATCCTAGTTCCTCAGCCTCTGGAATAACTTCTATAGCATTGTTTTTCTTTGTATTTAGAGAAACTGCATTTGCACCTTTTTCGACTAAAGAATTTACAATATCCTCATTAAAGTCGATAAGGACATTTTCAACTATGTTAATAATTTTTTCATCTGTAACTCTTAATCCTCTTATAAATTTTGATTGAATATTCGATTTATCTAACTCTCTTTTAATTCTAGGCCCGCCTCCATGAACTATAATTATAGAAAGTCCTAATTTATTTAAAATACTAATATCTGAAATAAAATTATTAAAGATGTTTCTATCAATAAAAACATTCCCCCCATATTTAATTACAATTAACTGATCTTTATATTTATCTATGTATTTTTTAAATTCATCGATTGTAGGACCGTCTTTGGGTACAATTTTCTCTATTTCCATTTTAAACGGTTTTGACAGTCGTTCTCTTAATGATGATGTACTGTTGAGCCATTGTTAATATATTATTTATAGTCCAGTAAATGACTAGTCCAGCTGGGAAAGGAGCTAATATAACTGTTAAAAATAAAGGGAAAAACATAAATATTTTTGCTTGGACAGGATCAGGTGGTGTTGGATTTAGTTTTTGTTGCATCCACATTGAAACACCCATTAAACACGGCCAAACACCAATAAGTAAAAAAGAAGGGGGGTCCCATGGAATTAAACCAAACAAATTAAATATAGAAGTAGGATCCCTTTCACTTAAATCTTTTATCCAACCAAAAAATGGCTGATGTCTCATTTCAATAGTTACAAATAAAACCTTATAGATGGCAAAGAAAAATGGAATTTGTATGAAAATTGGAAGGCAACCGCTGATTGGATTAACTTTCTCTCTTTTGTAAAGTGCCATCATTTCTTGCTGAAGTTTCATTTTGTCTTCTTTATGTAACTCTTTGAGCCTTGTCATTTCTGGTTGGAGAACTTTCATTTTAGCCATTGATTTAAATGAGTAATTAGCAAGTGGAAAAAATACTAATCTAATACAAGCAGTAATCATAATAATTGCTATTCCAAAGTTTCCAGCAAGATTAAAGAAATATTGAATTGCAAAAAATAAAGGTTTAACGATAAAGTAGAACCATCCCCAATCTATAGCCAAATCAAACTTGCTAATATTTTCAGTTTCAGCATAGCCATCAATAACATTTACTTCTTTTGCCGCTACTATTGCTCTGATAGAATTAGTTTTTATTTCATTAGCACCAATTTCAGTTGCATCTGTCTCTATAAAATTTGCTCTAAATTTATTTTTATAATCAAAATCAGACCTGAAACTTTTCCCATTTTCTGGAATAAGACTAGCAATCCAATATTTATCAGTAATGCCCAGCCATCCAGTATCCGCATTTATAGAGTATTTTTTTTCCTCTATATCATCGTAATCTTCTTCAACTAATTGATCGTCAAAGACACCAATTAGTCCCTCATGTAAAATATAAAAATTTGTTACCTCTGGTGCAATGTTTCTTATGATTTGACCGTAAGGATAGAAATTATAAGTTTTATCAGACTTATTTTCTATAGTTTGCTTAATGTCAAAAAGATATTGATTATCAATACTAATTTCTTTTGTAAATTTGATATTCTGATTATTTTTCCAACTTAATTTTACAGACGAATTTGGTGTAAGTTTCTTATTTCCTTCAATCTCCCACAATGTTTTTGAATTTGGTAGGTCAATATTTTTATTAGTTGTTGCCCAACCAGTTTCTACATAGTATCCATTTTCAGATTGTTTAGGATTTAACAGTACAACATTATCATCTCCATTTAGAGTGTTTGTGTAATTCTTAAAAGTTAAGTCGTCTATAGATGAACCGAGCAATGAAATTGAACCTTTAATTTTATCATTTTCGAATAAAATTCTTTCATTCTCCTCCAAAGCTTCATCTCTTGAAATCTTAATTATTTTCTCATCTTGAGCTAATGAAGGTGCATCTGATGAAGAATTTTGACTTGAAGTATTTTTGTCATTTGAGATATTTTTTTGATCCACGACAGGAGGAGCAAAAAATAAACTGTAAAGTATTATGACAGCTGCACTTAAAGATATTGCTGCAATTACATTTTTTGTATCCATAAACTATTTTTTCTTTTTGATAGGATCAAATCCTTCGCCACCACCTAAAAATTTTACAGGGTGACAACTTAGAATTCTTTTGAGTCCTTTAATACTTCCTTTAAAAATTCCATACTCTTTTAGACTCTCTATAAAATAATCTGAACATGTCGGAAGATATCTACAGTTGTTTCCTAAAAATGGGGATATTAACTTTTGATATAATTTGATA
>CACMDZ010000031.1 GCA_902612575.1 uncultured Pelagibacteraceae bacterium | reverse complement strand
AAAATATTCTTGGCGGCAAAGGTGCAAACCTTTCTGAAATGGGAAGAATGGGACTACCTGTACCTCCTGGTTTTACAATATCTACTGAGGTATGTAATTTGTTTTACAAGAATAAAAAAAAATTAAATAAAAAAATACTTAATCAAATAAATAAAGAACTAAAATTTATTGAAAAAGACTCAGGAAAAAAATTTGGAGATATAAAAAATCCTCTTCTAGTTTCTGTAAGATCTGGAGCAAGGGTTTCTATGCCTGGTATGATGGATACAATTTTAAATCTAGGCCTAAATGATAATACGGTAATTGCACTTGCAAAAAAAACTTCAAATTTAAGGTTTGCAAATGATAGTTATAGGCGTTTTATTCAAATGTATTCAAATGTTGTGTTGGGAATCGAAGCTTACCACTTTGAGGATATAATCGAGAACTATAAGTTAACAAAAGGAGTATTACTTGACACAGAATTAGATGAGTATGACTTGGAAGCTTTAATAAAAGATTTTAAAAACACCGTAAAAGAAAAAACAAAAAAAGTTTTTCCTCAAAATGTCAAAGAACAACTTGTGGGAGCTATAAGTGCTGTTTTTTTATCTTGGGAAAGTAACAGAGCAAAAGTCTATAGAAAATTAAATCAAATACCGTCTCATTGGGGTACAGCAGTTAATGTACAATCAATGGTTTTTGGAAATATGGGAAATGATTGTGCAACTGGTGTAGTGTTTACTAGAAACCCATCAGATGGATCAAAAAATATTTATGGAGAATATTTAATAAATGCACAAGGAGAGGATGTAGTTGCTGGAACCAGAACACCACAACATATTACAAAAAAAGCCAGAGTTGAGTCAAAAGAAACTCTTAAGTCAATGGAAGAGGCAATGCCAGAGACATACAAGCAACTTAAAAATATTTTAAATAAATTAGAAAAACATTATAAAGATATGCAGGATGTGGAGTTTACTGTTGAAAATAAAAAACTTTGGATGCTTCAAACACGCTCTGGAAAACGAACAGCTAAGTCTGCTGTTAAAATTGCTGTAGATATGGTCAAAGAAAAGTTGATTACCAAAAAAGATGCAATATTACGCATAGAACCAAGTTCTTTAGACACTTTGCTTCATCCAACTTTAGATGAGAAAGCAAATTTAGAAGTAATTGGGCTAGGCTTGCCTGCATCACCCGGTGCCGCAAGTGGAAAAGTTGTTTTCACATCCGAGGAGGCTGAAAGACTTAATAGTATGATGCAAAGTACAATATTAGTTCGTGTTGAAACTTCACCAGAAGATATACATGGTATGCATGCAGCAAAAGGAATACTGACATCAAGAGGAGGTATGACTAGTCATGCTGCAGTAGTTGCTAGAGGAATGGGACGACCATGTGTTTCTGGATCTAGTGAAATAGAAATTGATTATGAAAACAAATTATTCAAAACAAAAAATAAAATTATTAAAGAGGGAGAACTAATTACAATTGATGGTTCAACAGGCAGAATAATTATTGGAGAGGTAAAAACAGTTAAACCAGAAATATCAGGTAATTTTTCAAAAATAATGAGTTGGTCTGATGATTTTAGAAAATTGAAAATTAGAACTAATTCTGAGACGCCATTAGATAGTAAAACTGCTAGAGAATTTGGTGCAGAGGGTATTGGTTTGTGTAGAACTGAACATATGTTTTTTGACGAAGAAAGAATTTTATCAGTAAGAGAAATGATATTATCAAAAACAATTGAAGATCGATCTAATGCACTCAAAAAGCTATTACCGCATCAAAAAAAAGATTTTATTGAAATATTTAAAATAATGAGAGGTTTACCAGTAACAGTAAGGTTACTTGACCCACCACTTCATGAATTTTTGCCAAAAAATAATAAAGAAATTAACGACGTTGCAGTTTCACTAAATATTCCTGTTAAAGAACTTGAGGTTAGAATTTCGGAACTTCACGAACAAAATCCCATGCTAGGTCACAGAGGTTGTAGATTAGCAATTTCATTCCCCGAAATTTATGAGATGCAGTGTACTGCAATTTTTGAGGCTTTAGTGGAATGTAAAAAACAAAAAATTCAATCAACCATGCCTGAAATCATGATTCCTTTAGTTTCAACAGAAGCAGAAATAAAAATTATGAAAGATTTAGTCATAAGGGTTGCAAAAAAAGTTCAAAATGAGAATAGAATTAAAATTGAATTTTTAGTTGGAACAATGATAGAATTGCCAAGAGCAGCAATAAAGGCAAAAGATATCGCTAAACATGCTGAATTTTTTAGTTTTGGAACAAATGATTTAACTCAAACTACATTTGGAATTAGTAGAGATGATAGTGGTAAATTCCTTAATGATTATATAGAGAACAAAATTTTTGATATTGACCCTTTTGTATCAATTGATGATGGGGTTGGAGACTTAATAAAAATTGCAAGTGATAGAGGCAGAAAACAAAACAAAAAAATTAAACTTGGAATTTGTGGTGAGCATGGTGGAGATCCTAAAAGTATAGAATTTTGCGCAAAAACTGGATTAGATTACGTGTCTTGTTCACCTTACAGAGTTCCAGTTGCAAGATTAGCAGCAGCTCAAGCTCAAATAAGAATAAAATTAAATCTCTAATTTTAAATCCAAAGCCTCGATACTATGTGTTAATTCACCTACAGATATTCTATCAACTTTTGTTGATGCTAAATTTTTTATGTTTTTTAAAGTTACTCCTCCAGAGGCTTCGGTCTCATATTTTCCTTTTGCATGTCTAACAGCTAATTTTAGATTTTTTGGGCTCATATTATCAAATAGAACTGTATTAAAATTAAGCCCATTAATTCTTTTAAATTGTTTTAAAGTATCAACCTCAACAGTAATTTTTCTTCCCTTTTTAGTATTAATTGCTTTTTTCACTATCTCTTCAAATTTCTTTGATGAGGCCAGATGATTATCTTTTATTAAAAATTCATCACTTAAATTAAATCTATGGTTAATTCCTCCTCCTAGTTTTACAGCATACTTTTGAATAACTCTTAAATTTGGAATTGTTTTTCTAGTACAACAGATTTTTGTTTTCTTACCTACTTTTTTTACGAATTTATTGGTTTTAGTTGCAATCCCTGAAATATGAGAGAGAAAATTAAGAGCCACTCTTTCCCCAATTAATATATTTTTAATTTTACCTTCAATTACAGCAATTACAGAACCTTTGGTAACTTTTGATCCTTCCTTTTTTTTTATGTGAAATTTAATTTTATTGTCTAATAAATTAAAAGTTTCTTTAGCAAATTCTAGACCTCCTATAATTCCTTTTTGATTACTTATCAGCTTCACTTGTGAAATTGAATTATTATTTAATAAATTTGTTGTTATGTCACCTGAAGGATAAAGGTCCTCATTCAGAGCAAGTTTACATGTGGATCGGATAAAATTTTTACTTAATTGAATTTTGGGCACAGATTTTATCTGCCTATTTCAGCCATTCTCTCAACTGATTTCCTGGCTTTCTCAATCGTATCATTATCCATAATCAGTTCATTACTTTCGTTTTCTAGGCAATCAAGAATTTTCGGTAGTGTAATTCTTTTCATGTGAGGACATAAGTTACATGGTCTTATAAACTCAACTTTAGGGTTATCAATTTGAACATTGTCACTCATTGAGCATTCAGTAACCATCATAACCTTTTCAGGTTGGTTATCCTTTACATATTTAATCATTCCACTTGTTGAGCCAGCAAAATCACTTGCCTGTATTACATCTGGTGGACACTCTGGATGGGCAATAATTTTGATACCCGGGTTATTTTTTCTAATTTCATTTATCTCTTCATCATTAAACTGTTCATGAACTTCACAAGTACCCTTCCAAGAAATAATTTCCACATCTGTTTGCGATGCAACATACTTCGCTAAATAATCATCTGGCAAGAAAATTACTTTTTTTACATTTAAAGAATTTACGATTTTAACAGCATTTGCCGATGTACAACAAATATCAGTTTCAGCTTTAACTTCTGCAGAAGTATTTACATATGAGACTACTGGAACTCCTGGATAACGTTTTTTTAAATTTTTTACATCTTCTCCTGTTATTGATGAGGATAAAGAGCAACCAGCCTTCATGTCAGGTAGCAAAACTTTTTTGTTTGGACTCATTAGTTTGGCAGTTTCTGCCATGAAATGTACTCCACACATAACGATAATATCCGCATCAGTTTTTGAGGCCTCAATTGCTAAAGCCAATGAGTCAGCTGAGAAATCAGAGATACCGTGATATATTTCTGGTGTCTGATAATTATGTGCAAGAATTACAGCATTTTTTTCTTTTTTTAATTTATTTATTTTATAAATGTATGGAGCATGTAATGCCCATTCTATTTCTGGAATAGATTTTGAAACCTTCTGATATATAGGATCTGTTGCTATTTTTACTTCAGTTGTGAATTCCATAATAAAAACTTATCAACTTGAAATAGAATTGTCATTCATTTAATCTGACGCATTATTGGCGGCCATGCTGAAATTGGTAGACAGGCACGGTTGAGGGCCGTGTGAGCCTAGCTCATGAGAGTTCGATTCTCTCTGGCCGCACCATTAACTATTATTTTTATAAAAAAAGGAACGTTCTATTGCGATGTGTCTCAGACCGTTTACTAAGATCCGCTAATAAACACATAATTACTAATATTGATGAAACGCTAATTAAGGAACTTGCGACACCACTACGATGCCAGATATTGTAAGCAGGGGCCCAAACAAAGTCCAAAATAGATTTAATTAAATTTACTCAGAAACCAATAACCACATAAAGGGGTCCCGCTACTTTTGGTGTATAGCAAGTAGAATAAAGGCAAGACAATTGAAAACTTTTTGGTACCATAAATTAATCAAGTGGCTTGTTATCATATAAATTCTCAGAATAGCATAACTGTGGAAAAATTAGAAAAAAAATAATAAAAGCTATCT
>CACMDZ010000030.1:0-2500 GCA_902612575.1 uncultured Pelagibacteraceae bacterium | reverse complement strand
ACCTATGTATTCAGTTTAAAGTACCACATAAAGTGGTAGGTTTCCCCATTCGGAAATTCACGGATCAAAGCTTGCATACAGCTCCCCGCAACTTATCGCAGTATACCACGTCCTTCATCGGCTTTCAGTGCCAAGGCATCCGCCACACGCCCTTAAACGCTTGATTTATGCACAGAAAAAAATTCTGTGTTGAATCAAATTTTTTTTAACATTCATCTTTTCGAATATTAATTGATTGTTCAAATTTTAGAACAATCGGATATAGATATTGATAATTTAAAAATATTTACAAAAAAAATAACTAAGTGTTTCTTGGTGGAGGATAGCGGGATCGAACCGCTGACCTCCTGAATGCAAATCAGGCGCTCTCCCAGCTGAGCTAATCCCCCAGAATTGGTGGGCCGAGAAAGACTCGAACTTTCGACCCCACCCTTATCAAGGGTGTGCTCTAACCAACTGAGCTACCGGCCCCTTTGTGCAAAAGGAGAAACACTATTTTAAAAAGAGAAATGAGGACGGTCAACATTAGCCTGTTATATTTTTTAGATTAAGAAATATTTCTTAATCATCCTTAGAAAGGAGGTAATCCAGCCGCAGGTTCCCCTACGGCTACCTTGTTACGACTTCACCCCAGTCGCTGACTATACCGTAGTCAAGGGTTTGAAACCTTGCCTTAAGGTAGAACCAACTCCCATGGTGTGACGGGCGGTGTGTACAAGACCCGGGAACGTATTCACCGCGGCGCGCTGATCCGCGATTACTAGTAATTCCAGCTTCATGTACTCGAGTTGCAGAGTACAATCCGAACTGAGGCATCTTTTTAGGATTTGCTTGATGTCGCCATCTTGCTTCCTATTGTAAATGCCATTGTAGCACGTGTGTAGCCCAACACGTAAGGGCCATGAGGACTTGACGTCATCCCCACCTTCCTCCAGCTTATCACTGGCAGTTCTTTCAGAGTGCCCAACTAAATGATGGCAACTAAAAGTGAGGGTTGCGCTCGTTGCGGGACTTAACCCAACATCTCACGACACGAGCTGACGACAGCCATGCAGCACCTGTGTTTCGTCCGGCCGAACCGAAAACTCTAATCTCTTAGAGTCGCGACGAACATGTCAAGTGTTGGTAAGGTTCTGCGCGTATCTTCGAATTAAACCACATGCTCCACTACTTGTGCGGGTCCCCGTCAATTCATTTGAGTTTTAACCTTGCGGTCGTACTCCCCAGGCGGTGTGTTTAATGCTTTCGCTGCGACACTGAAAATAAATTTCCAACGTCTAACACACATCGTTTACGGCATGGACTACGAGGGTATCTAATCCTCTTCGCTACCCATGCTTTCGTTCCTCAGCGTCAGTAATGATCCAGAAAGCTGCCTTCGCAATTGGTATTCTTTCTAATATCTACGAATTTCACCTCTACACTAGAAATTCTGCTTTCCTCTATCATACTCTAGCTAAAAAGTTTTGATGGCAGTTCCAGAGTTAAGCTCTGGGATTTCACCACCAACTTTTTTAACCACCTACGAACTCTTTAAGCCCAGTAATTCCGAACTACGCTAGGTCCCTTCGTATTACCGCGGCTGCTGGCACGAAGTTAGCCGGACCTTCTTATTCGGGTACAGTCATTTTCTTCCCCGACGAAAGAGCTTTACAACCCAAAGGCCTTCTTCACTCACGCGGCATCGCTGCATCAGAGTTTCCTCCATTGTGCAATATTCCCTACTGCTGCCTCCCGTAGGAGTTTGGGCCGTGTCTCAGTCCCAATGTGGCTGATCATCCTCTCAGATCAGCTATAGATCAAAGTCTTGGTAGGCCATTACCCCACCAACAAACTAATCAAGTGCAGGCTCATCCTTCGGCGCATAAAGCTTTCTCCGTAAAGACTTATGAGGTATTAGCACAAGTTTCCTCGTGTTATTCCTCACCAAAGGGAAGATACCTACATGTTACTCACCCGTCTGCCACTAAGTATTGCTACTTCGTTCGACTTGCATGTATAAGGCGTGCCGCCAGCGTACGTTCTGAGCCATGATCAAACTCTCAAGTTTAAAAACGGCGCACACTAGCTTCTATGCAAATACTAAGAATAATATTTGCATAAAGTTGAAGTGTGTACGACAAATTTTGGTAACCTTAACCGTCCACACTTCTCTTCTTAAAATTTTAACAATTTAAATAGCTAATTGGGCTATTTAGCCCAATAATTAACATTTTTTACATGTTGAGTGTGACGCTTATATTGGAAATAATTTATAAATCAAGTTTTTAGATAAACAAAAATTGTGTTAAAAAGTCTTATATTTCAACATTTTTTTAGCAAATGATAATACTGTGAAAAAAAAAATTAGAGAAAAACTAAAATCATTTTCACATTTTTTGTGGTTAGTATTTCTTATTATTATCTCAATTTTTGTTACATATTTTTATGATAGTAATCAAAAATCTCAATACGCGAACTTGAAGAAAACACTTGGGAATGTTTATTTTAAAAAATCAAT
>CACMDZ010000029.1 GCA_902612575.1 uncultured Pelagibacteraceae bacterium | reverse complement strand
ATTGACGAACTTAAACCTGGTGCAATAAATAATAATGAAATTACACCAAGATACCATCTTTGAAAAGTTGATACTGATTTAAATAAATATCCTGTAAAGCCAATTCCAATCAATCCAATTCCGATCATTGCAGATATTAAAGTTATAATGAAATCATAGAAATTAAATCCTTGAGCAACCAACAACAATGATGGTGAATAGACAAACACAAAGGGTACAAGTGCTTTAGCAATACCTAATCTAAAAGCTGTATTACCAGTAGTAAATGGATTTGATCCTGCAATACCGGCTGCAGCATATGCTGCAAGCGCAACTGGTGGAGTTATATCTGCTAAAACGCCATAATAAAAAACAAAAAAATGAGAAACTATTGGTTCAATTTGTAATTGAGCAAGAGCAGGCGCTGCAACAGCAACAAGAATTATGTAAGTTGCAGTAGTTGGAACTCCTGTACCCATGAATATGCATGATATTGCAATTAATATTAAAGAAAAAAATAATGTCAGATCTTGAAGTGTAAAATAGTTAAATGGTAAAAAATTTAAGAAGAATCCGCCAATATCTCCAGCCGTTTGAATTACTACATATCCTAATCTAAAACCTACTCCAGTTAATGTAACTACACCAACTATTATACCTATTGAAGTAGCAGCTGCTCCAACTGCTAAAGTATTTTTTGCACCTCTTGCTAGGCACTCAAATAAATCATTCAAAGTAAGTCTATTTTTTTTCCTTATAAATCCAATGACTACGCAAGCAATTATTCCATTTACTGCAGCATAATCTGGAGTACGACCAATTAATATTAAATATACTAGTAAAAATAATGGAACAATTGCTAGCCAATTATCTCTTATTATTCTAATAAATTTTGGAACTTCACTTTCATTTAAACCTCTAAGACCTAATTTTTTTGCCTCTAAATGAACCATCACAAAAATTCCAAAATAGTGAAGTAGAGCAGGAATTAATGCTGCTGCCAAAATATCTCTTAAAGGTAATTCTAAATATTCAACCATAATAAAAGCTGCTGCTCCTAAAATTGGAGGTGTTATTTGTCCACCTGTAGAAGCAGTCGCTTCTACTGCACCTGAAAAGTGTGAAGGGTATCCAACTTTTTTCATTGCTGGAATTGTAAGAGAACCAGTTGTAACTGTATTCGCAATTGAAGATCCAGAAATGGTTCCTAGAAAAGCTGAGGAAAAAATTGCGACTTTAGCTGGTCCACCTGAATACCTTCCAGCTATCACCATTGCTAAATCAATAAATAATTGGCCTAAACCTATTCTTGTTGCAAGCACACCAAATAGAATGAATAAGAATACATATTGGGCCATCACACCCACTGCAATCCCATAAATTCCTTGATTAGTTATGTAAATGTGATTAACGAAACCGGCCCAACTGCTACCACCATGTTTTAAAGCTCCAGGAAAAATAGGGCCATAAAGTGCAAAAATCATAAATATTATGCATATTAATGGAAGTGTATATCCTATAGATCTTCTCGCCGCTTCTAGTGTTAAAATTATAAGAATTGAACCCATTATAACTTCAGTGCTCGAGGGATTTCCAACACGGCTTGCTAATATTTCTGGAGGTAATAATGGTAAATAAAGTGCAGTTACAACTACTAAAATTGAAAAGAAAATATCTATTAATGGAACTTTGTTTTTAGACTGTTTGTCCCCGAAATTTTTCCATCCATAAAATAAAAATACAAGACCAACAACAAAAGAAATATGAATACCTCTATGAAGAATATCTCTTATGGTTCCAAATCCTGACGCATAAAAATGGTAAATTGACATTGCAACTAAAGCAACAAAAGTCAATGTTTTTAAGAAATTTTTCAGCTTTCTTTCATTACTTTTTATCTCAAATTTTTCTTCAAGTTTTACAACTTCATCAGGTGAAATATTAAATTGGGACATAATAATGCCCTAGATCGATTAGATCTAGGGCAAATTGATTTTAAGATTTAATTTAAAAGTCCTGCTTCTTTATAGAACTTTTCTGCACCAGGGTGTAGTGGTACACCTACTCCGGAAAGAGCTGTGTCAGGTGTTATAGTTTTTCCCTTAGCATGACCAACATCCATAAGCTTTCTTGACTCTTTATTCCACAAAGCTTTAGTAATTTGGTAAATTAATTCACTATCTTCTTTAGCTGATGTAAACCATTGAGCACCTACTGCTACAGTGTTAACTTGATCAACGCCTTCATATGTTCCTGAAGGAATTGGGCTTTCTGAAAAAAAACCATATTTTGAAGTCAACGCTTTAGCTCCTGCGCCATCGATTGGAACTAGTTTTATATCAACTGCAGATGCTAGTTCTACTATTGCACCAGTTGGATAACCTGCAACAACAAAAATTGCATCAACTTTTCCATTTCTTAAAGCATCTGTTGCAGCTTTACCTTTCAATGCTTCAGCTTTTACATCGCTTGTGCTTAATCCATTAGATTCTAATATTAATTTAGCATCAACATATGTTCCAGATCCAGGTTCATCTAGTGAAACTCTTTTTCCTTTTAAGTCTTTTACTGAATTAATATTACTTTTTTTAAGCGCTACTAAATGTATATGTTCTTGAAAAAGAGCTGCAATAGTTCTTAGATCTTTTGCAGGTTCTTTTCCTTCCATTGTTCCAGTGCCAGTATATGCCCAGTAAGCAACATCTGATTGTGCAAAACCTGAGTTTCTTAATCCTGAGATTATTGCATTTACATTATCAACTGATCCTCTTGATGAAACAGCTGATGCTATTAAATTTGGTACTCCGCAGCTTCCGCCTTTGCCACACTCTCTAGATCCTGGTGGTTTTGAAATTGCATTAGCAATCATTCCTCCAACAGGATAGTAAGTGTAAGCAGTACCACCTGTACCAATCGTAAAAAATTTAAGTTCTTGTGCAAATGATTTTCCTGACAAACCAATCATCAAGAATAAAATCATTAGAGAACTTCTAAAAAGATTTTTAAACATATATTCTCCAATCTATTAATTATTATTACTATTTAATAACAATCAAATATTATTGTCTATATAAATTTAAATATAATTATGGTTTCTTAAGCTCTTCTATATTTTTATACTCTTGTAGAATTGAAGGATTTATTAATGCTTGAATATTTTTTATTTTTTTTCCCTCAATAATATTTTTAACCGCTAGTTCAACTATTTTCCCATTTTTTGTTCTTGGAATATCTGAAACTTCAATTATTTTTTTTGGTACATGACGTGGAGATGCATTTTGTCGAATAGCCTTTTTTAATTTTAGAGCTAATTTTTCACTAAGTGTTTTTGGGATTTTTAGAACTATGAATAAAATAATTCTGACATCATTATCCCACTGCTGTCCAATAACTATAGACTCTTTTACTTCATCAAATTTATCAACAATAGAATATATCTCAGCAGTGCCTAGTCTGGCACCCCCAGGGTTGAGTGTTGCATCTGATCTTCCATAAATAATATATCCTCCATTAGATTTTCTCTCAGCATAATCCCCATGATGCCAAACATTTTTATATTTCTCAAAATATGCGGACTTATATTTTTTATTATTTTTATCATTCCAAAAATAAATTGGCATCGATGGAAATGCTGATTTACAAACTAATTCTCCTTTTCTATTAATTAACGACTTTCCTCTTTCAGAAAAAACATCTGTGTTCATTCCTAATCCGTTATTCTGAATTTGCCCTCTATAAACTGGAGAGTAAATATTGCCTAATACAAAGCATGAAACAAGGTCTGTTCCACCTTCAGTTGAAGCTACAAGACCGACTCCACATGCATCATGTTCCATTTTCTCATCATAAACATGATTTTTTTTTAATAATTCACGATTTTTTTTTTGGATATCCATTATGCAACTTTCATTTTTTGTTTTGATTGAAGAAAACTTTCAATTGAGGTTGCTGCATCTCTTCCATCCTTAATAGCCCAAACAACTAATGATGCTCCTCTAACAATATCTCCTGCTGCGAATACACCAGGAATACTTGTTTCTAAGGTATCAAAGTCAGCTTTAATAGTTCCCCATTGTGAAACTTTTAATTTTGGCTCTTGAAAAAGAATAGGTAAGTCCTCTGGATCAAATCCTAGAGACTTAATCACTAAATCTGCTTTTATTTCAAACTCTGAGTTTTCTTCTACAACTGGTTTTCTTCTTCCACTCTCATCAGGGTCAGTTAATTTCATTTTATCAACTATAATACTCTTTACTTTATTAGAACCTTTAAATTCTTTTGGATTACTCAACCAAATAAATTCAACACCTTCTTCCTCTGCATTTCCTACTTCTCTAGCAGATCCAGGCATATTTTCTCTATCTCTTCTGTATAAACATTTTACAGATTTAGCTTTTTGTCGAACTGATGTCCTTACACAATCCATTGCTGTGTCTCCGCCACCAATAACTACAACATCTTTTCCTTCAGCATTAAGTGTGCCGTTATCAAACATTTCAACTTTATCACCTAAACCTTTTTTGTTTGATGCTGTTAGGAATTCCATTGCAGGAAAAATATTACCTAGGTCATTTCCTGGTAAATTTACTTCTCTAGGTTTGTAAACACCTGTGGAAATTAATATTGCATCATGTTTTGATTGTAGTTCTTTTAAAGTAGAGTCTTTACCAACTTCAAAATTGTTTATAAAATTTATACCTCCATCTTTCAGAAGTTTAATTCTTCTTTCAACTACATGTTTCTCTAGTTTAAAGTTTGGAATTCCGTAAATAAGTAATCCACCAGCTCTATCATATCTATCGTATATTGTTACTTGATATCCTTTTTTTCTTAGCTCTTCTCCACAAGCTAACCCTGCTGGTCCTGCACCTACAATTCCAACACTTTGTTCATTTTCAATTTTTACTTTTATTGGTTTAACCCATCCATTTTCCCATGCTTTGTCGGTTAGATATTTTTCAATTGATCCTATAGTAACAGTTCCATGACCTGACTGTTCGATTACACAATTTCCCTCGCATAGTCTGTCCTGAGGACAAATTCTTCCACATACTTCTGGCATATTATTTGTGCTTTGGGATAAGTGATATGCCTCTTCATATCTTCCTTCTGCAGTGAGTTTTAACCAATCTGGAATATTGTTACTTAAAGGACAATGAACTTGACAAAAGGGGACACCACACTGTGAGCATCTGCTAGACTGCTCTTTAGCCCTATCATGTATAAATTCTTGATATATCTCGCCAAAATCCTCTTTCCTTTTGGATTTATCTCTTTTAGGTGGATTTTGTTGACCTATATCCACAAATTGAAGCATTTTATTTGTCATTGGTGTCGGCTTATATATGAATTTGAATTATGTATAAAGTAT
>CACMDZ010000028.1 GCA_902612575.1 uncultured Pelagibacteraceae bacterium | reverse complement strand
ACCGTCAATTGCAAGAGCAATTAATCGATAAAGATGAAGTGTTGGTTGAAGATTACAATAATCTTAATGTGCCAAAAAATAATGAAATTATAAACAAATTAATACCAGGTAAATATATTTTTTTTCAATTTAGATATAAGTTTTTCGAGAAATTAAATTGGACTCATAAAGATATATTATTCTTTTTAAATTTTTTAAAAAGTAAGCATGATAATGTTTTATTTTGTTCAGATATAGAGGACAATGCACAAAGCAATGTTTACAAAACTTTTTTTTCTGAAAATTGTTCATACATTGATATCAATAAAAATATTAAATCCGAGAACCCCAATTCTAAAGGTATATATTATTTAAAAGAGCTCACTGGTTTGGATATGTTCTATTTAATAAAAAAATCATCAATGTGCTTAGCAAAGGAGGGTATTGTCAGTCATATTTGTTTTTTTCATAATGTAAAATGTCATAATCTTTTTAATTTTGAAATCAAAAATAATGCAGATATCAGGCATCAGAAAATTAGTTATTCAGAATGGTGTAAAGATATGAATTTTAGTTTTTCCTTTTTAGATAAGAATATAAATAAAACTATTAATAAATTAAAAAAACAAATTTTATGAAAAAGATATATTTTGTTGAAAAAACTATTCCTTTTAATTCTTTAGATATTAACAAACCTATTGTTGGTGGCTCTGAAAAAACTTTAATTAACATATCTAATGAATTAGCAAAGTTTGATGATTATAAAATAAAAGTTTTTAATTTAATTAAAACAAAAAAAATAATTAATAATGTTGAATGGAACAATCTAAATAATATTTCAAAAGATGATCAACCGGATATACTTATTAGTATGTCAGACTCTAACCTGTTATCATTATTCAACTGTAATAGAAATTTTTTATGGTCACATAGTATTCAATCAGTAGAAAAATTTATTAGAAAAAAACAATTAATTGCCTTTATTAAAAAAAAACCAATATTAATCCTTGAGGGTAATTATCATTATAAAAATAGAAGTTTTTTAACATCCATCTTTGGAAAAAGGATTTTGCCAATTGCAGTTGACTATGATTTTATTGATTATAATATTAAAGTCGATCACACATTAAATAAAGACGCAATATTCACAACTAGATCTGATAGAAACCTTAATTTCTTAATAGATTGTTGGTCGTTTATAAAAAAAAAATCAGAAAACTCCCATCTTTACATAAATCCACCCTTTAACTTAACAGAGGAACATACAAAAAAAGGTATCAAGTTAAGGAACAAGGGTGATAAATATAATTTGATGAAAGAACTTTCTTCAAAAAGAGTAATGCTTAATCCAGGACATAAAGGAGAAGTTTTTTGTCTAGCCGCTGAAGAGGCTAGAGAATTATGTGTCCCAATAGTAACTATGGGCATTGGATCATTAAAGGAGAGAGTGGAACACGGAAAAACTGGATATATTGCAAAGAATAAGAATGAATTTATTGATTATTCAGTTCAAATTCTTAATGATGATAATGTGTATTTAAATTTAAGAAATAATCTTATTACCAAAAGAAATTTCAGAACTTATAAAGATGTTGCGAATGATTTAATTGACATTATTAATGAAAATTAAGGATATAGTCATATTAGTAGGAGGGCAGGGTTCAAGGTTAGGATCTATAACAAAAATAACACCAAAACCACTTATAAAGATTAATAATATTCCTTTTTTAGATCAACTGATTATTAAATTAATCAAATACAGTTTTAAAAATATATATTTACTTTGCTCATATAAAAAAGAATTTTTTTTTAAAAGATATAACAATAAAATTATTCATAAAACTAAAATCAAGTGTATAGATGAAGGTAAACAGAAAGGAACTGGAGGCGCGTTATATAAAATTAAAAAAAAAATTAAATATAACTTTATTCTTATTAATGGCGATACATTCTTTGATGTTGACCTCAATTTTTTGGTTAAAAAGAAATTAAATAAAAAGAATATTTTTATGTGTTTAACTACAAAGAATAAGGTGATTAATAATCATAAGTTGAATAACTTATTAATCAAAAACGAAAATATAGGTATTTCAAATAAATCAACTAACTTAACGAACGGTGGAATTTACCTAATTAAAAAAGTAATTTTAAATAAAATAAAAAATAAATATTACTCATTTGAGAATGATATTTTATATAATGAGATACAAAAAAATAAAGTTATAGGAAAAACTTTTAACGAAACTTTTATTGATATTGGATCACCACAAAAACTTAAATTTATAAAAAAAAATTCGCATATAATCCAGAATAAATGTTTTTTTTTAGATAGAGATGGTGTTATCAATCAAGAAAGAGGATATATAACTAACTTTAGAAATTTTATTTTTCTTAAAGGAGTTAAAAGAGCAATCAACTATTTAAATGAAATGGGATATTTAGTCATAGTAATTACAAATCAAGCTGCAGTAGGAAAAGGAATTTTATCTGAAGAAAAGTTAAATATCATTCATCATAAAATGAAAAGACAACTATCTCAAAATAAAAATGCATACATAGACGATATATACTATGCTCCTTACTACAAAAATTCGAAATATTTGAAATATAGGAAAAACAAATATGATAGAAAACCTAATCCTGGAATGATAATTAAGGCACAAAAAAAATGGAATATTAGTTTAGAACGCTCTTTTTTTATCGGTGATAAATTTACTGATAAATTAGCATCCGAAAAATGTAACCTAAAATTTTATTATAAGAATAAAGACTCTCTCTATGAGCAAATAAAAAAAATAATTTAATGATTATATCCAAAACCCCATTTAGAATTTCTTTATTTGGTGGAGGGACTGATTTTCCGTCATATTACTTAAAACATGGTGGTTGCGTTGTTGGTGGAACTATAGATAAATTTTGTTATGTATCTGCAAGATATTTACCAAATGTTTTTAATTTTAAACATAGAATAGTTTGGTCTAAAAATGAAACTGTAAATAACATTAATGAAATTATTCATCCAACTGTTAGGTCTGTATTTAAAACCATGAAAGTATCTAGAGGATTAGAAATTCACTATCAAGGAGATTTACAAAAAAATTCTGGCTTAGGAACAAGTTCTTCTTTCTGTGTGGGTTTATTTAATGCTTTATATAATTTAAAAAAAATAAAAATAAGCAAAAAAAGTTTAGCATTAAAATCTATTCATATAGAACAAAAAATTTTAAAAGAAAATTGTGGTTCGCAAGATCAAATTTGGGCATCTTATGGCGGTTTTAATGTTATTAAATTTAAAAAAAATGGTAGTTTTTCTGTTAAGAAATTAAATAAAAAAAAATATAATTTTAAAAATTTAGATCAAAATATGTTTTTAGTATACACAGGATTAAATAGATTTTCTGATGATATTGAAAAAGATAAAATTAAAAAAATAAGTAAAAATTTTAAATATTTAGATAAAATAAAGAACATAACTAATTCTTTTATAGAAAATTTTGAATATGGCATGTCTATTGATCATTGCGCTTATTTTATGAGCGAATATTGGCATTTAAAAAAAAAGCTATCAAGCAAAGTAACAAACTCATTTATAGATGAACTTTACAAAGAGGGCCTAAACAATGGAGCGCTAGGTGGTAAAATAATTGGCTCAGGGGGCGGTGGTTTTATGCTTTTCTGTTGCAAAAAAAAAAATCAAAGTAAATTCCTAAAAGGGTTTAAAAAATTACCAATTATTAAATTTAATTTTACAGATACTGGTTCTGAGATTATTTTTAAAAATATTTAAATTTTAATTTTATTTAGTGGATTGTTCTTAAATAAATTGGCTTCTTGAATGTATCTTCTAACCATTTGAGGTGTTTTGTGACCAGTCATGGTCATAATATTCCTTTCCTCAACCCCAGCTTCAGCAGCTGATGTAGCAAAACCTGATCTAAGACTGTGACCCCCATAATTGTTAGGATCTAAACCTGCTAATAATGCATATTTTTTTATTATAATTGATACTGATTTATCTGAGATATCAAATATTCTGCCATTTTTAATATTTTTATAATTTATCCATTTTTTTAATGTAACAACTGGACAAAAAGTAATATTATTAAAATAGGGGATTGCTTTAGTACTTCCTTCACCAGATTGATCGGTTTTTGATCTTTTGATGAATATTTTCAAACCTTCATTTACAAATTCTAAATCTTCATAGTCTATGTTTATAAGCTCTGATCTTCTAAAACCTCCTGAAAATCCAATAAGTAATAAAGATTTATTCCTTAATTTTTTTAATTCATTATTTTCTTTTTCATCAATAACATTAATAATAGTTTTTAAAGTACTGATTAATAATGGTTTTTTTGCTTTTTGATAAGATCCATTAATTCTTTTTATACCTAGTAAATTTTCCATTATGATAGGATGTTTTGAGTCTAAATAGTGACCTTTTATTTTATGTACGACTTTAATTGATGCTATTCGTCTTTTTAAAGTACTAAATTTAGATTTTTTTGATAAATGAGTTAAATAAATTGACAATGTTTTTGGATCTGTAGGCAATGGATTTAAACCATTGCTTATACAAAATAATGAAAAATCTTTAAAATCTGCCTCGTAAGCTCTAACAGTATTTTTTGCTTTTGAATTACCTAAATTATTAATAGTTTCTAATTCGAGTTTTTTTAAATCTGTTATTAATTCATTCATTATTTTTTCCGATAACCATTAATTATCGGAAATATAAAATATCACATTTTACATGTCAAGCATTTAATGTAAAAGAATTTTAATGCCTAAATACGTATTAATTGGTCTAATTGTTGTTATTGGAACATTCCTAATTATGAATTTTTGGCCAAAACTTAACGAACAAACAAAAAATCGAATTTTAATGGTTATCTTTGGTATATTTTTTGTAAGCATATTTGTTCTGTTATTTCTACTTATGTTTTGAGGTAAATTGATTGATATTTTAAGCATTCTTGTTGCTGGTATATTTTCTTGCATAATTTTAGATATTTTAGGTTATTTACTTAAATTATTAGGTATTCCTGAGCCATCCTGGGGAATTGTTGGTAGGTGGACCTATTATATGCTTAAAAATGGATCATTTTACAATCCAAATGTAGCCCAAATGCCAATTATTAAATATGAGGTCTTTATGGGTTGGATTTTTCACTATTACGTATCAATTTGTTGGGCTGTAATATATTATTTTTTCTTTATACAAATAGGCTTTAAAATGAGCTATTTTACAGGCTTTATTTTTGGAGCTCTTACAACTTTAGCGCCATTACTAATATTTTTGCCATTTACTGGACAAGGTATATTTGCAATAAATACAGATATACCGGTTAAAACCTCTATTATGTTCTTGATACGTCACTCAATTTATGGAATTGCGATGTATGAGGGTTTTAGATGGTTTATTTAAAACATTAGATTAAGTTATCCCCACTATTCTACCCTGTTAAAAACCCATAAAATTCAACAATAAAGTGATACATACAACCTACTCTATCTGATATTCTCCAAAATGAATTAAGAGGCAACTCTTAACTGACCAGCTGGGGAAAAACCGAGAGGTTCAAGCCCAGAGGGCAGAAAGCTCTACAGAGTAGCGCTAAAATAGTAGAGTGGAAGGCATGGCGGTAGCGCATAAAACGACGTGCCAAAAACTACTGTTCTTTGTGCCTGAAAAGGTACAAGGAAACAGGGTTTTTCTTTTTATGATTCTTAAAGGCACTAAATTTCAATTAAAAGTCTGGAAATACCTTAAAAAAATACCAAAAGGTCAAATAAGGACTTATTCTGATGTGGCAAAGGCTATAAATAAACCAAAATCAGTGAGAGCTGTTGCAAATGCAATAGGAAAGAACCCATATGCCCCAAAAATACCTTGTCACAGGGTAATCAGGTCGGACGGTTCATTGGGCGGCTATTCTGGTAAAGGTGGGATAAATACTAAGAGAAAATTGCTCAAATCTGAAGGTATTTTGCTCTAAAAATGTTGAAAAACAATGTCTTTTGTTTGTTTTACTATATTTAGTAATTTTTTTTTAATATCACCTATAAGTTGCACCACAAAATCGAAAATACTTAAATTAGAGGGTATTTTGGCCTTTTAAATGCTATATTCTAATATTGCAAAGCT
>CACMDZ010000027.1 GCA_902612575.1 uncultured Pelagibacteraceae bacterium | reverse complement strand
GCAATTTTTAAAGATGGTACAGAACAAGAAGCGGACGTAATTATATTATGTACAGGATATCTGCATCATTTTCCTTTTTTAGATGAAAAACTAAGTTTAAAAACTCATAATAGATTATATCCACCAAAATTATACAAAGGAGTTGTGTGGCAAGATAATCATAAGCTAATGTACCTAGGTATGCAGGATCAATTTCATACTTTTAATATGTTTGATTGCCAGGCATGGTTTGCAAGAGATGTGATAATGAATAAAATTAAAATTCCAAATGATAGTGAAATAGAAAAAGATATTTCTAAATGGGTTTCTATGGAAGAAAAATTAGAAAACCCAGATCAAATGATAGATTTTCAAACTGAATATACTAAAGAACTTCACGAAATGTCAGATTATCCAAAAATTGATTTTGAATTAATAAGAAAACATTTTAAGGATTGGGAACATCATAAAATGGATGATATTTCTACTTACAGAAATAAGTCTTTTTCATCACCTGTAACTGGATCCATTGCCCCAATTCACCATACCCCTTGGGCATCTGCGATGGATGATTCCATGGATACATTTTTAAAATAATAAATTTTCTATAATAATGTTTTTTTGACGGATAACTTCCACCCATTCAACAATTTGTTTCTAACAATATTGCTTAATTTAGGTTTAAAAATTTTATCTTTTTTCCATGTTCTCTTTATTTGATCTAATGATTTAAATACACCAATTTGGTATCCAGCAAATAATGCAACCCCAAGAGCTGTAGTTTCCAAAACCTTGGGTCTTTCTGTTTTAACATTGATAATATTTGCTAAAAATTGGGAAAACCAATTATTTTTAACCATTCCACCATCAATTTTAATTTTATTAGGCTTCAAGCCATCTTTCCTCATTGCATTAAAAAGATCATAGCTTTGATATGCCACAGACTCTATCACTGCTCTTACCAAAGTTTTCCAATCACTGTCTCTAGTTAATCCTGTTATAACCCCTCTTGTATCAGGTCTCCAATATGGGGCTCCCATTCCACTAAAAGCTGGCACAACATAGACTCCTTCATTATTTTTTTTTGATTTAGCAATTTGTTCAGTATCATAAGCATTGTTTATTAGCTTTAACTTATCTCTTAACCATTGAACACCTGCCCCAGCAATAAAAATAGAGCCTTCTAGAGCAAAGGTGTTTTTTCCATTTAACCTGTAACAAATTGTAGTTAATAATTTATTTTTTGAAAAAATCTTTTTTGATCCTGTATTCATTATTGCAAAAGCTCCAGTTCCATAAGTACTTTTTATTGAGCCTTTTTCAAAACAAGATTGGCCAACAGCTGCAGCTTGTTGATCACCTAAAACTGCAGATATAGGAATTTCCTGTCCAACTATTTTTTTATTTGTTACTCCAAAATTATCTGCTGAATTTTTTACATCTGGTAGAATACTTTTTGGGACATTCAGTTTTTTTAAAATTTCTTTGTCCCAAGTATTGTTATTAATATTAAATAACATTGTCCTACTTGCATTTGTTGCATCAGTTAAATGATGCTTTCTATTAGTTAACTTCCAAATTAAATAAGTGTCTACTGTTCCAAATAATAAATTGTTTGATGCTAAAAGTTTTTTTGAAATTTTTACATTTTCTAAAATCCATTTTATTTTCGTAGCTGAAAAATATGGATCAATAAATAGCCCAGTTTTTTTTCTAAAAGTATTTTCATATTTTTTTTTCTTTAGTTTTTCACAATATTTTTGTGTCCTTCTATCTTGCCAAACAATTGCATTATAAATTGCTTTGCCGGTTTTTTTATTCCAAAGGATGGTAGTTTCTCTTTGATTTGTAATTCCAATACTTAATATTTTACCTTTTAAAGTAGAAGCTTTTCTAATTACAATTTTTAAAGCTTTTATAGTTGATGACCAAATTTCGTTTGGATTATGCTCAACCCATCCATTTTTTGGGAAATATTGAGTAAACTCGAATTGAGATATGAATATAATATTACCTTGTAAATCAAATAAAATTGCTCTTGAAGATGTTGTGCCTTGATCAATAGCGACAAGAAACTTTTTCACAAGTTTAATCTATACCCAAGTGTTTTTTTCTTTTATCAACCCAAGTTCTTATTAAATTGTCAAAAATTAAACCTATGAATGCAACACATATTCCTAATGTTAATCCAATTCCTGCACCTTTTTTGTCAGACAAAGCTTTTAAAATATATTGTCCTAAATCTTCTGTGCCGATAAATGCCCCTATAATCACCATAAATAGAGCAAAAACTATAGTTTGATTAAGTCCCAACATCATATGTGGGAATGCTAAAGGAAACTCTATCTTAAATAATCTTTGAAATTTTGTTACCCCTGACATTGTTGCAGCATCATGTAAACCGGACGGGACACTTCTAAGTCCTTCTATTGTATATCTCGTTGCAGGTATAGTTGCATAAACTATTACTGCTATAAGAACAGAAGTATCAGTTATACCAAACAGCATCATTACAGGAATTAAATATACAAATGATGGAAAGGTTTGGAAAATATCGCATACGTTTAACATAAATTTTGTAGAGTGTTTATTTTGAAAACATAATGTTCCAACTGTAAATCCAATAATACAAGACACAATCACACCAAATGTTGCCATATAAGTTGTGACTAAAGCTCTATCCCACCAAGGACTTAATGCTATAAATAAAGTCAAACCACAAACTACTAAAGCTGATCTTGTGCCACCAATCAAATATCCCGCTCCAACTACCAACACTATTGTAGCTATCGCTGGCATTCTTAAATATAAAGCTCTCATTGGCTGAAGTACTTCAACAATCAACCACGTATTAAATGCTTTTATGTAAACAAAAAATGTATCAAATATCCAGTCAACTCCTTTATTCCAAAAATCAGCAGTTGATATCCCCTTATTATGTGGAACTTCAAATAAATAATTATATCCATCTTTAAAATAAATAGATCCAAAATACGCTAACGCAATTCCTAAAATCATTATTAGTCCAAAAAATAATGAGTTTTTATTCCTTTGGAAAAAATTTAGATTCCCAAAATAATCAACTTGTTTATTTGCCCAGGCTAAGGACATTTTATCCAATAGAATTGCAATCAAACTAATACAAAGTCCTGCTTCTAAAGCTAATCCAATGTTTAACTGATTTAATGCTAACAATAAATTAAACCCTAGACCTTTTGCTCCAATAAAAGCGGAGATAACAGCCATAGAAAAACAAACCATTATAACTTGATTAACTCCGATCAAAATATCTCTTCTTGCTGTTGGAATTAAAACTTTGAACATTAGTTGCCAATTATTACATCCACTCATTCTACCAGCTTCAATAACTTCCGGTGGTACAGCTCTTAATCCTAATAAGGTCAATAATATCATAGGAGGCACAGCTACAATCATTGTTATAATTACTGCTGCATGATCCCCAACTCCAAAAAGTACAAGAGCAGGAACTAACACAGCGTACTGAGGCATTGTCTGCATGACTAAAAGTATTGGATATAACGCTTTTTCAACTCTTTTACTCTTAAAGGCAGCAATACCAAGACTTAATCCAAATATAAATGATAGTGGTGCTGCAACTAAAATAAAAGATAATGTCTGCATTGATGGTTTCCACTGACCAAAAATAGAAATATAAGTCATTGCTAAACCTGCAAAAATGGCCAACCCTCTTCCACCTAACTTATAAGCAAGTATTGCAGAACCTGCAGCAACAATAGTCCATGGTAAACCAGGTAATTCTGCCCAAGGATTAGCATCAATCCAATCCCAACTTGTAAATGCTACGATAGTTTCAAGCCCACCAAGTAAAATCTCTCTAATTAATTCTATTAAAAAAGTCATAAAGGCAGTTAAATTTCTAGTAATTTGTAAAACTAAAGGTCTAGTTTTATATTCTTGAGTATCTTCGTTCCAAAACTCCATTGGCATCCAATCATTCATTAAGAAGAATAATGAATCATTTATCCAAATTGGTAACCAACCAAGTAAAGGAGGCAGTCTCCAAAAAACATCAAAAGCGTAATACCTCACCTCTTTTCCTAAAAAAACAAAGGTGCTTTGATTGGGGTCTTTTACAAATTCAGCTTGCCCTCTAATAAATTTATAAGTTTCAGGTACATCAATTGCAAAACATAAAGCAAAAAATACTATTAATAAAAATATCCACTGAAATAATTTTGGGTATTTTTTAAATAATTCCATAATTTAATTATTATTTTTTCTTCCTCCAAAAACTGTATTAATTATTTTTGTTGGATTAATAGACCCTACAATATTATTATTGTTGTCTATTACAGCTACAGTCTTTTCTTGTGTTAATATTTTTTCTGCCACATTTTCAATTATCTCGTCTTTTGAAACTTTTAAATCCCCTATATCTTCTGTGGTTGTAGAATCCATAACATCCTCAATTAATAAAACTTTTTCTCTTGGCACTTCCTCAGTAAATTTTCTTACATATTCAGTTGCTGGATTTAAGACAATATTTGCTGGAGTATCTAATTGTTCAATAATCCCATCTTTCATAATTGCAATACGATCAGCAAGTTTTAGAGCTTCGTCAAAATCATGAGTAATGAACATAATTGTTTTTTGTAACTTTTCTTGAAGTCTTAAGAATTCATCTTGCATCTCTTTTCGGATCAAGGGGTCTAGCGCTGAAAAAGGTTCATCTAAAAACCAAATATCTGGCTCAACTGCTAATGATCTTGCAATACCTACTCTTTGTTGTTGTCCTCCAGATAATTCTCGAGGGAAATAGTTTTCTCTTCCATCCAAGCCAACTAATTTAACCATATCCATTGCTTTATTGATGCTATCCTCTGTATTAATCCCTTTAATTTGTAAAGGAAAAGCTATGTTTTCGACAACTGTTTTATGAGGAAGAAGCGCAAAGCTTTGAAAAACCATTCCCATTTTATTTCTTCTAAGATCGATCAATTCTTTGTTATTTAAATTTAATAGATCTTGACCTTCAATAAATATCTTCCCACCAGTTGCATCTGTTAATCTTGAGATACATCTTAGCAATGTAGACTTGCCTGATCCTGAAAGTCCCATTACGACCAACATTTCTCCTTTTGATACCTCAAAGGAAGCATTATTTACACCAACTATACATCCATTTTCTTGAAAAGTTTTTGCATCTACATTGCCATTTGCTTCCTTAAGCATAGTTTCAGCATTTTCGCCAAATATCTTATAAACAGATTCACATTTAATTACTGGTTCAGACATAAAATATAATAAAGTTATACGAAATTAAGATAAATTAAAATCTCTTTAATTTGTTAAATTTCCTCCTAAAAATTTTTAATAAAATAAACTCTTGTATCAATCCCTGTACTTAGAAAACTTAATGCTTCACCACTTACAGAAATAGTTTCATCTACACCAACATTATTTCCACTAACTACAAAACCAGCAAAGCACTTATTTTTTTCTTTATCCCATTTAACAAACGTTTCATCAATCTTGTTACCATTAATAGTATAAATTTCGTGTGCCCTGAAATTTAAAAAATTTGCTCCCATAATTGCACGTTGAGGAATAAGTTTTGTTGCTTTACAAACCGCCTCATATAATTCATCTGATAATTTAAAATGATCAGTTCCATCAAAAGAAACTAAAATTCCTGATGGAAGACTTGAGATTAATTTATTAAGTTTTCTCTCTTGAGCAATTCTTTCTTCTTCTATTTTCATTTTAGCAACCAACTCATCACCTTCACCAAACATTTTATTTAGGATAAAAAAAGTTATAAATATAATAATCATAATTCCTATTAATCCACCAAACTGTTTGATTGGTTTTGACAAGTTCTTAAAATTACTCTTGTAGTTTTCCATTTTTCCAAATACCAGTTTTTTGTTTTCCATCAGACCAAGTAAAAGTTCCTTTACCATTCATAAATCCTTTGGCCCATTCACCTTCATAAGTTGAGCCATCAGGAAAAAATAAAGTTCCAACACCGCTCCATTCGCTATTTTTAAATTCACCTTTGTAAATATATCCGTTAGGCCAGGTTTCTACTCCTTGACCATGTTTTTTGGTTGCAACCCACTCACCTTCATAGGTTGTTTTGTCTGTGTAAATCCATTTACCATACCCGTTTTCACAGTTTCCTTCTTTGCAACCT
>CACMDZ010000026.1 GCA_902612575.1 uncultured Pelagibacteraceae bacterium | reverse complement strand
ACCTGTAAGTAATTAATTGGACTTTCTTTGTCTATTTTTGTTATTACCACACCACTTGTTCCTTTTGGCAAGTTCCTTGATACAATATCATCTTTATTCAATAAACGAACTTCTATTTTTAAACCATCAATTCTTGATACTTTAGGTTTTTCTATTACTGGTTTTTGTGCCTTGAAATCTTCAGATGTTTCTAATCTTCCAAGAATTATTTCTCTAGTTATTTCTCTTTTGTTTCTCCAAACTTTCACTATAACTTTTTTTCCAACATCTGTCTCTGCCACAATCTTCGGTAATTCTTTCATTTCATTTATAGGTTTTCCATCAAACTCTAAAATTATGTCACCTGGTTTAATACCACCTTTGTCTGAAGGACTATTTTCTGCAACACTTGCAACAAGTGCTCCTCTTGGTTTATCTAAATTTTCTGCATCGGCAATTCCTTGATCAACAACTTGAATTCTAACCCCAAGCCAACCTCTTTTAGTTTCTCCAAATTCTATAAGTTGTTTAATTACTTTTTGAGCGCTATTAGAAGGAATTGCAAAACCAATACCTATTGAACCTGATTGACCTAAAATAGCGGTATTTATCCCAATAACGTCTCCATTCATATTAAATAACGGGCCGCCAGAATTTCCTTGATTTATTGATGCATCAGTTTGAATATAATCTTCATATCTGGATAAACCTATGCTTCTATTTCTTGCAGATATTATTCCTGCAGTAACTGTGCCACCAAGACCAAAAGGATTTCCTATTGCTATTACCCAATCACCTATTCTTGCCTTATCTGAATTACCAAAATTTACTGTTTTAAATTTTTCATCTGACTCTATTTTCAAAACTGCTAGATCCATTCCTGCATCAGCACCTAGAACTTTTGCTTTATAATCTTTATCACCATTAACTCTTACCACTATATCTTGTGCTCCCTGAATAACATGGTTATTTGTAATCACAATACCTTCTTCATCAATAATAAAGCCGGACCCTAATGCACTAGTCTGTCTTTGTTGTGGTGTACCAAACATATCCTCAAAAGGAGACCCAGGAGGAAATTCAAATGGAAGAGGGTTTGATCTTGTAGTAACTGTTGTTGTAGTTGATATATTTACAACTGAAGGCATCAATCTTTCTGCAAGATCTGCAAAAGATGATGGGATCGAATTTGCAAATGAGATAGAAAAATAATTAATTGAAATTAAAAAAACAGCAAAAATTTTTACCAAATTTTTCATACTTTTAAATACCAAATAATCGCAAAACCAATTATAGCAAAAATTAAACCACCTATTCTTAATTGTCTGTCTGCAATTAAATCTAATTTTTTTAACATATTTTTCATTTTTGATGGAAATAAGGCATACAAAACACCTTCAATAAATAAGAAAAGACCAAAGGCAATGATCAATTCTCTCATTTAAAATAATTTTAACTAGTTTTCTTTATTTCCAAAAAATTTAAAAAACTCGCTATCAGGTGATAAAATCATAGATGTTTCTCCACCGATCAGAGCTTTTTGATAGGCTTGCATCGCTCTATAAAATCCAAAAAATTCTGGGTCTTGTCCAAATGCATCTGCAAAGATTTTATTCTTTAGACCGTCTCCTTCCCCTTTCATTATCTCAGATTTTTTTTGAGCGTCTGCAAGAATAACTGTGACTTCTTTGTCTGCGGTAGACGTTATTGTTACAGCCATTTCTGCTCCTTTTGCTCTAAATTCTTTTGCTTCTCTTTCCCTTTCAGTTTGCATTCTTCTAAAAATTGCATCGCTGTTAGCTTGGGGTAAGTCCGCTCTTTTAATTCTTACATCAACAATATTTATTCCAAAATTTTCCGCCTCATTATTTACTCCTTGTTGAATTAAGGCCATCTGTTTAGATCTATCCTCAGATAGTAATGTTTGTAACTTTTGTTGACCTAATACGTTTCTTATCCTTGAATTTATAATCGTTGCTAATCTTGATCTCGCAACTCTTTCATTCCCAACGGAAATATAAAATTTTAAAGGGTCTACAATTTGAAACCTTGCAAAAGCGTCAACAATTAAACGTTTTTGATCTGAAGCAATCACTTCCTCTGGGGGAGTGTCTAAATTCAAAACCCTCTTATCTAAAAAAACCACATTTTGGATAAATGGAATTTTAAAATTAAGACCAGGTTTTAATATTATTCTTTTTGGATCTCCAAACTGAAGAACGATAGCCTGATTAACTTCTTTAACTATAAATATTGAAAAAAATAGTGTTGCAGCAATCAAAATAATTATTGGTAATATAAATTTTCCAGCTTTCATTAGTTTGCCCCCGACTTTAATTCTTGTAATGGAAGATAAGGAACTACACCAGATCCAGAATCTTTGTCGATAATAATTTTGTTAATATCTGCAAGGACTTGTTCCATTGTTTCTAAATACATTCTCTCTTGAGTTACATCTTTTGCTTTTGCATATTCTGCATAAATAGACAAAAATCTACTAGCTTCACCTTCTGCTTTTGCAACTACTTCTTTTTTGTAAGCCTCTGCGGCTTGTAAAATTTTTGCAGCTTCTCCTCGTGCTCTTGGTATTACATCATTGGCATAAGCCTCTGCTTCATTTTTAGATCTTTCCATATCTGCTCTAGCAGCCTGGACATCTCTAAATGCATCAATTACTTGGTCAGGTGGGTCTGCTTTTTGTGTTTGAACTTGCGTTATTTGTACACCACTTTCATATTCATCAAGTATACCCTGTATAATATCTTGTGTATCTCTTTCAATAACTGCTCTACCTTCTGTAAGAATTGGTTGAATATCTGATCTTGCTATTACTTCTCTCATAGCAGTTTCGGCTGCAGCTTTGACTGTTCCCTCTGGGTCTTGAATTTTAAATAAAAAATTACCTGCATCTTTAATTACCCAAAAAACAGAAAAATCAATATTAACAATATTTTCATCACCAGTTAACATCAAACTCTCTTCTGGCACATCTGCAACTCCACCACCTTGTCCAAATCCACTGTCTCTTTCTGATCTAAAACCAATATCCATTCTGTTTACTTTTGTCACTTTAGGCGTTAGCACACTTTCAATCGGAAATGGCAAATGATAATTTAATCCTGGTTGAGTAGTATTAACAAATTTTCCAAATCTTAAGACCACACCTTGCTCGTCAGGTAAAACTCTGTACAAACCACTTAATGCCCAAATAACAACTAATATTATTAATCCAAGTATGACAGGTTTTTTTCCACCTGCGCTACTTCCTGTAAATTTATTTATTGTGTCCTGTAATTTTTTAATTGCCTCGTCTAAGTTGGGGGGAGTTGGGCCTCTTCTGAAACCTCCTCCATTTCCACCACTTCCACCACTTCCTGGCGGCGTGCCCCATGGGCTTTGATTTTTATAAATTGTCATTATGACACTCTATATAGTGTCTTTATGGTCAAAAACAAGGTAAGTGTATTTTTATGAACGATAAAAAAGTAGGTCTTAGTGACACAATGAAGGCAAAAACGGAGCCAAAAACCTTCAAAAGAAACCCTATTCCAGGTACTAAATTTACAATTGCTATTTCAAGCGCAAAAGGTGGTGTTGGAAAATCAACCTTTGCCACGAATTTGGCTTTAGCTTTAAAAAAAGTTGGTTGTAAAGTTGGAATTTTAGATGCGGATATCTATGGGCCATCTTTACCTAAATTATTTTCAATTAATGAAAAACCTGAAAGTGATGGTCAAATTTTAAAACCAATCATCAAGTATGATATTCAGTGCATGTCAATTGGATTTCTCACTGATGAACAAACTCCGATGATATGGCGAGGTCCTATGGTAACGAGTGCAATAAAAACCTTTACCCAAAAAGTTGGATGGAAAGATTTAGACTTTATTATCGTTGATATGCCCCCAGGAACAGGAGATACTCAACTAACTTTTGCACAAGAAATAAAAGTTGATGGCGCAATTATTGTTTCAACACCTCAAGAAATAGCATTACAAGATGTGAAAAGAGGAATTAGGATGTTTGATAAACTAAAAGTGAATATTATTGGTTTAATTGATAATATGAGCCATTTCATAGGAGATGATGGTAAAAAATATGCAATTTTCGGCGAGAATGGTGTTGAAAGAACAGCTAAAGAATTTGAAAAAAAATTTTTAGGTCAAATTCCAATTAATGCTGATGTAGGAAAATATGGAGATATGGGTATTCCTATTGTTGAAAAGGATGCAGATCACGAAATAACAAAAATTTATTTAGAATTTGCTGAGAAAATTAAACAATCTTATCTTTAATTTCAAAAGCTTCCATAAGTTCATTCCATTCTCTTTTTGAAAGTCCAGAATTATCGATATTTACTTCTTCACCTTTTAATAATTTTTGAATAATAATTTTACCTTTAGCTGAAACCTCTGTGCCACCTACTCTATAATCCATGAAAGCATCATAGGTGATTGGAACCCATCTCTTTAATGTATCCAACATAATATCTGCATAAACTCTTATTTCGTATTGTGCATGATGATCTGCACGCAATCTTAAAAAATTCATTAAGTTGAGCAAATCTGTTTTCCAGTACCACTGAGTATATGTATTCAAAGTTAAGTTCATTCTCGCTAACTCTCTAGCTAGACCTTTTTTATTATCATCAATCGTAGATCCATCATATTTTTGATTTAGCATAGTTTCGTAGTTGTGATATGTTCTTTCTGCATCATTTTTTAAAAGTTCTAAAACTTCTTTTGCTTGTTCTCCTTCAATAACATCACCTCGACCTTGTCTGTTTGCTATTGATTGTGCAGCTAAATTGTCTGGATCAGGTAAATAAAATTCTTTATCTAAAATTGAATATCTTGCCGAGTATTCATTTACATTTGCTGTACGATGTCTAATCCATTGTCTAGCTATAAATATTGGTAATTTGACATGATATTTTATCTCACACATTTCAAATGGAGTGCTATGCCAGTGACGCATCAAATACTTAATTAATCCACTATCTGTTGAAACTTGTTTAGTCCCCTTACCATATGAAACTCTTGCAGACTGAACAATTGAGCTATCATCCCCCATATAATCAATAACTCTTATAAAGCCGTGATCTAAAGCTGGTAAAGCCTCATATAAAATTTTTTCTAATTCTGGAGCGGTAACTCTTTTAGTTTTGTTATCTTGAGATTGTTGTTCTTTTATATCGTTTATTTGATCTTTTGTAAGTTTCATGAATAAATTATTGAATCTCTATTATTTGGTTTTATATTAATAGTGTTGGTTTTCCAACTATGACGATAAACGAATTTCGTAATAACCATTACGGACGTGGGGGCAGTACCCACCACCTCCACCATTTACAACTTAAGGGGGTGAATTAGGATCGACGGGTGTCTAAAAGTTGTTCTTTCGTTCGGTATTGTTCCGCCGTAACGGGCTAATTTATAAATGCTAACGAAAGTTATGCACTTGCAGCTTAATTAATTTATTAATTAAGTTACGGGGTTTGGGGCACCTGGCAACAGAACGCCCCTTCCTGATTCTCGGTTCGCTAGAAAAATAAACGCTTTTTAGAAAGTAAATACAGGTTAGCGTCACGGTGGCGTCACAAGAAAGGCAATAACTCATAAACTTGTGATCATATTTTAATATTTGTTTTCATTCCATATTTTAATCCAATCTTTTAACGGAGATAAACCATAAATCGAATTTACATTTGTTAGATGTATACTCAAAGATGGCATAGGAGAAAAACAGTCTATTTTTTTATACAAATCATGAAGAGGTTTTTCATAGGGGTCATAATTATTTAAATACATATCTTCATAATAAGACCAATATTTATTCAAAGTTTTATTTGATATTAAATAAGTACACAAAGATTGATTTACTTGTCTCCAATGTTTTTTAAATCCTATCATATTTTTTGTAAATTCCATATTTACATATAAATAAGGGTAGTCTGCTGGACATAATACAATTTCATCATTTAACTGTGAGGAAATTCTTTGATAAGTATAAATCATTTCTATTAAAGCGTCTTCCTCATGCAAATAATCATCTTCAACAAAATAAATTAAATCAAAATCAGAATCTAAAGCATATTTTTTTGACTCATAAATATGTGCATTATGTGATAACATCCTTATATTATCTTTAAATTTTATTTGATCTGAATATTTATTTACATCAAGATTGCTAACTTCAAAATTAATATTGTTATTTTCACAAATCTTATAAATCTCATGGATT
>CACMDZ010000025.1 GCA_902612575.1 uncultured Pelagibacteraceae bacterium | reverse complement strand
AGGAATTAGAAAAATTAGTATTTTCCATACCAATTTCTTTTGCTTTTTCAGTCATCATAATTGCAAACTCTTCCTCTGTTCCAGCAATTCCCTCTGCAAGTGCAATACAAGCATCGTTGCCTGATGAAACGATTATACCCCTTAATAAATTTTCAACAGTTATTTCATCTCCAACCATTATAAACATTGAGGAATAACCAGCTTGAGACAATCTCCATGCATTTTCAGAGACTAAAAACTTATCGTCTAAAGACAATTCACCGCTTTTAAGCAAATCAAAAGCTATGATTGAAGTCATAATTTTTGTCATCGATGCTGGAAATATTTGTCTATCCGCATCTTTTTCGAACAAAATCTTCCCTGACAAATAGTCTTGAACAATAGCAGTCCGTGCATTTACATCAAAGTTAGCAAAAACAGGCTTTGTTAGGAATGTTAAGACTGTAATAATTAATATTAAATTCTTTATTTTCATAATTTAATTATTTCAATACTATCAAAATCAAGATTTTCAATGTTATGAAATCCTTTTTTTAATTTTTCAAAATCCTTATAAGGTCCTTTATAAACTCTAAAATTATTTTGTGACAACTTTTTGATTAAGATATTCTTAATATTATATTCTTCAAAAAGCCTGTTTTTTAACATAATAGCAGAGTCTTCAAAATAAAAATCTCCAAATTTAATTATATAATTAAAATTAGTTACAAAATTCTCGGTATTAGATTCTTTTATTTCTGACTCAAGACTTATGTTTTGAATCATTATATCATCTACTGGGGCTTTGTTAGCAACCTTTTTTTCTTCATCAAATGTTTTAACATCATTTGCAACATACAAATTATTTGAATTGATCGTTTCAATAGATATATAAGGTTCATTTGGGTTTATTGACAATTCACTTACAATTCTATTAGTAATTACTGAATTATAGAAGATAGGTAAAACTGTTTTGTTTTGAACTAAAGTTATTAACGATTTTCCATTTATAATATTTGTTATCTTAACAGGCGTTCCATTAGGCAAGTTAGGACTTAATATATTAATTGATGTATTATCTAACTTATATTCCAATGAATTATCTGTATCTTCACTGTATATTAAAGCAAAGCCTTTATTAGAGTAAACAATATTTTTTAATTCATTTTTTTTTGGTACTTTTTTAATTTCTTCTTTTTTAACAATAGATTTTGTCTTATCAGGCTTGTTCTTAATATTTATGTTTGATGAATGATGTTCGCAAGCAAACATGGTTAAAAATATAAGGTATAATATATGTTTAAATCGCATTTTTAAACTTACTTTTCAAAGTGCACACAGCTAATGCAAATCTTAAAGATCTATTCCATTTTAATATTAATTCATAATTATCAAAAACTAAATAAGCTGGAGTTAATTTTTTTGCATCAGGAATAATATCATAATCAGGGGTAACAAGTGCAGCATTTAAATTATCAAGAACATTTAGAGTTTCACTATTTTTAATGTATTTTTTTAAATAAGATAATTTATTTTTATGTTTAATTTGTTTTGCAGATGTATTTAGATATTTATGAGGAGTTTCTTTTATAAGCTCCACTTTATAAAAACATGGAGCATTATTATTCCAACCTATCTTATTTAAATAATTAGCAGCAGAAGCAAATGAGTCTTCTACACTCTTCAAATTTATTGTTTCATCTTTATTATAATCTATTGCATAATTTTTAATAGTAGAAGGCATAAATTGAAAATTACCAAATGCACCGGCCCATGATCCTAAATAATTATCAGGATTAATAATTCCTTTATCGAATAAAATTAAAAGTGTAATCAGTTCAGATGTGAAAAATTCGCTCCTTCTTTTGTCATAACTTAAAGTTGCTAAAGATGAGACAATATCCATTTTTCCTAAATAATTACCAAAATTTGTTTCAATCCCCATAAGAGATAAAAGCAAGTTTTTATCAACAGAAAATTCTTCAGAAATTTTATCTATTTTTTTTTTGTTTATCTTGTATATTTTTAATCCAGAGTTAACTCTTCTCTTATTAGCTCTTTTAGAAATATAAGTTTTTGTATCTTCATAAAACTCAGGTTGATATCTATCATATTTTATAACATCTTTTAAATAAATAGATTTATCAATTGTTCTTTCAATAATGTTTAAACTCACACCTCTTTCTAAAGCAATTAATTTAAAATTTTTTTTCCACTCATTAAATGCAGCTTCATTTGCATAAACTTTAAAATTTATAGTAATTACAAGAAAAAAAATATAGAGTTTAATTTTTTTCATAAATATCTTTTAAATATATAATTACAGCAATCCATATTAAAATAAAACTTACTAACTGATTTATATTAAATTGCTCATTATAAATGAAAAAACCAAGTATAAATTGCAAAGTTGGAGTTATATAAAAAATCATCCCAGCTGGGCCTAGCCCTGATAATTCAACACCTCTTACATAAAGAAAAAGGGGAATCACTGTCATTGGTCCTGCTAGCATTAATAGTGGCATCAAAGAGGGATTTGATAAACTGAAATCGTTATAATTATTAATAGTTATAAAATAAAATGCTAATAATACAAATGGAAGTAAGTACAAACTTTCTATAAAGAGACCAATATCTGTTTCGACATTAATTTTTTTCCTAAATAAATTATAAAAACTCCAACTGAAAGCAACAATTAAACCTACCCAGGGTATAGATTTAAAGTCTAGTATTAATAGATATAAAACAGAAATAATTACTATAAAAATTGAAATTTTACCTTTTTTTGTGATCAGTTCTTTGAAAAAAAAATTACCTAAAAAAACACTTATGATTGGCATTATAAAATAGCCAAAACTTGCTTCAATTATTTTATCCATACTTACAGCGTAGATCCATACACCCCAATTAATAAAAATTAAAAATCCTGAGATAAAAAGAATAAATAATTTTTTTTTATCACTAATAATTTTTATAAAAATGTTCCATTTTGAAAATAAAAAAGTAGTAGCTATTAATAAGAAAGTCGTCCACACACTTCTGTGAATTAATACTTCTATATGTCCAGCAAAAGAAATGTACTTGAAGTATATAACTCCAAAAAAACCCCACCAAAAAGAACCAAGAGAGGTTAACAATACACCTTTATTAAAATTTTTTTTGTTCATTTTTAAATATTTGAATATTTTGTCTTATTACTTAAGTCATTTTATTGTTGAAATATATATTAATAATAATAAAACCTTGCTCACGGAGAGATGGCTGAGCGGTTGAAAGCATCGGTCTTGAAAACCGACAAAGGGGCAACTCTTTCCTGGGTTCGAATCCCAGTCTCTCCGCCATTCATCTAAAATTAATTAGTAATTTTAAAAGTTTATTATTTTTGAAGGTTTTTTCTTGTTTTGAAATTTTAATAATATCCTCATCATTCATGTTAACTAGTGTATTAAGATCTTTTAAATCATCTTTTGATAATGAATCGATAATTGATTTTACAAAAGTGCTCACAAATATATCCATTTCTTTTGTTCCTCTATATTGAGATCTGTAAATAATTTTATTGATTAAATTTTGTTTGTTTGAATTCATTGATTATAACCATATATATATATTTAATGAGTAATTTTGAATATTTATTGTCGCCCATTGATAAAATTAAAGGTGTAGGTAAAAAAACATTAAGATCGTTTAATAAAAAAAAAATATTTACAATTTTTGATCTATTGTGGCATCTACCAGTATCAAAGATTGAAACTGCTGAAGATACAGAGATTGAAGATTTACAAATAGGCAGGAATTACAACATTAAAGTAAAGCCCATTAAATATAATTTTCCACGAATTAGAAATTTACCTAATAAAGTCATATGTGAAAAAAATGGTGCAAAAATAGATTGTATTTTTTTTAATAGTTATGAAGGGTATATAAGAAAACTACTACCTTTAAATGAAGACATCATAATTAATGGTAAAGCAAATAATTTTAGAAATAAATTTCAATTTGTTAACCCAAAACTGGTAAAATCAAACAGCTCAGTATTAACAGATGATGATAATAAATATAGCCTCACAGAAGGTTTAACATTAAATAAATATAATCAAATAATAAATAGTGTTTTTCAAAACTTACCTGATTTAGATGAGTGGTTACCAAAGGAAATATCTAATTTGTTTGATAATGTATCATGGAAGGAATGTGTTATAAAAATTCACAAGGAAGAAATTACAAAAGTAAAAGATACAAAATATTTCAGAAGGCTTGTATTTGATGAAATTTTTGCAAATTTTTTACTGTCTTCAGATATAAGAAGTAAAATTAAAAAAATAAAAAAAAAAAATAAAACTTTAGACGCCAGATATCAAAATAAAATAATCAATAATTTAAAATTCAAACTTACAGATGATCAAATATCTGCATTAAAAAATTTAAATAAAGATATCGCGTCTAAAAATAAAATGTTTAGATTGCTACAAGGTGATGTAGGATCTGGAAAAACAATAGTTGCTGTGATAGCCGCTTTAAACGTCATAAGAGCTGGCTACCAAGTAGCAATAATGGCTCCGACTGAAATATTAGCCATTCAACATTATAAGTTTATATTAGAAAATTTTAATGATTTTTGTAATCCTGAAATATTAACTGGAAAAACAGAGTATAAAAAAAGAAAAAAAGTTTTAAACGATCTTTCAAATAATAAGATTGATATTTTAATTGGTACACATTCTCTCTTCCAAGAAAAAATTACTTATTTTAATTTAGGATTAATAATTATAGATGAACAACATAAATTTGGGGTTAATCAAAGAAAAAAACTTTCTGATAAAGGAGGTAAAGATTGTGATATACTAGTAATGTCTGCAACACCTATCCCAAGAACAATGATGATGACAATTTATGGAGATATGGACATTTCTTTAATTAAATCTAAACCAAAAAATAGAAAACCAATAAAAACATACAGTAAAAACGAAACAAAAATTAATGAAGTTATTAACTTTATTAAAGCTGAAATATCAAAAAAAAATCAAGTATTCTGGGTATGTCCTTTAATAAAAGAGTCAAAAAAAATGGATCATCAATCTGCCACTGAAAAATATAAATATTTGAGTAAAATTTTTAAAGATAAAGTTGACATAATTCATGGAGCAATGGGAAAAGAAGAAAAAGATAATATATTAAATAAGTTTAATGATAGAAATATAGATATATTAGTTTCGACAACAGTGATAGAGGTTGGAATTGATTTTCCTAATGCCAATGTAATTGTCATTGAAAATTCAAATAAGTATGGATTATCTCAATTACATCAGTTAAGAGGTCGCGTGGGTAGAGGCAACAAAGAGTCAACTTGTATACTGATGTTTAAAAGTGGACTAAGTGAAAATGCTCGAAAAAGAATTACAATACTCAAAAACTCTAATGATGGTTTTAAAATTGCTGAAGAAGATTTAAAAATAAGAGGATATGGAGATATTTTAGGATTTAAGCAAAGCGGTTTAAAAAAATATAACCTAGCAGATCCTGTTCAACACGAAGATCTATTCAAAGTTGCTGAAATGGAAATTAAAAAAATTGAGAAAAACAATATCAAAACAAAAAATTTTAATAAACTTATTAAGCTTTACGATAAAGTAGCTGTTATTAATGACGCTATTTAGTTTTATTATCAGAAGTCCCGGCTGAGACTATAAATTTTGAAGCTTCCTCAAATGTCATATCCAAATAAACAATTTCACTCTTAGGAAACATTAATAAAAAACCACTGGTTGGGTTTGGTGTTGTAGGAACAAATACATTTACAAGCTCTGTATTAGTTTTTTTTGAGATTTCTCCTTTATTTTCTTTAGTGGCAAAGCCAACCGCCCATGTGCCTTTTCGAGGATATTGAATTAGAACAACACTTTTCTTTGAGCCTTTTTTTGGTGCAAAAGTTTCAGTCATCTGACCAATTGCAGAATATATTGTTCTTAAAATAGGAATTTTTTTTAGTAGATCATTAAATAATTGTAGGAATTTTTTTCCTATAAAGGATAGAGATAAGCCTCCTATTAGGGTTATGAATATAACCGATAATAAAATCTCCAAACCTGGAATTGCAAATGGTAAATAATTATTAGGATTAATGCCAGGAGGTATTAATTTTGAGGAGACAGAAATAAAAAATGTAGTTAAATATAAAGTAATACCTATAGGTACTAAAACAACAATGCCTGTAATAAAATAATTCCTTAATCTAGCAAAAAATGAAATTCTTTTTCTTCTAAATTTAGACATATCTAATAATTGATTATAAATTACATGTAATATAAATAATATAAAAAGTGAATAGAAGAAATTTTATATATTTAATGGGTTGTGGCTGCATTTCTGCGGGTTTGCATGCTTGTACTACTGCACCAATCACAGAGAGAAAGCAATTAAAATTAATTTCAGAATCGCAATTAAATGCTTACGCTGCCAAAGCATATGAGCA
>CACMDZ010000024.1 GCA_902612575.1 uncultured Pelagibacteraceae bacterium | reverse complement strand
CAAGAAATGAAACTTCTTAAAAATAAAATAGATAACAGAGGCTACATTGATGCAATAGAGTTTATAGATAATATATTTGAAAAGGTCGGAGAAATTTCTGGATCTGATGAGTTTGCCGATAAATTAGATTATCTTATCACTTTAATGGATGAGGACGAAGTTGATTTCGAAAAACTTCAAACTTCAACGGTTGATACTATTGCGTTATTTGAGCAAGAAGTTAGTTGGAGAAAAAATTTCAAGAAAAAATATATGGATAGAATAAATGCTCATGACAAAGTTATTAGTGAGACTATTGGATTAAGATTGCAGTCAAGACTTACAAAAGAGCAAGCTATATATGTTTCTAAATGTAATTCTATCCATAGAGATATATCTTTAAACTTTTAATCATTTTGTGATTTGATCAATTAATTTTGATCTTTCGTATAAACCAAGATTTTCCGCTTTTGTTTTTAATTTTTCGTACTCTGATTTTAAATTTTCGGTTTTGATGTTAACTTTGTTACCAATTTCAATAAGAGAACCAATAATTGGATCAATTTCTAATGGACGTTTAGCATGTAAATCTTGAGTTGTTGATGGTTTATGACCCTTAATAGAAATCGCAGCATTTATTCTATGATCAATAGAAACATTAAATTTTACACCAATTTTTTCTCCTACTTGTTGGCATTCCTCCATTAATTTTCTTACTATTTTTAACAATTCTGGATCATTTCCAATTTCATCTAAGGTTTTATCATAAAGAGCACTAATGATATTAAATGAGCAATTACCCCAAAGTTTTATCCAAATTTCATCTCTTAAATTACTTTTTTGAGGAGCTTTTAAGCCGCCTGCAATTAATAAATCAGCAATGAGTTTAAGTCTTTCTGATTTAGATCCATCAGGTTCACCAAGTGTAAATCTTTCTCCTCCATTATGTTTTATTACACCTGGTTCGGTTATTTCAGCAGCTGGGTAAACAACACAACCAATAGCTTTTGCTGGATCTAAATGTTTCCATATTTTTCCCTCGGGATCCACACTATCAATATGATGGTTGTCTAAATTCGTTCCAGTATTTGCTTTATAAAAATACCACCAAGGAAGGCCATTTACAGCTGATATAATCGAAGTTTTTCCTCCAATTATATTTTTTAGTGAATCAACAATATTTGAAATTGCATGAGCCTTTACAGAAATAAATATATAGTCTTGTACATCTAATGTTTTGGGATCATCGGTTACTTTTAATTTAAAGTTTTCAGACCTACCCTCTTTAATTAATGTCAATCCATTTTCTTCTATCGCTTTTTTGTGTGGTCCTCTAGCTATAAGAGATAAATCTATATTTGTTTTACTTAAACAAGCTGCCAAATATCCACCGATAGATCCTGCACCAAATATACAAATTTTTGTCATTAACTACTTAAACCAAATTTTTTTGCTAAAACGTTTCTTTGTAACTTACCAGTTGCTCCCTTTGGAATTTCATCTACAAAAAAAATTTTCTTAGGAATTTTAAATTTTGCTAATTTTTCTTGAGCATATTTTATTACATCTTCTTCTGAACACATCTCTCCGGACTTAATAATTATAGCGCTTGCTATATTTTCACCAAGCATTTTATCCTCGTAACCAAAACATACAGCTTGGTCTATTGATGGATGATCCATTAAAACATTATCAACCTCCAAAGGAGATATTTTTTCTCCACCCTTATTAATTATTTCTTTCAATCTTCCTGAAATTTTCAAATATCCATCTTCGTCAAAATATCCTTGATCACCAGTTCTAAACCAACCATTTGTGAAACTTGTTTTGTTTGCTTCTTCATTATTTTCGTAGCCAAGTGTTACGTTTTCACCCTTTATACATACTTCGCCTTCTTCACCTTTTTTCATCATGTCACCATTTTCACTCATAATACATACTTCTGGACCTGCTGGTAGGCCTACAAATCCTGCTTTTTGTTGTTTTGGTGGTAATGGATTTGACGTCATTTGATGCGTTGCTTCAGTCATCCCATATGCTTCAATAACAGGACAATCAAATGCTTCATTTAAATCTTTAAATACAGCAGGAGGTAATGAAGCTGAGGAAGATCTAATAAATCTTAAATTTAAGTTTTTTGCTGCCTCTTTATTTTTATTTGCTCTTAATAAGATTGCTTGATGCATAGTTGGTACGCCTGAATACCAAGTAATTTTTTCTAATCTAGCCAAATCAAGAAACTTTAAAGCATTAAAACCGCTTGAGGCACATACTGAAGCACCAACTTTCATTGATGTCGCTAAAACTGCTATAAGTCCATGAATATGAAATAATGGCATAATATTTAAACAATGATCATTATCTGTAAGATTTAAACTTTTTGAAATATTTTCAGAAGATGAATAAATATTATTATTAGATAACGGCACAATTTTTGGCCTTGAGGTAGTTCCTGAAGTATGCAGGACCAAAGCCTCATCATTTTCATTTGGGGATGAATAATCACTTTTGTTATCAAATAAATCAAACAAACCTTCAGGTTGATCTTTATGGATTTTCAATTCACAAATTTCTATATTTAATTTTTTTGCAACTTCTACTGACGGATTATTTGAATTTTTTTCAACAATAATTATTTTAGGATTTAAATCCTTAAGATAAAACTCATACTCTTCTGATTTATATGATGGATTAAGAGGAGCAGCAGACATGTAACTTGAAATTCCTAAGAAACTAGTGGCCATGGATGGTCCATTAGGTAGAACTATTGCGGCTCTATCTTTATTAGATATGCCATTTCCTGATAATTGTTTTGAAATATCTTCAACAAATATTTTTAAATCTCTGTAACTAATTTTTGAATTGTTTTCAGACGAAATTGCAATTTTATCAGTTTCACTATTTTCAAAAATGTTTTTAACAATTCTTTTTGACACTTCTAATATCCTTTTGCGTACCCATCTTTTCTAGGATCTGATCCACCTAATAGATCACCTTCGCTTCTATTAATTTTTATTGCTTGCCCTCCACCATGTGTACCATCAATATATTCTACATTGTGACCTACTTCTTTAAGACCATAAAAAATCTCTTTATCAACAGTTTTTTCGAGCTTATAAATATTATTAAAATGAAATGCTCTAGGAAAGCTTAAAGCTTCTTGCGGTCCCATCCCATAATCAATCATATTATTTAAAACATGAACTTGTCCGACTGGTTGATATTGACCACCCATAACACCATAGCTTAAGGTTGCGTTGTTATCTTTATCAATGACCATACCTGGAATAATAGTATGCAATGGTCTTTTTAAGCCAGCAATACAGTTAGGGTGTCCATGCTCTACTCTGAAATTTGTACCTCTATTATGCAAAAGTATTCCACTTTTATTTGTTGTAATCCCTGATCCAAAAACATAACAAACAGAATTGATTATTGATACGCTATTTAAGTCTTTATCTACTACTGTTAGATAAATTGTCTCTGGGTGAGCTGGAATATTTAAGTCACCAACATCACTGCATGAATTTAGATTAATTTTATTAAAAATATCTTCAATATTTTTATCACTTAAAATTTCATCCAAATTAATATTTGCAAAACTTGGATCACCCAAACTTGTTTCTTTAACTTTATAGGCTTGTTTTGTAACTTCTGCTTCAAGATGAAATCTTTCTACGCTGTTGAATTTATAGTTTTGAATGTTAAGTCTTTCTAATAATTTCATCATAACTAATACCGTAACACCAGGTCCATTAGGAGGGCATTGATGAATAAAATCACCTTTATATAAAGATTTGATAGTTTCTGATCTTATTGTTTTCTGCTTAGAAAAATCTTCAAAAGTATGAACGCCCCCTAATTCATTTAAACTTTCAATTATATCTTTTGCAGTTTCACCTTCATAAAATTCTTTACTTCCTTTTTTACTAATTGCCTCAAGTGTTTCTCCCAACGCAATATTTTTCATTAATTCATTTTCTTGGTATGTACGACCATCTTTTAAAAAAATTTTTTTTGAATTCTCATTTCCATTAATTTTATTTAAACTGTTATGCCAAGCTTGCGATACTACTTTAGAAATTTTATGACCATTTTTTGCAATATCAATTGCTCCTGAAAATAATTGTTCAAAATCAAGTTTGCCAAATTCTTTATGGATAGTTTCCCAAGCATGAACTGCTCCAGGTATAGTTACCGAATGAGGACTTGTTAAACCAATTTTATCTATATTTTTTTCCTTAAAGAAATCATAATTTAATTTTTCTGGAGCCAAACCAGATCCATTAAAAGATACTGCATCTTTATTATTCATTTTAACAATTGCAAAACAATCACCACCGATACTTGTTGCGTTAGGTTCAACAACTGATAAAACAATTGAAGCAGCAATAGAGGCATCCACTGCATTTCCTCCCATTTTAAGTATTTTTAATGCTTCTTCAGTGGCCAATGGATGAGAAGTCGCTGCCATTGCATTCGACGATCGTGCATCTTTATCTTTTGTTGATTGATTATTCATAGTAATGATTAAGTAGAGAGATATAAATGATTAGTAAAGCAAATAAAAGTATTTTAATTTTTTGTGTATTTGCCTTTGGCTTTTTTATTTCTAATTTATTAAGATCAATTACTGCCACACTCACTCCAGTTCTAACAAGTGAATTTGATTTATCAGCGGGTAACCTTGGGCTGCTAGCAGGTGGTTATTTTTTAGGATTTTCATTAATGCAAATACCAGCAGGTTTACTTCTTGATAAGTATGGTCCAAAAAAAGTCGTAGCATATCTTTTATTGATAGCTCTGATTAGTACCATTTCTTTTGCATTTGCAAAAAGTTTTACAGGATTATTAATTTCTAGATTTTTTATTGGTGTTGGTGTTGCAGCATGTTTAATGGGACCTCTGACTGGTTATCGTGTTTGGTTTGAAGAAAAATATCAGCAAAGAGCAAATTCATGGATGTTGATGGTAGCAAGTTTTGGTTTTGTAATTTCAACATTACCAGTACAAATTTTACTACCGATGATCGGCTGGAGATCTATTTTTCTTTTAATTTCAATTTTGATTTTATTAAGTATTATTTTAATTTTAGTTTTCACCCCATCTTGGAATAATAATCCTAAAAATATAATAACTCAGGAGAAAGGAAATCTTTCGGATGTATGGAAAAATAAATTTTTCATAAGTTTAATTCCACTATGTTTTTTAAATTACGGAGGCGTTCAAGCAGTCCAAACTTTATGGGCAGGTCCTTGGATGTTAAATGTTGCAGGTTATTCTCCACTTGATAGTGCTACAGGCTTGTTTTGGATAAATATAACAATGTTATTTGCATTTATGTTTTGGGGATATATTTTACCAAAATTTTCATCTTTAGGCATTGACAGCATAAAGATTGTAAAGATTGGTTTGCCAATAAGTTATATTGTTTTATTTTCTATAATAATAATGGGCCAAAATGCAGGGGCTATAATGTTTACTCTTTATATTTTATCGTCAATTGTTTTATCTTTAACTCAACCTGCCTTAGCCTTAAGTTTTCCTCAAAATCTTGCTGGAAAATCATTAACCTCTATAAATGTATTTATTCATTCAGGAACATTTTTTGTACAATGGGGAATTGGATTATTAATTGATCTTTCTAAAAATATGGGTGCAAACACAGTCACAAGCTATAAGATTTCCTTCTCTATATTCTTAATTTTATGTATTTTTAGCTATCTGTTTTTTATTTATTTTAATAAAAATGAGAATTAATTTTAAAATGACATTATCTAAATTTCTTTTTTTAATACCTCTAATTTATATTATTATTTGTATTTTCATTTACTTTTACCAAAGAAATCTACTTTATCATCCAGGGGAAAATAATTATTTAGATGAAGGTCCCTTAAATCACAAAATTGAAAAGATTTATATTAACTCAGAAAGTAGATTAGTTGGTTGGCATTTTCAAAAGAACCAAAATTATAAGACCATACTATTTTTTCATGGAAATGCTGGCAAACTTGATAATCGTATTTATAAATTAAATGAATTCTCAAATATGAATGTTAACTATTTGATATTTGCTTACAGGGGATTTAGTGGAAATGATGGAAATCCTTCAGAAATTGGTCTTTATGATGATGCTTTAGCAGCAAAGAAATGGCTAAATTCAAAGAAAATAGAAGATAAAAATATAATACTGTATGGAGAATCGTTGGGTACAGCTATCGCACTTAACCTTGCGAAAGATTATTCGTTTAGTGGCGTGATATTGGAGTCTCCCTTTACATCTATGGAAACATTAGCAAAAAGTTATTATCCATATTTACCGGTTAAATATTTGTTAAAAGATAAATACAATTCAATTAGTAAATTGAACAATAACTCTGCTCCAATACTTGTTATGCACGGTATGAGAGATAAAATCGTACCATTTAAAATGGGAAAAGAAATTTTTACCAAGTTTAATGGAGAAAAATCAAGTTTTTTTGTAAAAAATGACGACCATATGATGGATTTTAATAA
>CACMDZ010000023.1 GCA_902612575.1 uncultured Pelagibacteraceae bacterium | reverse complement strand
TTTATATTTGCAGTCTTGTTATCATTTGTTGTTTCTTATTTAACAATAAAATTTTTTTTGATTTATGTAAGGAATTTTAATTTAAACCTTTTTGTTTATTACAGAACATTTCTTGCGTTAATTCTTTTTGTAATTGCATATTCTTAAGTTTTGGTGCTAGGAGAAATTTGAGAAGAAATTACTGCAACTAATATTAAAAAACATCCAATCATATTATTCGTAGTTAAAAACTGGTTAAGAATTATCCATCCAGCAATTGCCGCAAACACTCCCTCTAACGAATAAATAATTGCGGCAGGTGCTTCTTCTATATTTTTTTGAGCAAACATTTGTAATGTAAAGGCAATTCCACCTGATAATGCGCCAGCATAAAGTATTGAACTACTTTCCATTAGAATTTTAGAAATATTAATTTCCTCAAATGCATATGAAAAAATTATTGACAGCGTTGCCACAAATAAAGCCTGTAATGCTGCATAGAACATTGGAATATCAAATTCTTCCATAAATTTACCTGCAAAAATTATGTGTAATGCCCAAAATACGGAACATAAAATAACCAAACCATCACCTAACATTATCTCTGAATTAGAAAAATCACTTAGGAGATATACACCTAAAACACAGAGACCAATTGCAGGCCAGATACTCCAATGGACTTTTTTTGAATAAATAAAAAATAATAAAATTGGAACTATAGGAACATAAAATACCGTAAAAAATGCAGCATTTGCAATATTTGTGTACTGAAGGGCGGCTTGTTGTAAAAAAGTTCCTAAGAAAAGTGAAACTCCCATAAAAACTAAATATTTTATAAAAAGTTTTGATTTTGAGAGTATCTCTAGCCTAATTTTCTTTCTTTCAAAGAGTAATGCTAGCGGTAAAATAGTTAAAAATCCTACAACAAATCTTGCTGAATTAAATGTTAAAGGACCAATATTGTCCATACCTGTATCTTGTGCAATAAAAGCTGTACCCCAGATAAAAGTTGTAACTAGTGCACAGATCATAGAAAGAGATTTTGTCATTTTATTAAATTAAATTATTAAATTAATTTATTCCGTTCATCTTACAAGAACTATCAAAATCTTCTTTATTTATATAACATCCAGACATTTTTCTTACTCCACTAAATGATCCTCTTCCATGAAGTATTCGCCAATTATTAAATATTAAAAGCTCTCCAGGTTTAAGTATATGTCTCCACTGGTAATCTTTATTGTTAGCAAGTAGATCAAATTTTTTAATCGCTTCATAAAACTTTAAAGTTAAATCCTTTTCAAATCTAAACGGTGCACGATCATAATTGTTAAAACTTACTTGAATAATTTCATTATTTTTATTTAATTTAAATATTGGTCTTTCAGCTTCTAGAATAACTCCATCACCAATGTAATTACCTTTTACATTTATTTTTGTAAGTAAATCGTACATTTCCTGATCTTCTTTTTTGATAGTTTCAGCAATCTTTAATCCATCAACCATTATTGAATCACCACCTTTAGCATCATAATCACAACATAATAATAATTGTAACCCTGGAGCATCATTACTATATGTTGAGTCTGTATGTGGTCTCAACTCTTCTTGAGTATAAGCGCTATCAGCTTTATTTTCGTCAGACTCAAAACTCCACAGTCCTCCAAATATAGAATTTCTTACATAACCAATTTTATTAGCAATTTTTTCAACACATTTTAAATTTGTTTCGCAATTTCTAATTACTAAAAAACCAAAAGTATGTAGACTTTTCAAAAAGTTTTTAAATCCATCATTTGATAAGATAGACATATAATCTACAAATATCTCTTGATGAATTTCATTTGATCTCCAAATTTTTAAATTTGATTTTGTTTCTCTTTTTTTATCTATTTTGTTATTTATTAGAAATTCAAATGAATATTTGACTGGCTTTTCTAGATCAGGCCAGGAAATGCTCAAGTATTTACCATTTTCTAAAATTTCAGCACTTTTTATTTTTAAATTTAGATCTAAAGATGCTGTAAAAGTCTTTCTTTGACTAGACCTTTTATCCCAATTTTGCTCATCTTTTGCATGATCTCGCAACCAAATGTTTGGAAAAATTTCTGAGTTTTCTCTGCTAAAATGGACATGAAGATCATTGGGTAATATTTTAATTTTTGTAATCATTTACTTAAGTTGTAAGCAAAATTTGCTCCTAAATTATCTTTTAACTCATTATTAAATTTAGCAGCCTCAGCTCCGTCAATAATTCGATGGTCATATGATAGTGATAAGGGTAACATAGTCCTTGGAATAAATTTTCCATCTTTAAATAACTGTTTTTTATAGCTTCTGCCTATTCCAAGGATAGCAACTTCAGGAAAATTAATTATTGGTGTAAAGAACGATCCCCCAATTCCACCTAAACTAGTAATAGTCATTGATCCCCCAAAGAATTCTTTTTTATCAATTTTTAGATTTCTGCAATCATCACTTACTTTTTTCAAGTCCTTGCTTAAATCGTTTATATTTTTTTGATCTGCATCTCTGATCTTAGGTACCATAAGTCCATGTTGAGTATCAACTGCGATGCCGATATGAAAATACTTTTTAAATGTAATTTTACCATTTTCAATATCATCAATTGATGAATTGAAAGATGGAAATTTTTTAAGTGTTATTACCAATGCTTTTATAATAAATGCTAGTGGAGTAATTTTTATTTTTTCTCCGGAGTAATTATCTTTGAGTGAACTTCTAAACTCTTCCATCTCAGTAATATCAGCTTCGTCATGGTTAGTTACATGTGGAATGTTAGTCCAAGAGTTGACTAAATGAGGAGCAGCAATTTTTTTTACTCTAGGGATGTCTTTAATTTCAATTTCTCCAAAATCTGAATGTTGATATTCACTTTTGATTACTTTTTCATTTTTGCTATCTTTTGGATCATATGTTTGATTAATGTTAGACGAAACAAATTCCTTTAAATCTTTTTCTACAACCCTGCCTAATCTTTCTGAACCTTTTACACTATTTATATCAACACCTAATTCTCTAGCAAATTTCCTAACTTTTGGACTTGCAGATGTTTTGACGGATTGATCGGGCATTTACATCTTTGTTGGCATGGGTTTATTTTTATCAATATCATACTTTTTTATTGCATCTTCAGCATACTTTGAAGTGATAAGTTGTTCTTTGGCTAAAACACTAAGGCTGTAAGCAACTATATGTTCTTTATCTACTTCAAAAAAACTTCTTAAATTTTTTCGTGTATCACTTCTTCCATATCCGTCAGTACCAAGAGAATAAAAACTTTTTTTTGTAAAAGATCTTATTTGATCTGCATTAATTCTCATGTAGTCAGTTGCTGCAAGGATGGGTCCTTGCTGCTTTCCTAAGCATTCCTCGATATACGATTTTTTGTTTGTTTCTGAGGGGTTTAATAGGTTTTGTCTCTCAACTTCCATTCCATTTTTCCTTAACTCGTTGAAGCTTGTAACGCTCCAAACTTCACTGTCTATCTGATACTCTTTTTTGAGTATATCTGATGCTGCCATCATTTCTCTAAGAATTGTTCCAGAGCCCAATAATTGGATCTTAGCTTCTTTTGAACTTGATGACTCTTTTATTTTGTACATTCCTCTGAGAATTCCATCTTCACAATCTTTTGGCATTTCAGGATGAGAATAATTTTCATTCATTGTAGTAATATAGTAAAAAATATTCTCATTTTTTTCATGCATTCTCCTTAAACCTTCTCTAAAAATTACAGCTAATTCATAATGGAATGTAGGATCATAGGATATGCAGTTTGGAATTGTAGATGCGAGTAAATGACTATGCCCATCTTGATGTTGAAGTCCTTCTCCTGCAAGGGTTGTTCTTCCAGCTGTTGCGCCAATTAAAAAACCTCTTGCTTGGCTGTCTCCAGCTGCCCAAGCAAAATCTCCAATTCTTTGAAAACCAAACATAGAATAGAAAAGATAAATTGGTATCATTTCAACATCATGGTTAGTGTAAGCTGTGCCTGCAGCAATCCAAGATGACATAGAACCCGCCTCTGTAATTCCTTCTTCTAATACTTGACCACTTTTTTCTTCTCTATAAGAAGAAAGTTGTGCAGAGTCCTCGGGCTCATACTTTTGACCTTCATGAGCATAAATTCCTATTTTTTGAAAGAAACCTTCCATTCCAAAAGTTCTAGCTTCATCTGGAATAATTGGGACTAATTTTGGAGCAACATTTTTATCTCTTAAAAGATTTGTTAGCATTCTAACAAGTGCCATTGTTGTAGACATTTCTTTCTCACCAGTGGAAGTCTTCATAAAATCAAAAATATCTTTACTTGGAGCTTTAATTGGTTTTGAGTACGATGTTCTTTCTGGAATAAATCCTCCTAATTCTATCCTTCTCTTTTTTAAATATTTTATTTCTTCTGAATTTTCATCTGGTTTGAAATATTCAATATTTTTGACTTGGGCGTCTGTTAAAGGAACATCAAATCTATCCCTATAATACATTAAATCATCTACATCTAATTTTTTTTGCTGGTGAGTAGTATTTACACTTTCTCCACTTTTTCCCATACCATAACCTTTTATAGTTTTGGCTATTATAACTGTGGGACTTCCTTTATGATTGACTGCTTTATCATAAGCAGCATAAACTTTATGAGGATCATGACCTCCTCTATTTAATCGCCAGATATCGGTATCAGACATTGATGAAACTAACTCTTTTGTTTCAGGATATTTACCAAAAAACTTTTCTCTCACATAAAGTCCATTTCTTGCTTTAAAAGCCTGATATTCACCATCCACAGTCTCGTTCATAATTTTTACTAAATGTCCCGTCTTGTCATTTGCTAAAAGTGTATCCCAATATGAACCCCAAATGACCTTTAAAACATTCCAGCCCGCACCTCGAAAAATACCCTCTAGTTCTTGAATTATTTTTCCATTTCCTCTAACTGGACCATCTAATCTTTGTAAGTTGCAGTTAACAACGAATATTAAATTGTCTAAATTTTCACGAGCTGCTAACCCTATTGCACCAAGTGACTCCGGCTCATCCATTTCTCCATCACCAAGAAATGCCCAGACTTTTCTTCCTTCGTCTTTAATTAATCCTCTATTAATAAGATATTTCATAAATCTTGCTTGATATATCGCTAACATTGGACCAATCCCCATTGAGACAGTTGGGAACTGCCAAAAATTAGGCATTAGCCAGGGATGAGGGTACGAAGAAAGACCACCTGTTTTTACCTCTTGTCTAAATCTATCTAGTTGTTTTTCATTTAATCTTCCCTCAAGAAAAGCCCTAGCATACATACCAGGTGCACTATGACCTTGAAAATATACTAGATCACCTCCGAATTTATTATTTTTTGCTCTCCAAAAATGATTCATTCCTACATCATATAATGTTGCTGCAGATGCAAATGTTCCTATGTGCCCACCAAGCTCAGGATATTTTTTATTTGCCCTTACTACCATAGCTGCTGCATTCCACCTTATTAATGATCTTAACTTCCGTTCTATATTTTGATCTCCTGGAGATCTTTTCTCTTCCTCAGGAGGTATAGTATTTACATATGGAGTAGTTTGAGTATGAGGAATTTTTGATCCAGCTTTGTAGGATTGATCAATTAATTGTTTTATTAAAAAATGAGCTCTTTCTGAACCATCATTTTGTAGGACTGCACTTAAAGAGTCTAGCCATTCTTTTGTTTCAACAGGATCAATATCATCATTACTACTAACCATCTTAACTTCATTTATCAGTCTAGTTTGTTTTATCTGTTTTGGCTCAGCAACTTTTGTTTCAACTTTGATATCAGCTTTTTTAGCAGTTTCAGCTTCCTCTATTAGCTTTTCTGTTGAGGGTGGGATTTTTTCACTTAAAGTTTTGGTAATTTTTTCCTCTTTATCCTGATTATCCGAGGACATTGTTAGTATCAGATCACCTTTTGAGACTTTATCTCCAATTTTAACATTAATATTTTCTACCGTACCTTCATAATTCGATGGTACTTCAACACTTGACTTGTCACTCTCCAATGTGACTACAGGATCGTTTTTGTTGATTTTATCGCCCTTTTTTACAAGTACTTCGATTATTTCGACATTTTCAAAATCTCCAATGTCTGGAACTAATAAATCTAAATTCATTTTTTTATTATATATATATCAATATTTGCTAAAAAATAATTTACATTATTAATTATGTATAAAAACTGTACAAATTGCGCCTGTAGCTCAATTGGATAGAGCGCTTGGCTACGGACCAGGAGGTTCTGGGTTCAACTCCTAGCAGGCGCACCAAAACGAAAGGATAAATGAAAATATCACTTGAAAAATCTGTAATATATTTCTTTTGTTTAGTTTTGTTATTTATATTAATTATGGCAATAATCTTTTAATGAAAAAATTTGAGCAATTAAGTAATAAACCAAGTTACATGAAACATAATGGTGGTTTGTTATTTAGATCTATTAGCAAAAAAAAATTTGAGTTTAAAACAAAAATCAAAAAAATACATTTAAATAAAGCTGGGATAACACATGGTGGTTATATATGCACAATAATTGATGCTGGTGCAGGAACTGCTTGTCACAAAGCAAGTGGCAACAAACCCTGTGTAACTATCTCGTTGGACATTAAATTTATAGCTCCTTCTAACTTGGGGGATGAATTATTGGGAACAGTTGAAATTCAAAAAGTTACTAAATCAATGGTTTTCATTAATTGTAAA
>CACMDZ010000022.1 GCA_902612575.1 uncultured Pelagibacteraceae bacterium | reverse complement strand
TCAAAAGAAGCTCATGAAACTCTTGCTATGGGGATGAATAGAATACAGGGCGCTTCTTGTAGTGGCGAAGGTGGAGAGGATGAAAAGAGATTTAAAGTTTTAGAAAATGGAGATAGCGCTAATTCAAGAGTAAAACAAATAGCATCTGCAAGATTTGGAGTAACTATAAATTATTTAAATAATTGTAATGAAATTGAAATTAAAATTGCACAAGGTGCAAAACCTGGTGAAGGGGGTCAATTACCTGGGTTTAAGGTCACAGAGGAAATAGCTAAATTAAGACACTCTACTCCAGGAGTGACACTAATTTCACCTCCTCCACATCATGACATTTACTCAATAGAAGATCTTGCACAACTAATTTATGATTTAAAGCAAATCAATCCTAAGGCTAGAGTTGGTGTAAAATTAGTAGCCTCATCTGGAATAGGAACTATTGCTGCAGGAGTTGCTAAAGCAAAAGCAGATATCATTTTAATTTCTGGTCATAATGGTGGAACAGGAGCTACACCTCAAACAAGTGTTAAATATGTTGGTATCCCTTGGGAAATGGGACTAACAGAAGCAAACCAAGTCTTGACTTTAAATAAACTACGACACCTTGTTACTCTGAGAACGGATGGAGGAATTAAAACAGGAAGAGATGTAGTTATGGCAGCAATGATGGGCGCAGAAGAGTTTGGTGTAGCTACTACAGCGCTAGTTGCAATGGGATGTATTATGGTAAGACAATGTCACTCTAACACTTGTCCAGTCGGTGTATGCACTCAAGATGATGAACTTAGGAAAAAATTTACTGGTACACCAGACAAGGTAGTGAACTTATTTTCTTTTATAGCTCAAGAAGTAAGAGAAATTCTTGCAAGTTTAGGCTTTAAGTCTCTTAATGAGGTTATTGGTAGAACCGACTTGTTAAGACAAGTAAGCAAAGGATCACCAAATTTGGATGATTTAGATTTAAATCCTTTATTTGTACAAGCTGATCCTGGTAAAAATAAAAGATATTGTGAGAAACCTATAATTAATGGGGTTCCAGATACCTTGGATCAAAAAATTTGGCCAGAGGTAGAAAACTTAATAGATAATAATTCTCCATTAGATAAAACATATGAAATAAAAAATACTGATAGAGCAGTAGGTACAAGAATTTCTTATCATTTATATAAAAAATTTGGAAATAATAAATTAGAGGAAAATATTTTTTCACTCAATTTTAAAGGATCAGCTGGACAATCATTTGGTGCATTTGGGATTAAAGGACTTAAATTAGTTTTAAAAGGAGATGCTAATGATTACGTTGCCAAAGGTTTGTCAGGTGCATCTGTAATAGTTAAACTTCCTGAGGAAAGTAATTTAGTATCAAACGAAAATACTATCATAGGAAATACAGTCTTATATGGAGCAACATCGGGAACTTTATTAGCAGCAGGACAAGCGGGTGAAAGATTTGCAGTAAGAAACTCAGGAGCAACTGCGGTTGTTGAAGGTTGTGATTCAAATGGATGTGAGTATATGACAGGAGGATCAATTGTAATATTAGGTGATGTTGGAGATAATTTTGGAGCAGGCATGACAGGTGGAATGGCTTTTGTATATGATCCTAATAATGAATTTCCAAAAAAAGCAAATCCAGAGACAATTATTTGGCAAACACCTGAGACAGAGTTTTGGAAAAATAATTTAAAGGAACTAGTATTAAAACATTATCAAGAAACAGAGTCTATTGTTTCTAAAAATATATTCGAAAATTTTGATGTGGAGGTAAATAATTTTTTACAAGTTTGCCCTAAAGAAATGATAGATAAACTTGAAAATCCAATTACTAATAAAAGTATTGTTGGTAAAGCTAGTTAATTTTTTCAATTATTTTTTGTAGTTCTTTACAAATTACAACTAAATTTTTACTTGAGGAAAGACTATGATCTCCATTCTTTATTATTAGAAGTTTTTTATCTGCTTTAGGAAAAGTTTTTAAAACCATTCTTGAGTATTTTACAGGCACCACTTCATCTTTCTGTCCGTGAACCATTGTTACAGGGATGGTATTATTTAATTTTTTATTAAGAACTTTATTTCTAGCTTTTTTTCCATCAAAAATAAGCTGTTTAGTGATTAAGTATTCATAATCGCCATTTTTAATTTTAGATATTCCCTTTTTGATTATTTCATCCTTTGTTTTTTTTGGAAATTTTTTCCACATAATTCTTGTAAGAAACTCCGGTGCAGATCCAATACCTAGGAAGCCTTTAATTTGAGAACTAAAATATTTGTACATTATCATCGAAATCCATCCACCCATACTTGAACCAATTAGAATAAAATCATTTTTTTTTACTATTTTATCAATTGCAGTCTTAGCGTCATTTGACCATTTTGTAATATTACCTTTTGTAAACTCTCCCGAAGACCTTCCATGACCAAAATATTCTAACGCTAAAAACCCTAATTTATTTTTAATGCTAAAGTTTAAAAATTTTTTAGGTTTGTCCCCATCTATATCTGATGCAAAGCCTGGCAAAAAAACTATGTAGAGATTTTTCTTATAATTATTTGCGATATATCTTAGTTTTTTAGATTTAGAAATTCTTAGAAATTTATTTTTTTTCATATAAAGTAATCATATTGACTAGGTATATATTATTATCACATGCAGTCTAAATTAAAAGTACTACAGGTAATTCCTAAGTTAGGTTATGGTGGCGCAGAAACCGGTTGTTACGACATTGCACATTACTTGCCAGAAAATAATGTTGGATCATATCTTATTACGAGTGGTGGTGAACTCCTACAATATGTAGACAGAAAAAAAGTCAAACTCATAAGACTTCCTGTTCACTCAAAAAATCCAATACTCATCTTTATAAATTCATTAATTATTTCTGTAATTATTTTAATAAATGGGATAAATATTGTTCATGCTAGAAGTAGAGCACCTGCGTGGTCATGTTTAATTGCAACAAAAATCACAAGAAGAAAGTTTGTTACGACTTTTCATGGAACCTATAACTTTAAAAGTAAATTAAAAAAACTTTATAATTCGGTTATGGTTAGATCGGATTTAATTATTGCTGGATCTAACTTTATTTTTTCACATATCAAAGAAAACTACGCAGAATATCTCTCAGATAAAAAAAAATTGCTCTCTATATTTAGAGGTATAAATACAGATTATTTTGACTCTTCCACTACATTAGAAGCTGATGAAGATAAATTATTTAAGTCATGGGATTTGATAGTTGGAAAAAAAATAATTTTGTTGCCAGGAAGACTTACAGCTTGGAAGGGACAAGAGATGTTTTTAGAAGCATTAAGCAAAGTAAATATTCAGTTAGGTAATGACTCTTTCATTGCTGTAATTTTGGGTAATGACCAAGGTAGAGATTTATATAGGAAAAAATTAATTAGACTTGTTGAACAATATAGACTTACTAAACAAATTAGATTTATAGACCACTGTAAAAATATGCCATTAGCTTACAAAATATCTGATATTGTTGTCTCTACCTCAATCGAGCCCGAAGCCTTTGGTAGAGTTGCAGTAGAGGCTCAATCTATGCAAAAATTAATTCTTGCCAGTAATATTGGTGGATCAAATGAGACAGTTATTGATGGAAAGTCTGGAATATTGTTTGAAGCAGGTAACTCTGATGATTTATCAAAAAAAATTATACAAGTGATGAACTTTGATCCTAATGAACTTTCAAAAATGGGTAATTTTGGAAGAGAAAATGCTGTAAAGAAATTTAATGTTGAAAAAATGTGTTTTTCTACTTATTCAGAGTACAAAAAACTATTTAATTAATGCCAAATATTACATTACCAGACGGAAAAAAAATAAATTTTGAAAAAAGTATTTCAGGTTTTGAGGTTGCTGAAAAAATTAGTAAATCTTTGTCAAAGCAGGCATTATTAATCAGTGTCGATGGAGAATTAAAAGATTTAAATCACAATATTTCAAAAGACTCTTCAATTAAGATATTTACATCAAAAGATAAAGAGGGATTAGAAACTATAAGGCATGATACTGCACATATACTAGCTATGGCAGTTCAAGAATTGTTTCCAGGAACACAGGTTACAATAGGTCCTGTTATTGAAGATGGATTTTATTATGATTTTGCTAGAAAGGAACCTTTTACCTCTGAAGATCTAGAAAAAATAGAGAATAAAATGAGAGAAATTGTAGATAGAGACGAAAAAACTTACAGAGAAGTTTGGAAAAGAAATGATGCAATTGAACATTTTAAAAAAAAGGGAGAAATTTATAAAGCAGAAATAATAGAGAGCATTCCAGAAGGCGAGGAAGTATCTTTATATTTCCATGGTGATTGGCATGATTTATGCAGAGGTCCCCACTTAACTTCAACTGGTAAAATTGGAAAATATTTTAAATTAACAAAAGTCTCCGGTGCTTATTGGAGAGGCGATTCAAATAATGAAATGTTACAAAGAGTTTATGGTACCAGTTGGTCCACTCAAAAAGAGTTAGATGATTATTTAAATAGAATTGAAGAAGCAGAAAAGAGAGACCATAGAAAAATTGGCAAAGAAATGGATCTGTTTCATTTCCGAGAAGAGAGTCCTGGATCAGTATTTTGGCATCAAAAAGGATGGAACTTATTTCAAAAACTTATTTCTTATATGAGAATGAAGCAAGAAACTTCAGGATATCAGGAAATAAATACTCCAGAAATATTAGATCGATCACTTTGGGAAAAATCTGGTCATTGGGAAAAATTTGGTGCAAATATGTACACTTCTACTACTCCTGATGAAAAAGTTTTTGCTATAAAACCAATGAATTGTCCTGGTTGCGTTCAGGTCTTTAATCAAGGTTTAAAAAGTTATAGGGATTTACCATTGAAAATGTCAGAATTTGGAAAAGTTCATAGATATGAACCTTCTGGAGCTCTTCACGGATTATTACGTGTTAGAGCATTCACCCAAGATGATGCACATATTTTTTGCACAGAAGAGCAAATCACAGAGGAATGTTTGAGCGTAACAAATTTAATTTTGGAAATTTATAAAGACCTAGGATTTGAAGATGTAATTTTGAAATATTCTGATCGACCAGACTTAAGAGTCGGGGATGATAAAGTTTGGGATAAATCAGAGGCAGCATTATTGGAGGCTATAAAAGCTACAAAATTAGAATACTCTATAAATAAAGGTGAAGGTGCTTTTTATGGTCCTAAAATAGAATTTGTTTTAAGAGATGCAATTGGAAGAGATTGGCAGTGCGGAACTTTACAGGTTGATCTTAATTTACCAGGTAGATTAGGTGCATCGTTTGTAGATAGTGACGGAAACAAAAAAGTACCAGTTATGCTACACAGAGCTTTATTTGGATCATTAGAAAGATTTATAGGAATTTTAATTGAAAATTATTCTGGAAAGTTACCCTTTTGGCTTTGTCCAGTCCAAACTATAGTTATACCAATCTCAAGTGATTTTGATGAATATGCAAAACAAGTAAATAATGAATTAAAAAAAGTCGGTTTAAGTTCTGAAGTTGATTTAAAAAATCATAATTTAAATTACAAAATTAGGGAACATTCATTATCTAAAGTCCCAATGCTACTAATATGTGGAAAAAAAGAAGTTGACAGTAACACAGTAACTATTAGAAGATTGGATTCTAAAAAACAAGAAACTATGGAATTAAAAGAATTCTTAAAAAAATATTCTGCGTTAAATAAAGCACCTTCAATTTAAGTGGCAGATTTTAAACAAAACTACTTTCAGAAAAGAACCAAGCCAAAAGGTCCTAGAACTAACCAAAGGATAACTTCTCAAGATGTTCAAGTCATCGCAAGCAACGGAGATAACTTAGGTATTCTAAATTTACAAGATGCAATTAGTAGAGCAAAAGAAGAAGGTTTAGATTTAATTGAAATTGCTCCAAATGCAAAACCTCCAGTTTGTAAAATAATGGATATGGGAAAATATAAATATGATGCTCAAAAAAAAGCAAATAAAGCAAAGAAAAAGCAAAAAAAGATTGAATTAAAAGAAATTAAATTAAGACCTGTTACAGAGGTACATGATTACAGTTTTAAAATAAAAAATGCACAAAAATTTATAGCTAAAGGAGATAAAGTAAAATTTACAATAAGATTTAAAGGGAGAGAGTTACAGCATTCAAGCTTAGGAAATGAATTAATGGATAAGATTAAACAAGATATGGAGACCGTTGGACGAGTTGAGCTCCAGCCTAAGTTTGATGGCAAACAAATGATTATGGTTATTCAGCCTTTATAAGCCTTATTTCAGGTTGTAAATTAATATTAATATTTGTATAACCCCTCAAAAATTATGCCAAAATTAAAAACAAAAAGTTCAGCAAAAAAAAGATTTAAAATATCAGCTAGAGGCAAAGTTATAACTGCTCAAGCTGGTAAAAGACATGGTATGATTAAAAGAACTAATTCACAGATTAGGAAGCAAAGAGGAACTACGGTAATGTCTAAACAAGATGGTAAAATTGTAAAATCTTACATGCCGTATAATCTAAGAGGATAATATGGCTAGAGTAAAGCGAGGTGTAACAAGTAGAGCTAAACATAAAAAAGTATTAAAAGCTGTAAAGGGACAGTGGGGTAGACGAAAAAATACAATAAGAGTTGCCAGACAGGCAATGGAAAAAGCTATGCAGTATGCCTATAGAGATAGAAGAAACAAAAAAAGAGATTTTAAGTCACTTTGGATTCAAAGAATTAACGCTGGAGTTAGATCTGAAGGTTTAACTTATTCTAAATTTATAAATGGCCTGAGCAAAACAGGTATTAAAATAGATAGAAAAATACTTGCTGAAATAGCTTATGATAATCCAGAAGCATTTAAAACTATAGTTAAAAAAGCTCAAGCAGCATTGAACTAATTTTCATTGTTGTTTTTCTAGAGTTAACAAATATTCTACGAATATGTCCGATATAAAAAAAATTAAAGATGAATATTTAAAAAAATTAGACAATAATCTAGACATAGAAAGTGTAAATCAAATTAAAACCGAATTGTTTGGTAAAAACGGACAAATTTCTAATTCTTTTAAAACATTAGGATCATTGTCCAATGATGAGAGAAAAAAATTTGCATCGGACTTAAACTCAATAAAAGATGAATTACAAGAAAAAATAAATTCCAAGTTTAAAGAAATTGAAATTAAAGAGATTAACTCTAAACTTGAGAATGAAAAATTAGATATTACTTTACCTGAAAGAGAAATAAATCGAGGAAAAATACATCCTGTTTCACAAGTTATTGATGAGATATCCTCAATATTTTCTGAAATTGGTTTTAGTGTAGAAGAAGGGCCAGATGTAGAGAATGAGCATTATAATTTTACTGCATTAAATACTCCTGATAATCATCCAGCAAGAGATATGCATGACACTTTTTAT
>CACMDZ010000021.1 GCA_902612575.1 uncultured Pelagibacteraceae bacterium | reverse complement strand
TTTATAGCCTTACTTTTTTGACTAAGATTTATTTAATAATTTTTATGATAATCGGCAGAGTTGAACTATTAACAATATTAATTTTATCCAAAAAATTTCTTTTCAAAAATTAAATTAGTATTATAAAGTTAATTCTTTGCGCCCTTAGCTCAGCTGGATAGAGCAACGGTTTTCTAAACCGTGGGTCGGAGGTTCGAATCCTTCAGGGCGCGCCAGCACAAATTGGTCAACATTGATGAGGTATTTTTACAGTTGATGGTTGTATTAGTTTCTGCTTTACTCAGGCATTCAAAAATTACTTTTTGAATAATTTGTTAACAAATAAATAAATAAAAGAGGAAGAAATAATGTTTAAATTAGTAAAACAATTGACTTCTTTAGTTGCTATGTTTGCTGTGCTTTTTGCATTTTCAACAGAGACAATGGCTGCTAAGAAATCAAAAACTCTTGAGAACACTAAAAAAAGAGGATTTGTAAGATGTGGTGTTTCTCAAGGTCTACCTGGATTTTCAAACGCAGATGAATCTGGAAATTGGACAGGGATAGACGTTGATGTATGTAGAGCTGTTGCTGCTGCTACATTAGGAGATGCAACAAAAGTTAAATTTACACCTTTAAGTGCAAAAGAGAGATTTACTGCGCTAACATCTGGTGAAATTGATATCTTATCAAGAAATACTACTTGGACTTTATCTAGAGATGCTGACATTGGTTTGACTTTTGTTGGAGTAAATTTCTATGATGGACAAGGTTTCATGGTAAGAAAAGGTTCTGGAATTAAATCTACAAGTGAGTTTAAAAACGGTACATCTGTTTGTACGAACTTAGGAACAACAACTGAGCTTAATATGAGAGACTTCTTTGATTCAAGAGGAATTTCTTATGAGCCAGTAGTTTTTGAAAAAGCAGACGAAGTCGTAGCTGCTTATGATGCTGGTAGATGTGATACTTACACAACTGATAAATCAGGTCTTGCTGCGCAAAGAACTAAATTATCAGCTCCAGATGATCACGTAGTATTACCTGAAACTATTTCAAAAGAACCACTAGGTCCAGTTGTACGTCAAGGTGATTCTGTTTGGGAAGACATTGTTAGATGGTCACTAAATACTATGATCGAAGCAGAAGAGTACGGTGTTAACTCATCAAATGCTGACATGATGAAAACTTCAAACAATCCAGCTATCAAAAGATTAGTTGGTGCTGAGGGTGAATTAGGCGCAGCTTTTGGTTTAGATAACGACTGGAACTTAAGAATTATCAAACAAGTTGGTAACTACGGTGAAAGCTACAAGAGAAACATAGCTGACACTGGAATTCTACCTGATAGAGGTCCAAACGAATTATGGACTAAAGGTGGAATTTTATACGTACCACCAGCAAGATAATTTTTTTCTAAATTACTTAAAAAGGGCTAGAAATATCTAGCCCTTTTTTTTATATAGACTCTAATGAACAACATTATAAAAAAATTTTTACCTCAGATTTTAGCCATACTTTTTGTTGTTCTTATTTTTGGATTTTTAACAATTAATGCCCAGACAAACATGGATAATAGAGGTATTGATTTTGGCTTTGGATTTTTATCACAAGAGTCATCATTTGATGTTCAATTCTCTTTAATTGAATATAGTGGTTCAGACTCATATGCCAGAGCCTTTCTAGTTGGACTTTTAAACACTTTACTAGTGTCATTTATAAGTATAATTTTTTGTACAATACTTGGAGTCATAATTGGCGTAGCAAGATTATCATCAAATTATCTGATAAAAAACTCTGCCGCTTGGTATGTAGAATTTTTTAGAAATATTCCATTATTATTGCAAATATTCTTTTGGTATTATGCGGCTCTGAGAGCATTACCTCTTCCAGAAAAAGCTAATGCATGGTTTGGAGTGACCTATATGACCGTAAAAGGTTATTACATACCATCAATGGTATGGGAAAATTTGAATATATTTTTATATTGCGTCCTAGCTGCAATAATTTCAATTATTCTATTAAGAAATTACTCAAATAATTTAAGAGATATTAAAGGTAAGCAAATCCCAGTTCTTTTGTATTCTATATCTATATTAATTGTTTTACCGCTTTTATCCTTTTTATTTGGTGGTGTATCTTTAGAATTTGAACTTCCACAGCTTAAAAAACTATCAAAAATTTCCTATATTTATGAAGGTGGAATTAGTCTACCTCCTGAATTAATAGCTCTAGTTTTAGCTTTATCTTTATACACTTCTACATTTGTAGCAGAATGTGTAAGAGCAGGTATTGAAGGTGTAAGCAAGGGTCAGAAAGAGGCAGCAGCCTCTGTTGGTTTAACGCCTAATCAAGTTTTAAAACTAGTAATTATGCCTCAAGCTTTAAGAATTATTATACCACCAACAACAAACCAATATTTAAATTTAACTAAAAATTCATCTTTAGCAGCAGCTATTGCATATCCTGATTTAGTTCTAGTATTTGCAGGTACCGCACTAATGCAAACAGGTAAGGCAATTGAAATTGTTTCTATAACAATGTTAACTTATTTAACAATTAGTCTAACCATCGCAGCAATAATGAATTGGTATAATAAAAAAATTGAAATTAAAGAAAAGTAAAAAAATGCAAACAATTAATTTTTTAAAACCTAATAGAGATAATATTAAAAATTACTCTATTTTTGGCTCTGTTTTAATTTTAATAAGTTTAATTGATGTAATATCAAATGCCTTTCTTAAAACAAACTTAACATCTTTTTTACCTGGTTCTTTAACCACTTTGTTTCCTTTAATCTTGGGTTTGATTGGATTAAATATGATGAGAATTGATTACTCTGGAAATAAAACATTAGACTTATTAAATAAAAATATAAATACGAATAATTTTAATGCTCTCTTAACATTATTAATACTTTTTTCTATTATAAAGGCTCTACCTCCATCTTTAAGTTGGATGATTTTTGATGCTAATATTTCAGGTGACTCAAAAGATGCTTGTACAGGCACAGGAGCATGTTGGACTTATATTAAGGTTTGGTTTAGAAGATTTATGTATGGGATGTATCCAAATGAATTTCATTGGAGAATTAATACTGCATTCATTTTAGTTATAGCTCTAGGATTTGTTGGATATTTCATGAAAGAAAATTTAAAAAAATATTTGGCATTATACTATGTAATTATTTATCCAGTTATTGCATATCTAGTTATTTATTATTTAATTTCTGGTGGATCATTTGGTCTTCAATGGGTAGAAACAGGTGCTTGGGGTGGTTTATCACTAACATTTATAGTTTCATTTTTTTGTTTAATTTTCTGTTTCCCTTTAGGAATGATATTTGCCTTGGGAAGAAGATCTAATCTTCCGGTGATTAAATATATATCTATTTGCTACATTGAGTTTTGGAGAGGCGTTCCATTAATTACTGTTTTATTCATGTCTTCTGTAATGTTTCCAATGTTCTTACCTGAAGATTTTTTTATGGATAAATTGGTAAGAGTGATTATTGCAATTACATTATTCGAAGCTGCTTACTGTGCAGAGGTTATTAGAGGAGGCTTGCAATCATTACCTAGAGGCCAATATGATGCTGCAAAATCTTTAGGAATGGGTTATTGGAAAATGCATATTTTTGTAATCTTACCACAAGCACTAAAATTAGTGATACCTGGGATAGCGAATACATTTTTAGCCTTAGTCAAAGATACACCTTTAATTTTTGTAGTTGGTTTAGCCGAATTAGCAGGAATGCTTGCTTTAGCAAAAACAAATCCAAAATGGCTTGGCTTTGCTATGGAAGGATATATTTTTGCATCAATAATATTCTGGATTATATGCTATGCAATGAGTAAATATAGTTATAATTTAGAAGCTAAATATAAAACCGAAAGATAATATATGTCAGATCCAATTATAAAAATTCAAAATATGAATAAATGGTTTGGTGATTTCCAGGTTTTAAAAAATATTAATTTAGAAGTTGAAGCAAATAAAAAAATTGTAGTATGCGGTCCCTCTGGTTCAGGTAAATCAACACTGATCAGATGTATTAATAGACTAGAAGAACACCAAGAGGGAAATATAATTGTTGATGGAAACGAACTATCTGAAAAAACAAAAGATATTGAAAAAATTAGAGCCGAAGTTGGAATGGTTTTTCAACAATTTAATTTATTTCCACATCTATCAATATTAGATAATTGTACTCTCGCACCTATTTGGGTAAAAAAAATGCCAAAAAAAGAGGCTCAAGAACTAGCATTAGATCAACTAAAAAAAGTTCAAATAGATGATCAAGCTAATAAATTTCCTGGGCAACTTTCAGGCGGACAACAACAACGTTGTGCAATTGCTAGAGCATTGTGTATGCAGCCAAAAATTATGTTATTTGATGAACCAACATCAGCATTAGATCCAGAAATGATCAAAGAAGTACTTGATGCAATGGTAAGTCTTGCAAAAGGTGGAATGACAATGATTGTTGTTACACATGAGATGGGTTTTGCCAAAGAAGTAGCTGATGAAGTCATTTTTATGGACGAGGGTATGATTATTGAGAAGGCTGATACAAAAGAGTTCTTTGCCAATCCAAAGAGTGACAGAACAAAGCTTTTTTTAAGCCAAATTCTTTAAAATAATTCTAAAGACTAGTAAAAAAGTTACTTGACAGGTTTAAAATTAATTAAAAAAACCATTTTTTTTTAAAATTATTTTACTTGCATAAAGTTTTCTATTTAGATTAACTCTCAATAATATTTTATTTAACGAGGGGTCTTAAATGGAAGAAAATTTTAACAAACATCTTGGCAATAAGCTTAAGCTAAGACGATTAGCACTAGGTTTAACTCAAACTAAAGTAGCAAAAGCTATAAATGTAACTTTTCAACAAATCCAAAAGTATGAAAAAGGAACTAATGGAGTAAGTTCAATCAGATTATTGCAACTTTCAAATTATTTAAAAGTTCCAATTAACTATTTCTTTGAAGATTTTTCAGAATATTTAGTAAATCTTGATAAATCAAAAGAGGGACATATGAATGTAAACTATAACTTCTTAGTTAAAGTTTATTCAGAGTTAACTCAGGATCAAAAAACAAAATTTGCGAAAAATTTACAAATTTCTGAAATAAATATTTCTAAGGCTGTATAATTAATTTGGCTCCTCGGGCAGGACTCGAACCTGCGACCAATTGATTAACAGTCAACTGCTCTACCAACTGAGCTACCGAGGAATATTTTTCTCACAACTTACTTTTTTTAAAACTTATCTCAATACTTTTTTTGGAGGCAACGCCCGGAATCGAACCGGGATACAAGGATTTGCAATCCTCTGCGTAACCATTCCGCCACGTTGCCATCAAATATAAAATATTTGTTAATCGATCTTTGTATAATTCATTTTGATCATTAGTCTATAAATTTAGCAATGATTTTCATTATTGTTTATTAATTTGATTAATTTATAAAACAAATCAATGAGTTTTGATAAATATGAGCACAAAAATGTAGAAAATAAAATCTACGACTATTGGGAAAAAAACCAGTTATTCAAACCTAAAGAAAATTCAAAAAAATTCTCAATTGTAATTCCACCACCAAATGTAACTGGAAGTCTTCATATGGGGCATGCTTTAAACAATTCAATTCAAGATGTTTTAACAAGATTTCATAGAATGAATAATTATGAAACTTTATGGCAACCAGGAACAGATCACGCCGGTATTGCAACCCAGGCATTAGTTGAAAAAAAACTTGCAAAAGAAGGTGTTAAAAAAAATGATTTAGGTAGAGAAAAGTTTATAGATAAAGTGTGGGAATGGAAGAATGAATATGGTGATATAATAATTAATCAACTTAAAAAACTTGGATGTTCATGTGATTGGTCCCGTAATGCATTCACAATGGATGAAAATTTATCTAAGTCAGTCATAAAAGTATTTGTTGATCTTTATAATAAGAAATTAATCTACAAAGCAAAAAAACTTGTAAATTGGGATGTTGTTTTAAAAACAGCAATATCTGATTTAGAAGTTGATCAGCGTGAAGTAAATTCTCAACTTTATTATATAAATTACCCTATAGAAAATTCTGATAAATTTATAACAATTGCAACAACTAGACCTGAAACTATGTTGGGAGATACTGCAATAGCTGTAAATCCTAAAGATGATAGATTTAAAGATTTAGTAGGGAAGTTTGTAATTATTCCTTTAGCAAAGAGAAAAATAAAAATAATAACAGATGATTATGCTGATCCTGAACAAGGAACAGGAGCAGTAAAAATTACTCCAGCTCATGATTTTAATGACTATGATGTAGGTATAAGAAACAAGTTAGAAGTAATTAATATATTTACGCCAGATGGAAAAATAAATGACAATGCACCTGACCCATATAAAGGTTTAGATAGATTTGAAGCAAGAAAATTAATCTTAAAACATCTTGAAGAAGGAAAATTTTTAGAAAAGATAGAAAAGTTAGTGAATAAAGTTCCTTATGGAGATAGATCTAATTCTATTATTGAACCTTATTTAACAGAACAATGGTTTGTTGATGCTAAAACCTTAGCTGTAAAAGCAAAAGAGGTAGTAAATAACGGCAAAACTAAATTCTTTCCTGAGAACTGGTCAAAAACATATTTTCAATGGATGAATAATATTGAACCTTGGTGTATTTCTCGTCAACTATGGTGGGGACATCAAATTCCAGCATGGTATGGACCTGATGAAAAAATATTTGTAGCTGAAAATGAGGATGAATGTAAAAAACAGGCAAAAGAATTCTATTCAAAAGATGTGGAATTAAAAAGAGATGAAGATGTTTTGGATACCTGGTTTTCCTCAGGACTTTGGCCATTTGCGACTTTAGGTTGGCCAGAAAAAACTCCAGAAGTTGAAAAATTTTATCCAACAAGTGTTCTCGTCACTGGTTTTGATATCATATTTTTCTGGGTTGCTAGAATGATAATGATGGGAACTCAATTTTTAGATAAGGAACCTTTTAAAAATATTTATGTTCATGCTTTAGTTAGAGATGAAAAGGGTCAAAAAATGTCTAAATCAAAGGGTAATGTAATTGATCCATTAGAACTTATCGAAAAATATAGTGCAGACGCTTTAAGATTCACTCTATTATCAATGGCATCGCCAGGTCGAGATGTAAAATTATCTGAAGACAGAGTTAAAGGTTATAGAAATTTCTTAAATAAAATTTGGAATGCTAACAATTTTTTATCACAAAATAAGTGTGATTTCAGTAATGTAAAAAAACCTGAAAATATAAAATTAACAATCAATAAGTGGATACTATCTGAACTTGTAAAAGTTAAAAACGACACAGAAAATAGTTTAAAAAACTATAGATTTGATGAAGCAGCTAAGATTATTTATCAATTTGTATGGCATTCATTTTGTGATTGGTATTTAGAGTTATCCAAAACCGTTTTAAACTCTGAAAATGAGAAAGATATTAAGGAGTTAAGACAAACATCAGCTTATGTTTTTAAGGAAATATTAATAATACTTCATCCATTTA
>CACMDZ010000020.1 GCA_902612575.1 uncultured Pelagibacteraceae bacterium | reverse complement strand
AAACTACCTCATAGCAAAACCAGGAGTTTATGCAGTAAGAGTTAGAATTAACGATAAAAAAAAGGTCTTTAGGGGTATTGCAAACTTAGGATATAGGCCAACTTTTAATCAAAAAAAAATACTTTTAGAGGTAAATATTTTTAATTTTTCAAGAAATCTTTATAATAAAAAATTGTCTGTAGAATTTTTAAAATTTATTAGAGGAGAGAAAAAATTCAAAGGTATCAGTGAGTTAAAAAATCAAATTCAAAAAGATATTTTGAAAGCTAAAAAACTTCATGAGTAAAGAACATTTAAATTTACCTAAAACTGCTTTTTCTATGAAAGCAAACCTGCCTAATAAAGAGCCCGAGTACTTAAGATTTTGGGAAAAGATAAATTTATATAAAAAACTGAGATCACAAAGCAAAGGGAAAGAGAAATTTGTCTTACATGATGGCCCACCTTATGCGAATGGAAACATTCATATGGGAACTGCTTTAAATAAAATTTTAAAAGATATTATAATTAAATTTCATCAAATGGATGGTAAGGACTCAGTTTATGTTCCAGGATGGGATTGTCATGGTTTACCAATTGAGTGGAAAATTGAGGAGCAATATAAAAAAAATAAAAAAAATAAAAACGATGTACCTGTAATAGAGTTTAGAAAAGAGTGTAGAGACTTTGCAAGCAAATGGATCGAAATCCATAAAGATCAATTTAAAAGACTTGGAGTTATTGGAGACTGGGAAAACTATTATTCTACAATGAGTTTTGATGCTGAGGCACAAATTGTTAGAGAGCTCGGTAAATTTTTAAAAGAAGGAAGTTTATTTAAAGGGTATAAGCCTGTTTTATGGTCAACGGTCGAAAAAACTGCTTTAGCAGATGCTGAAGTTGAATATCAAGATCATATATCAGACACTATTTATGCAGCTTTTTTAGTTAAAAGTTCAAATATAAAAGAGATTATTGGATCTAATATTATAATTTGGACTACAACCCCATGGACAATACCAGCAAATAAAGCTTTGGCTTACAATAAAAGTTTAGATTATGTTCTATGTCAGATAAGCGACAAAGATAAATTAAAAAATGAAAAAATTATAATTGCTAAAGAGCTATTAGAATCTGTTTCAAAAGATACAGAATGTAAAATAAATATAGTTTCTGAATTTAAAGGAAAGGAATTTGAAGGAACTATATGTAGTCATCCATTTCACAAAATTGGATATGATTATGATGTTCCAATGCTTGAAGCAAGATTTGTTACAACTGAACAGGGAACAGGTATTGTTCATTGTGCACCCAGTCATGGACCTGATGATTTTAATTTGTGTTTAAACAATGGGATTAAAGCAGTTGAAACAGTTGATGACGATGGAAGATACACTAAACATATACCAATATTTGAAGGAACACATATTTTTAAAGCTAATGCGATTGTCATAGAGAAGCTTAAGGAAACAAAAACCCTGTTATCCAACGGAAAACTTACTCATTCCTATCCACATTCTTGGAGATCTAAAGCTCCATTAGTTCACAGAGCAACACCTCAATGGTTTATTTCAATGGAGAGTCACAAATTAAGAGATAAAGCTCTAAAAGCTATAGATGATACAACTTTTTACCCTACGAAAGGTAAAGAAAGAATTAAATCAATGATTGAGACTAGACCAGATTGGTGTGTATCTAGACAGAGAGTATGGGGTGTTCCTTTACCAATATTTATTTCAAAAAAAAATGGAGAGATTTTGATAGATGATGACGTTTTTGAAAATATTGCAAAAATTTATGAAAAAGAGGGCTCCGATTGTTGGTTTGAAGAAAATTTTCAGAGACTTCTTGGAGATAAATATAAAGCAGAGGATTTTATTAAATCATCAGACATAGTAGAAGTGTGGTTTGATAGTGGCTCAACACATTCTTTTGTATTAGAAAAAAGAGAAGACCTTAAATGGCCTGCATCAATGTATTTAGAAGGCTCAGACCAACATAGAGGATGGTTTCATTCTTCTTTACTTGAGTCATGTGGAACTAGAGGTAGAGCACCCTTTGAAAGTATTCTATCACATGGTTTTGTCGTTGATGGCAAAGGGCTTAAAATGTCTAAATCAACAGGGAATGTAATTGCCCCTGAAGATATTTTAAAAAAATATGGTGCTGATATACTTAGAATCTGGGTCGCATCATCAAATTATGCTGAGGATTTAAGAATAGATTATTCAATTTTAGATCAACACTCTGAGTCTTATAGAAAAATAAGAAATACTTTCAGATATCTTTTAGGAAATATGCAAGATGATTACATAAAAGTAGATTTTGAAAAAATTGAATTAAATAATTTACCTGAACTCGAAAAATATATGCTTCACAGATTATTTATGATTAATAAAAGTTTTAATGAATATTTTAAGTCCTACAATTTTCACAATCTGTACAAAGAATTACTTAATTTCTGTACTGTAGAGTTGTCAGCGTTCTATTTTGATATAAGAAAAGATCTTCTTTATTGTGATCCTAAAGATTCTAAAAAAAGATCAGATTGTATTTTAATATTAAAAGTAATTTTAGAATGTTTATTAAAATGGTTTGCACCAATATTATCATTCACTACCGAAGAAATTTATCATCTAATTTCTAAAGAAGATAAAGAGGGTAGTATTCATTTACAGAAATTTGTTAAAATTCCTAATCAATGGAAAAATGAAGAATTAAATAATAAGTGGCAAAAGATCAAATTAATAAGAGACGTGGCGAATATTAGCATAGAGAGCAAAAGAGCTGAAAAAATTATTGGCTCAAGTTTGGAGGCAAATATTGAAATCAAAATCAAAAATCAAGATATGTTCAATATAGCTCAGAACCAAGATTTTTCTGAAATTTGTATAACTTCTTCAGCATCAATCTCATATGACAAAAATTTAGAAAAAGATATTGAAGTCATTAGTTTAAAAGCTATTGGAAACAAGTGTCCTGTTTGTTGGAAAATTAGTAAGGAAATATGTGAAAAACATGGACACTTAACTGTTCAATGAAAAATGAAAATATAAAAAAAATAGTTCTTTCTATTTCGCTTTTATTAATAATTTTTTTATTAGATAGAATATCTAAAATTTTAATTCTTAATATATTAGAGGACATTGGCAAAGTAGATATTTACATAAACTCATTCTTAAATTTTTATTTAGTTTGGAATAAAGGAATTGGATTTGGCCTGCTTTCTTCAGATCAAGATTATTTTTATAATATTGTGACTGCTTTAATTGTTTTGATTAATTTTGTTATAATTTACTTATTATTTACTGAAAAAGGCATGAAATATTACTTTTTATTGATTATTCTAGGAGGATCACTTGGTAATTTATTTGATAGATTTTATTACAGCGCCGTTCCTGATTTTATAGACTTTAATTATAATGGTTACCATTGGTTTGTATTTAATGTTGCAGATATATTTATAACAGTGGGGATTATTTTGCTTATTTTGATGGAATTTATAAGTTATAAAAAAGTTAATGAATAAATTTATCAAAATTAATAAATTAATATTTTTATTACTTTTTTTATACTCGTGCGGTGTTGGTGAAGCATTACAAGGAAAAAAAAGGTCAGATCAAGGTGACGAATTTTTAATTGATAAGAAAAATCCGTTAGCAATGCCTCCAGATTTTGAGAAATTACCAAAACCAGGTGAGGCGAATGTAAAATCTACTAAAGATTTTCAAACTGATCAATCTAATATAGAAAATTTACTTAAGAATAACACAGATGATCAAAATGACATTTCTAGTCAAGAGTCTTCTTCTATTGAGAATTCAATTTTAAAACAAATTAAATAAATTAATGTTCTCAAAAAATATAAGATTTAAAAATTTTAATCAAAAAAGAAATATTAAAGAAAAAAATAAAATAAATAATATTTTAAAAAAAGAATTAATTACAAGCAATTCACTCTTAGAGTCATTTAGCAAAAAATATAAATATAGTTTTAATAAAGAAAACATAAAAAAATATCAAAAATATAATATTATCAATTTAATTGGTATGGGTGGATCAACTTTAGGTACAGAAGCAGTATATGATTTCTTAAATATAAAAATTAAAAAAAAAATAAGATTTTTTAATAACCTAAATAGCGAAGTAAATTTTAAATCAAAAAAAAAAGCATTAAATTTAGTTGTCTCAAAGTCTGGTAATACCCTTGAGACTATATCTAATTTTAATTTGGTACTTAATTCCCAGAAAAAAAATAAGAATTTAATAATCACCGAGCAAAAATCTAGCTTTCTTACTAAATTAGCAAAAAAATTAAAAGCAGAGATTATCGAGCATAAAAATTATATTGGAGGAAGGTATTCTGTTTTATCTGAAGTTGGAATGTTGCCAGCTCAATTATTAGGTTTAAATGAAAAGAAATTCAAAAGATTTAATCTACTTATAAAAAATAAAAATTTTTTAAATCAATTAATCTATAATGTGAATTTTATATTTAAATGCATTACCATTGGAAAAAGAAATTCAGTAATATTGAATTATGATGAAAGTTCAGAAAATTTATTTAAATGGTATCAACAACTTACTGCTGAAAGTTTAGGAAAAAAAAATAAAGGTATTTTTCCGATTATTTCATCTATGCCAAAAGATAACCATAGTTTACTTCAACTCTATTTAGATGGACCAAAAAATAATTTTTTTACATTTTTTAGCACACAAAATACTAAATTAAATAGATTATCAAATAAAAATTTGTTCGATAAATTTTCAATTTTAAAAAATAAAAATCTACATCAAATCATTCAAGCACAAAGATTTGCAACCCAAAAAGTTTTTGCAAAAAAAAATATTCCTTTTAGAACCTTTGAGGTTTTAAACAGAAATGAAGAGACTATAGGTGAACTTTTTTCATTTTTTGTTTTAGAAACAATTTTACTTGGAAGATTAATGAAGATAAATCCATTTAATCAACCCTCAGTTGAATTAATTAAAACTGAAACATCAAAAAAACTTATCTAAGCTAATTTGCAAAAAAATATCTTCGAAAGCCCATAATTTTTTTCTTCAATTATTTTTAAGTATTGTGAAATGTTATCATTTGTTTTTTTGTTGCGATGTATAATTAACAAGGTCTCTTTATCAGCAATTTTTAATCTCTTTATTTGGTCTATTATAATTTTTATTTCTTTGTCTTTAAATGGAGGATCCAAAAAAATTATGTCAAATATTTCTATATATAAGTTTGAATTCTCTAAATTGTAAGCATTAAAGTTATAAATATTAGTTTTTTCTTCTAATTTTAAATTAAAGACATTTTTTTTTAAAACGTTTAGTGAGTTAATATAATTTTCAAAAAAAACTACATTCTTTGCCCCTCTAGACAAACATTCAATTCCGAACGAACCAGTACCAGAAAATAAGTCTAGAACTTTTGAATTGATTAATTTCATTGATGCCTTAGATGAATGATCCAAAATATTAAAAATTGATTCTCTAACCATGTCTTTTAAAGGTCTTGTTGATTTATCAAGGGGTATTAGTAATTTTTTACCTTTAAAATCTCCTGCTATAACTCTCATTTATCTATAATTTTAAAACCAATATCTTTTCTATAAAACCCATCTTTCCATGCTAAATTATTTATTTTTTTTAACAAATTTTCTCTTGCTGCTTTTAAGTTATCTGAGATAGTTACAAAATTAAGAACACGACCACCAATCGAGTAAACTTTTTTATTAATTAATTCAGTTCCTGCATGGTAAATAAATGTATTATTACTAGTAGTTACTTTATCTAAATTACTAATTTCCACATTTTTTTTATATTTTTCTGGGTATCCGTTAGCGCAAAGAACAATACATATACTTTTTTTACTTTTCCAACGTATTTCTTGACTGTTTAAATTGTTTTCACAACATGAAACAATAATATCTAAAAGGTCAGAGTCTAATAAAGGCAATATAGTTTGACATTCTGGATCTCCCATTCTCACATTATATTCAATTAGATATGGATCATTATTTTTTATCATTAGACCAATATAAAGAAATCCTTTATAAGATTCTCCAATATCTTTAATTGCTGCAAAAGTTGGTTTTACAATTTTATCAATAATTTTTAAGTCCAACTCCTTATTTATAAGTCCTGATGGAGAATAGGCGCCCATTCCCCCCGTATTTTTGCCCTTATCACCTTCGCCAACCCTTTTGTGGTCTTGTGCGGTATTAAATTTATTAAATGTTTTTCCATCAGTTATAACAAAGTAACTCATCTCTTCTCCCTCCAAGAATTCCTCAACAAGTACTTGATTAGCTATTCCAAATTTTCCATTAAAGATTTCATCCACAGCCATCTTAGCACTTTCGGTATTTTCACAAATATAGACACCTTTTCCTGCTGCCAAGCCGTCTGCTTTTATAACAATAGGTTTTTTTGCATTTTCTAAAAATTTGTGTGCATCTTTACTAGACTTAAAAACTCCAAATTTTGCAGTTGGTATATTATATTGTTTACATATTTTTTTAGTAAATATTTTAGAGCCCTCTAGCTGAGCACAAGTTTTGTTGGGTCCAAATACTTTTACTCCTTTTCTGGATAAAAAATCCACAACTCCTTCAACTAGAGGTTTTTCGGGACCAACAATTATCAAATCTATTTTCTTTTCTTCGACAAATTTACCTAGCTCTTTAAAATTAGAAATATCTAGATTTATATTTTCAGCAATATGCTCAGTTCCTGCATTTCCAGGAATACAATACAATTTTTTTAGTTTTTGAGAATTTGATATTTTATCGGCTATGGCGTGTTCTCTTCCACCACTTCCAAGAATTGCAATTTTCATATAATTAAATATATATCCTATAAATCATGCATAAGTTAGCTAAATTAAAATATTTACCAAATAATTTTGAAATTATCGAAGAAGGTGATCACGTCATTTGTGCAATATCAGGTCAAAAAATTCCTTTAGAAGATTTAAATTATTGGAATATTGATGAGCAAGAAGCATATTTCTCTTATGTTGAAGCTTCAATTAAAAAAGAAAATTCGAATTAATAATTATTTTTTCCATCTATTGTGCGTCCAAATCCATTGATCTGGATTTTTCATTATCATTTTTTCTAAAATTTTATTTAAATACTTAGAAATCTCCTCCTGTGATTTTTTTGAGTCAATAACGATTGGATCTGATACGTACAATTTAAAATTATATTTCTTAAATCTTTCAATATAAATTGGAACCAAATCACATTCATATTTTTTTATAATTTGAGCTGGTATTGTGGTTGTTGACGCTAAATTTCCAAAGAAATTTATTTTTATACCTTCGGTAACTCTCTGATCAATCATCAGAGCAATTGAACTTCCTTTTTTTAAATTTTCTAAAATTTGTCTTGTGCCTGATCTTCCTTTCTTAACTTGAATTCTACAGATATATTTAGTTCTAATTTGTTCCATTGTTTTATTTAAAAAACTGTTGTTCAATGGTCTATATATCGCTGCTAAATTTATTCCGCTCTTCTCAATTTGCATTGCCATAAGTTCAAAATTATTAAAATGTCCAGAGATAAAAACAACAGGTTTTTTTTTATTTTTAATTTTATTCAAATTTTCCTTACCTTCTATATAAATAAATTGTTTCAACTTATTATTTCTAAAATCTTTCAAAAAAGGATATTCAGCTAAAATCCGTCCATAATTTCCCAGAACATTATCAACAAATTTATCATCAGATACATTTGTAGTAATCTTGGACATACGCAAATTTTCAATTATTGATTCTTTTTTTCTAAAAAAATTTCCAAAGGT
>CACMDZ010000019.1 GCA_902612575.1 uncultured Pelagibacteraceae bacterium | reverse complement strand
TCATCTCCAAAGTATCCTTTAGCCAACATTGCAACTGATAACGGAATGTCATCATCAGGAATACTTAGACAATTATTTACTGAATTCTTAATAATTTGCCATGGGACCAATGATACTTCTCCACAAGACATTCCACCCATGATACTTTCTTTTTCAATTTCCACTTTTGTGAGTTTGCCAACATCAATACTTTTCAACACACAATCTGCATTTTCTGGCTCAATAACAATAATTTTAGGAATTCTTTTAAAATATCTTGCAACACCCGCTATTACTCCAGATGCCATACCTCCAACACCTGCTTGTAAGAAAATGTGAGTAATATATTGATCAGTTTGTTTTGATATTTCTTTAATCATAACAGAATATCCAGCCATTGTTAATTTTGGAACTGTGAGATAATTTTCCCATGCCACATCTTGCACAATTTCCCAGTCATTTTTTTTAGATTGTTTAATGCACTCATTTAGAGAGTTTTCATAGTTTCCTTTAACTTGAACTACATCAGCACCTAGTTTTCTCATTTCATCAGCACGTGTATCGCTAACAAATTCACTTATGAAGATTTTGCAGGCAATTCCCAATCTTTTTGCTCCCCATGCAACTGATTTGCCATGATTCCCTGCGGTTGCAGTTGCCACAACTACATTTTTGTTTCCTGAAGAGACTTGCTCCACAGCATAAGCGCCACCAAGAGCTTTAAATGATTTGAGGCCAAACCTTTTCGATTCATCTTTATAAAAAATATTTTTTAGTCCTAGATCTTTTGAAAGTTTGTTTAAATTAAGAAGAGGGGTAGGGGCATAAGTTTCCCAATTGGATATTGTGTTATATGCTTTATCAATTGCTTTTTTGTCTAATACATTTAATATTTTTTCTCTACTAAACGAGTAATTATTATTTTTGATAAATGATGAATATTTTTTAATATGTCTATAGTCAATAGACATATTTTAACAATCTAAGGTATTAGATCTTTCCCATTTTGTAATAGGTTTTAATTTGTCAAAATTTTCTTTTAATTTAAAACTTTCGATTTCAGATTTTTTTAATTTTATATAACTGTTCAAAACATTTTTGCCAAAAGCACTTTTTAATACTGTATTAAAATTTAATATTTCTAATGACTCTTCTAAAGTATTAGGTAGTTTTTTTAGATTTGGATATTTTTTATAGTCGGTGTACATGTTACAGAATAATGGTTTACCTGGATTTATTTTTTTTCTGATCCCGTTTATACCTGCTGCTAGAATTCCAGCTTGTACCAAATATGGATTAGCTGATCCATCCATAAGTCTTAATTCAAACCTTCCAGGGTCAGGAACTCTTATCATGTGTGTTCGGTTATTTCCCGTATAAGAGATGCTACTTGGAGACCAAGTTGCTCCTGATTTAGTAGGGGGTGCATTTATCCTCCTATAACTATTTAAAGTAGGATTAAAAAATGCCGATAAAGCGCCTGCATTTTTAATTATACCACCTAAAAAATTGTAAGCTAGTTCACTAAGTCCAAGTTTATCGTTTTTATCCAAAAATTTATTTTTTCTTTTATCCCAAATAGAAATGTGCGTATGACATCCGTTACCAGTTAGATTTTCAAAAGGCTTGGGCATAAAAGTTGCTCTAAGTCCATGTTTTTCAGAAATGGTTTTAACCATAAATTTAAAAAAAGTATGCCTATCTGCTGTAGTTAGGCAGTCTGAGTAATCCCAATTCATTTCAAACTGACCATTAGCATCTTCATGGTCATTTTGATAAGGGTTCCATCCCATTTCGATCATGCAGTCGCATATCTCCTTAATTAATTCATATCTTCTCATTAGCGAAGATTGATCGTAACATGGTTTAGATTGAGTATCTTTTGTATCTGCAATTGTGCTACCGTCAGAGGAGATTAAAAAATACTCACATTCCACACCAGATTTCATAATTAAACCTTCATTTTGAAGTGATTTTATTTGTTTTTTTAGCATTATTCTCGGAGATGCATCTACTGGTTTGCCATCCATCCATAAATCAGACGCTAACCATCCTACTTCTTTATTCCAAGGTAGTTGAATTAAACTATTTGGATCTGGAATTGCAAACATATCAGAATCCGCTGGAGACATGTCAAGCCAAGCAGCAAAACCTGCAAACCCAGCCCCATTTGTTTGCATCTCTTTTATAGCTCTAGTCGGTACTAATTTTGATCTTAAAACTCCAAACAAATCAACAAAACTTATTAGAAAGTATTTTATTTTTTTTGCTTTTGCAATTTTATATAAGTTTTTTGACACCTAAAGTTCTTATCATATTTTTTATAAAAAGGATAAAAAGAAATCTTTGTAGTAAACAATATTGCCAAAAATAATTATCAAGATAGCTATAACAAGTCCATACTTTGCTTTTGGCCAAGCTAATCTTGCCATTTTACTCGGTGTTTTATTTATGTGATTTTTATTTTGCTCTTCCATGATTATTCGAGGGCGCATTTATTAAAATGCGCCCTCAATATTATATTTTTATCCGTCAGTCATATTGCTTTTCCATGCATTGGAACTGGGCTTCCTTCTTGCAAGCTCAGAAAGTTTATCACTTTCTTGTTTAGCGCTCACAACTGTCCAACCAATCCAAATAACAGCAAGTATAAGAACTAATATACCTTCTGATCCAACTCCTGGATAAACTGCGCCTGCAACTTCTTCTGCAGGTTTATTTAGATGATCTATCCAATTTGATACTGTAGCCATATTATCCTCCTTTAACTACTCGAAGAAGCAACAGCTTTTTCATCTTCTTTTGCTTCCTCCATTATTTGGTAGTCTAAACCAGCCAACTCAACTTCCCTAGGGATTCTGAGTTTGCCCATTCCATTTAACACTTTAGCAATTATGTAACCTGGTATCATTCCTAGAACAAAGAACATGATTATTGCACCAATAAACATTCCTAAAGGATTTATCGCGGCATAGTTGCTTCCATCCCACATTGCACCTACACTATATCCTGAAGAAGGGTATCCATTTAGTACAAACCCACATATTACTAGTCCAGCAAATCCAGCATAACCATGTACAGCTACTGCACCAACAGCATCATCAATTTTGAACCTTCGTTCAACCCAGTAATGCAATTTGTAAGCAATAACAACACCTATCATTCCAATTATCAATGATTGAATTGGGTGATACAAGTCATTTCCTGCAGATGCACATATAATCCCAGCTAGTCCACTTGAATAAGTCCAGAAAGGATCACCTTTAGATATTACATATCCTGCTAGTAATCCACCAGATAGTGACATTAAGAAATTCATTGTAATACCACTAAGTGTTGTAGGAGTTACATAGATGTTAGTTGCTGTAAAGTAAGTTACACCTTCCATGCCATATTCTGGTCCTAAGTCATAAATTGGAATATTACACGCCGCGTAAAAACCCCAGAAACCTGTATAAATTAAGAATAATCCAACAGTTACCAACCAAGGATTTCTTGGTCCGATATTTCTAGGTTCTCCACTCGATGAAAATTTTCCAATTCTTGGTCCCAAAACTGCCAAAACACCTAAAGCAAATCCACCTGCTACTGCGTGGATTACTCCTGATGCATAAGCATCATGATATCCAAGTAACTTTAACATCCATCCGTCAAAGTGCCATCCCCATGCAGCATCTATACTCCAAAATACAGATCCAATTGCAATTGCAAGAATTCCAAATGCAAAAGTTGTAATTCTTTCAATTACAGCACCTGATACTATTGAAGCAGCTGTCCAAGAGAATAACAAAAATGCAGCCCAAAATACTCCGCTTATGTGATCACCTAAATTAATAGCCATGAGTTCACTATTTGGTAAATACCATTTAGCACTAAAAGCTGAGTCATCGGTAATCAGTGCTGCGCTTTCATTCATTATTGATGGTGCAAGACCTGGTCCAGTTGGAAAAGCCCAATAAATCCACCAACCAAATAAAAACCAAGTAACTGTTACCAAAGGTATCAGCATTGTGTTTTTCATTAGAGTATGTTGATGATGTTTGTATCGGGAAGCTCCAACTTCATACATACAGAACCCTACATGGATCAGAAACATAAGTACTACTGTTATCCAATAGTAAAATTCTGTGAATATGGTTGTCAATGCACCTAGTTCGTCAGTCATTTAACCTCCAATTGTTTAAACAAATTAATAAATTATTAATTAATGGAATAGATTGATCAATCTTAAATAAAACAATAAAAACGTGGCTTATTTATTTAAAGACAACTTTAAGTATATATAAATTTTTACTGATTCTAAAATTTTCTGTATGCTTTTTTAAGATCTACTAACGGATGATTTGGAGACATTTGGAATTTTACTAATAATTCCCTTGCAATCATATCTCTATCTTGTTGATTATTTGGAAGTTTAATTTTTTTTGGAATTGTAACCCAGCCATTTGCATTTCTATCAAATACAGCAGGTCTATCTTCTTCATAACCCATATGAACATCTTCTAACCAATTTAAATCATCCCATCCCATTGCTTCAATGTATTTTTTTAAGAATGGTGTAATTCTTGAGTAGTCTGGAAGTAAGTTCACATCATAACGATAGCCAATTGTTTGACCTATCATTTTTTCTCTAGCAGTCTCTTTTTTCTTACCTAATTGACCTTTAGATATTTTTTTACTCGATTTTTTATTTTTTTTCTTTGCCATAATTATATTTTATGAAAATCGTCGACTCCAACTGTATGATTTGTTCCAGAAAGTGGGACCTTTGCCAAAGCAGAAGCTTCCATTGTTAAAGCTGCTAAGTCCTCAGGTTCTAATGAATGAATATTAGTTTTACCACATGCTCTAGCTAATAATTGAGCCTCTAAAGTCATTGTATGTAAGTAATTATAAACTCTTAGAGCTGCATCATCAGGATTTAATCTTTTTCTAAGTTTAGGATCTTGTGTTGCAACACCAACTGGACAACGTCCTGTGTGACAGTGATAACAGTGGCCTGCTGGAACACCCATTTCTTTTTCAAAATTTGACTCAGGAATTTCTTTATTACAATTTAAAGCTATCATTGCTCCAGTTCCTATCGCAATTGCATCCGCACCTAATGCTAATGCTTTAGCCATATCAGCACCATCTCTTACACCACCAGCATATATTAGAGTTACTTTTCCAGTTTTACCAACATCATCAATTGCTCTTCTTGCTTCTCTAATAGCTGCTATACCAGGAATTCCTGTGTTAGCTGCAGCTATGTGAGGGCCCGCACCTGTTGATCCCTCCATACCATCTAAGTAAATTGAGTCAGGATCACATTTTGCTGCCATACGAACATCATCATAAACTTTTGCTGCTCCAAGTTTTAATTGAATTGGAACTTTATTTTTTGTTAGTTCTCTTAGTTCTTGAACTTTTAATGCTAAATCGTCCGGACCTAACCAATCAGGGTGTCTAGCTGGAGATCTTTGATCAATACCTGCAGGTAATGATCTCATTTCTGCTACTTGGTCAGTAACTTTTTGACCCATTAAGTGACCACCCATTCCAACTTTTTGACCTTGTCCAATAAATACTTCTATTCCATCTGCTAGTTGGGCATGATGAGGATTAAAACCATATCTTGATTGAATACATTGGTAATACCATTTTTCAGAATATCTTCTTTCATCTGGAATCATTCCGCCTTCACCAGAACATGTTGCACTTCCTGCCATTGTAGCACCTCTAGCTAATGCAGTCTTAGCTTCATAAGATAAAGCTCCAAAACTCATACCCGTGATGTAAACTGGAATATCAAGTTCAACTGGATTTTCACATCTTGGTCCTATAACAGTTTTAGTTTCACATTTTTCTCTGTAACCCTCGATTACAAATCTTGTAAGTGTACCAGGTAAAAATACTAGATCATCAAATGTAGGAATTTTTTTCATTAGCGCCATTCCACGCATTCTGTATCTACCTAATTGCGCTTTTATATGTATGTCGTCAATTACCTCTGGAGTAAATATTGAATTATAACCTAATAAACTTTTATTTCTTTTTGAAAATTCACTTTGACCATTGCCATTAGAATGACCATTTGTTTTTCCATTTTTCTTTTTTGCCATTATATAGCTCCTTTTTTCTCAGTTGGTTCTAAAGCGTCATAATTCCAAAGTTTTTTACCCGCAACGACCTTAGTCATCTTAGAAACATCAAAATCCTCGCCAATTTCAGCAACTTTAAGTTTTCTTTTCAACCAATCTATATCACTTTTTGTCATAGGTGACTCAATCGCATCACTTCCATATGATCCAATTTTCCCCCCAACATAGATTGTTCCATCATACATAGAGTCTCCAAGGTTTATACCTACATTACCTAAAACCACTATTCTTCCTCTTTGCATCATAAATCCAGTAAAAGCGCCAGCATCACCACCAATTATTATTGTGCCACCTTTTTGGTCAATACCTGTTCTTGCACCAACACTTCCTTTGCAAATTAAATCTCCACCTCTTACTGCTGCCCCAAAACACGATCCTGCATTTTTTTCTATTACAACTTTTCCAGCCATCATATTTTCTGCACACGACCATCCAACTCTTCCATTAACTCTTACCGTAGGACCATCTATAGAACCAACTCCAAAATAACCCAAACTTCCTTCAAAAATTAAGTTTAATTTATTTAAAATTCCAACACCTAGACTATGTTTTCCTTGAGGATTTTTTATTACAATTGTTCCATAACCCTGACTCATCAATTCATCAATTTTTTTATTTGCTTCTTTGCAATCCATATCATTTACATCAAGCTCAGTTCTTTTATTAAAATCTACATCGTATGTTCCCCAATAATAAAAGTTTTCTGCTTCATCTGGATTGAAAAACTTTTGTTGTGTTTTTCCTGTAAGAACTTCAGTATGAAGTCCCATTGATTGAGCTTTTGTTTTTTTCTCAGTTGTTTTTAAATTTGCCATACCTTAACCTCTCCATCAAATGGATCATAAGTATCTATTTCTTGAGGAAGAACAGATCTGATTGCTATTTCTTCTGATCCCATTGCAACTAAATCATCTGACTCATATAAAACTAATGGTTTTGCTGCCATAGTGTCTTTAGCCATCCCAAGTGAATTTTTTGTTGCAACAAAGTAAGTGAACACTCCGTCAAGTCCAGATAAACTATCTTTCATACCCTCTTCAAGTGTAGCTCCATTTCTCATTTTTTCTGCTAAGTATACTGCAATCAATTCAGAGTCACACTCCGACATAAATCTCATTCCTTTATTTTCTAAAATTCTTCTATTATTCCAATAGTTAGTTAATTGACCATTATGCACAACTGAAACATCGCTAAAAGGGTAGCCCCAAAATGGGTGAGCAGATTTAATGTCTACACCAGACTCTGTTGCCATTCTAGCATGCCCAATAGCGTGAGTGCCGACAAGATCCCCTAAATTGTATCTATCACAAACAGCTTTTGCGTTACCTAAATCTTTAATAACTTCTAGGGATTTTCCCATTGAAAGGATTTCAACTCCAGGAATACTTTCTATTTTCTGAGAAAATTCAAGCAAATCTCCTTTATCATAGTCAATTTCATATCTTAGTGAATAGGGCAGTATTCTTTCTTCCTTAACAATCTTTGCTCCCATTTGAGAAAGATAACTATCAACAATTTTTTTTCTTTCATCATAAACTGATACATCTTCCATTACTGATGAACTACCTTCACCAACATTTTCACCAACCTTAAATCGCATAATAAAGTTTTGACCATCTGTATCTCCATAAAGAGCATAACCAGTAGAATCTTCACCTCTATGCTTTAATGCTTGAAGCATTCCTTGAAGTTCTTGACCAACGTTTGAAGATTTTCCTCTATGAATTAGTCCAGCAATTCCGCACATTCTTTTCTCTCCTATAATTTTTCCTTATGGTAAGCAATCCAAATAAGTATCGAGATCCCATTGGGTTGTTGCGCCAAGAAATCTTTCCCACTCATCATTTTTATACCAATGAAATATTTTATACATTTCATCCGGCATCGCTGATTGAATAACTTTATCTTCAGCTAAACGATCCAATGCTTCACCAAGACTCAATGGTAATTTTTTAACATTTTTTCCAGCTTTTTGAGCTTCATAAATATTTCTAGACTCTGGTTTTCCAGGGTCAATATTATTTTTAATTCCATCATCAAATGCTTTTAATAAACCCGCTCCCATTAAGTATGGGTTATGCATTGAATCAACTGATCTATACTCAAATCTTCCTGGAGCTGAAACTCTTAAACCACAAGTTCTATTTTGATATCCCCAATCTGCATAAACTGGTGCCCAAAAGCCTTGGTCCCATAATCTTCTATAAGAATTTACAGTAGATGATCCAATAGCAGTAAGAGCTGGCAGGTGTTTCATTACACCACCAATTGATTTTAAACCAATTTTACCTGGCAGTTGAACATCTTTGGTATCAGGCATAAAAGTATTTGTTCCACCCTCAACATAAGTAAATACTTCATCCATACCTGGTAAAGATTTGTGACCTAGTTTATTTATTTTATC
>CACMDZ010000018.1 GCA_902612575.1 uncultured Pelagibacteraceae bacterium | reverse complement strand
AGGCTGTTTGAACTACTTCATAAAATCTTTTTTTGAAGTTGATAAGATTAAAATGAGATTTAGACCTAGTCATTTTCCTTTTACTGAACCATCTGCAGAAGTTGATATTGGTTACGAGTTAAAGGAAGGAAAAATAGTTATTGGTGAGGGAGATAAATGGTTGGAAATTCTTGGATGTGGAATGGTACATCCAAATGTCTTAAAAAATGTAAATGTAAATCCAGATAAATACCAAGGTTATGCTTTTGGTATTGGAATTGATAGACTTGGAATGTTGAAATACGGCATAAATGATTTAAGAGCTTTTTTTGAGACTGACTACAGATGGCTTAATCACTTTGGGTTTGATCCATTGGACGTTCCTTCAAATTATAGAGGTCTAAGCAGATGAAATTTACTATGAGTTGGTTAAAGGAACACCTTGAAACCAAGCATAAAGATACTCAGATTATTAATAAATTGACGGATGTTGGACTTGAAGTTGAAAGCTTTGAAAATATTAGCTCTGAATTAGACGATTTTAAAGTGGCAAAAATTATAAATGCTGAACAACATCCAAACGCTGACAGACTTAGTGTATGTGATGTTGATATAGGGCAACAAAAAATTGTTAAAGTTGTTTGTGGAGCACCAAACGCTAAAAAAGGTCTTTTGACTGTTTATGCTGGTCCTGGATCAATAATTCCAAAAAATAATATGAAACTTACAGTCAGTAAGATAAGAGGAGTAACTTCATATGGCATGCTATGCTCAGAGTCAGAATTAAAATTATCAGATGAAAGTGAAGGAATAACAGAACTAAAACCAAGTAAATATTCAGATAAAATAGGTAAAAATTTTTTTAAAAATAATACTGAAAAGGTTGTTGATTTATCAATAACCCCAAATCGACCTGACTGTTTAGGGGTGAGAGGAATAGCTAGAGATTTAGCTGCAGCAGGAGCTGGTAAATTAAAAAGTAATTCACATAAAAACATCAAGAAAGATGAATCACAAAATATAAAAGTTTCAATTACAAAAGATAAAAATCAAGGTTGTACAATTTTTGCCAGTTGTCTCATAAAAGGAGTAACCAATAAAGAAAGTCCAAAATGGTTGAAAGAAAAAATTGTATCTATTGGTCAAAAACCAATTTCAGCAATTGTGGATATTACCAATTATGTCATGTTAGATTTAAATAGACCTCTACATGCATATGATGCAGATAAAATTGATAAAGAAATTATAGTAAGAAACTCAAAAAAAGGTGAAACTTTTGAGGCTCTAGATAACAAGGAATATAAATTAGATGATGGAATGTGTGTTATATCTGACCAATCTGGTGTGTTGGGTTTAGGAGGGGTAATTGGAGGAACACGTTCTGGTACTGAGTTAGAAACTAAAAATATTTTATTAGAGTCTGCATACTTTATACCAAGATCAATCAGAAAAACTTCAAAATTACTTAACATTGATACCGATGCTAAATTTAGATTTGAAAGAGGAATTGACCCTCAATCAGTAGAAATTGGTTTACAAAAAGCCTCTCAACTAATATCTGAAATTTGTGGAGGAAAGATTAGTAAATTTGATATTCAAAAAATTAAACAATATAAAAACTTAGAAATAAAATTTAATACATCGTTATTCGAAAAGATTACAGGTTTTAAAGTAAAAGAAAATGAGATCATTAAAATTTTGAAAGATCTTGGTTTCGAGGTTTCAAAAAAGAAATCAGAATTAAACCTAAAGGTTCCTTCCTGGAGACCTGACATAAGTCAACCGATAGATATAGTTGAAGAAGTTGTTAGAATCAAAGGATATGAAAATATTGAAACTATAGAACCAAAGAAAAATAGAATAAAAGACACATTAAATAAACAACAAAAACTTTTTCATTTTCTTCAACGTTCTGTAGCATCAAAAGGATATCTTGAGACTGTTACTTGGTCATTCACAGATTCAAAAATAAATAATTTTTTTAAAGAAAATTTAAAAGAAATTAAAATAGTAAACCCCATAAGCTCAGACTTAGATGTTTTAAGAAATTCAATTTTTTCAAATTTGACTTTTTATTTAAAGAAAAATTTAGATAGAGGATTTAAAGACATTTCGCTTTTTGAAATTGGACCAATTTTCAAAAATAAACAGCCTGGAGAACAGTTGACAGTAATAGGTGCAATAAAATCGGGAAAAATCTCAAGATTAAATTGGAATGAAAAAGATAGATCGGTTGATATTTTTGATGTGAAAAAAGATTTAATTCAAACATTAATGGAAGCTGGATATGATAAACAAAGTTTTTTTATTAGAGATAAATCTCCTTCTTACTATCACCCAGGAAAATCTGGTTCAGTTTATCTAGATAAGGATGATATTGATCCTGTTGCATATTTTGGAGAACTTCATCCAAATATTGTTAAGAAACTAGATATAAAAACTGAAGGAGTAGTTGGTTTTGAAATCTATCTCGATTATTTAAAAGATAATAAAATAAAATTAAAGGATCAAAAGTCTAATTTTGAATATTCAGACTATCAAAAATCAGAGAGAGATTTTGCTTTTGTTGTAGATAAAAATTACAAAGCACAGGATTTAATAGAAATCATATCATCAATTGATAAAAATCTAATAAGATCAATTAAAATTTTTGATATTTATGAAGGTGAAAATATTCCAGATGGAAAAAAATCGATAGCTCTTAATGTTACAATTCAATCAACTAAAAAAACACTAGAAGAAAATGATCTTGAAAAAATTAATAAATTAATTATTTCATCTGTTGAGTCTAAGTCAGGCGCAAAAATTAGATCCTAAATGTCTACTGAAATTGATAACATAAGAAACTTTGCAATTATTGCTCATATTGATCATGGCAAATCTACAATAGCAGATAGAATAATACACAGATGTGGTGGATTAACAGATAGAGAAATGAAGGCTCAAGTCCTCGACTCGATGGATATTGAAAGAGAGAGAGGTATAACAATTAAAGCTCAAACAGTAAAATTAAATTATAAATCCAAAGATGGAAAAAATTATATTCTTAATATTATAGACACTCCAGGACATGTTGACTTTAGCTATGAGGTTAGCAGATCTTTGTATGCCTGTGAGGGATCGATATTAATTGTAGATAGCACACAAGGTGTAGAGGCTCAAACGTTAGCAAATGTTTATCAAGCACTTGATATAAATCATGAAATAATTCCTGTTTTAAATAAAATAGATTTACCTGCATCTGATATAGACAGAACAAATAAACAAATAGAAGATGTGATTGGAATTGATACTTCAAATGCCGTTCCATGTTCAGGAAAAACAGGCGAAGGTATAGACGATATATTAGAGCAAATTATTCAAACTTTGCCTAGTCCAAAGGGTAAAAAAGATCAAAAATTAAAATGTCTACTTGTGGATAGTTGGTATGACACTTATTTAGGTGTAGTTATTTTAGTTAGAGTAATTGATGGAAAAATCAAAAATAACATGAAAATCAAAATGATGTCGACTAATCAAGAGTATTTTGTTGAAAAAGTCGGTGTTTTTACTCCAAAACCGACAGACATTGACGAACTTAACTCTGGAGAGATTGGCTTTATAACAACTGGAATAAAAGTTTTATCAGAGACAAAAGTAGGAGATACAATTTGTGATGCTTCTGAGCCATTATCAGAATCACTTCCTGGTTTTAAACCTAGCAAACCAGTAGTATTTTGTGGTTTATTTCCTGTTGATAATTCTGAGTACCAAAAGTTAAAAGATGGATTAGCAAAACTTAAATTAAATGACTCTAGTTTCTCATACGAACCAGAGTCTTCATCTGCGCTAGGACTAGGATTTAGATGTGGTTTTTTAGGTTTGTTACACTTGGAAATTGTTACAGAAAGACTTGAAAGAGAGTTTGATATTAACTTGTTAACTACAACACCTGGTGTTGTATATAAGGTTCATATTAACAATGGCGAAGTCAAAGATCTTCAAAATCCATCTAGTTTACCTGATCCATCTTTTATTAAGTTTATAGAAGAACCTTGGATCAAAGCTACAATAATAACTCCTGATCAGTATTTAGGATCTATAATAAAAATATGCCAAGATAAAAGAGGGGTGCAAACAAATTTAAGTTATTCTGGAAATAGAGCAGTAGTTAATTATGAGTTACCACTAAATGAAGTTGTCTTCGATTTTAATGATAGACTAAAGTCTATGACCAGTGGTTATGCTAGTTTTGATTATGAAATAATTGGTCATAAAGAGGGAGACTTAGTCAAAATGAGTATTTTAGTTAATACTGAACCAGTGGATGCCCTAGCTATGATGATACATAAAGATTTTGCTCAAAAGACTGGAAGAGAGGTCTGTGAAAAATTAAAAGATTTAATTCCTAGACATAATTTTATGATACCAGTTCAAGCAGCTATCGGAGGCAAAATAATAGCAAGAGAAACTATAAAAGGTTTTAAAAAAGATGTATTGACAAAAATTCATGGCGGTGGAGCAGTTGACAGAAAAAGAAAACTGCTTGAAAAACAAAAAAAAGGTAAAGCGAGAGCCAAACAATTTGGAAAAGTAGAGATACCGCAAGAAGCATTTATTGGTGTTTTAAAAATTCAAAAAGAGTGAAATTTTGTTTATGAGTAATTATAGTATTGCCATTGCCACGTTTTATCCTGGTGAAATTATAAATAAATGTCTTGAAACTCTTCCTGATGATAAAGAAATTCTAATTATTGACAATGGTGATGATAAACAACTTAGAGAAAACCTAACTAAATTCAGCAAAAATATAAAATATTATAATATTGGTGATGTGGGTATTTCTAAATCATTAAATTATGCAATTTCAAAAAGCTCAAATAATTTTATTTTTATAACACAGCCTGATGTAGTAATCTCTTCAAGTTCGATTAATAATTTGATAAAGGCGAGTGAAAAGTATGAAGATTTTGGTATTTTGAGCCCATTAACATTTGATAACAGTGTTTACAGCCAGTACGATCATTATGGTCTACGTATCTCAAAAGATGGAAAAGCTCTTAAAGGGCTGGATAATGTTACTATTTATGAGCCAGAAGGGGACATATGTGTGGAGGCAATTAATTCAACTGCGCTTTTAGTAAAGAAAGATGTAATAAATAAAGTAGGGAAATGGGATGAAAATATTTACACATATTTAGAAGATATAGATTTATCTTTGAGACTTAGGGTTGCAGGATATCAAATAATTAAGGTAGCAGATTCAAAAGCTAATCACTTAGGGTTTTCTTCTCATGAGAAAAAAAATCATAAAAAGCATGATGTTCTAAGAAATTGGCATTTTTGCTGGTCTTCAATTTATTTTAAAAAAAAGCACACCTCAAGGATCAATTTCTTGATATTTTATTTTAATACGTTTCAAAAGTATTTTTTTAAAAGTATCATTCATTTAATTTTATTTAATAAAAAAAAATTTAATAAAAATTTTGTTAGATTAAGAGCATGTCTCTCATTTATTTTATTTAAAGAGTCTTCATTTAGAAAAATTATTAAAAAATAATATGAAAAAAAATTTTTTTTCTTTAATAGCAAAATTTTTTAGACTTCGAATAAGATATATAAAAAAATTATTTATATCAATTATGAATTTCTTTTTAAGACCAAGAAAAATATCTAAAGAAATTAATTTGGATTTATTGATAATATCGCCAGGAGGAGTTGCAACAACTACATTAATTAAATATTTAAAATTTTATAAAAATGTTAATGAGGAAAATGACAGTGACGGATATAAACATCTAAGGAAATTTCCAATATTAGAAAATGAAAATACAAAAATTTTATACATACATGGGAGTCCTGAAAAAATATATAACAGCTTAAAAAGACGAAATATTTTTCAAACACAAATGGTAAAACTTGGGTGTCCAATGTCTTACTTGCTTTGGGGTAAATATGAAAAATTTTTTTTTAAATTATGTATTAATCGACAAATAAACAATTTTAAAAATAAAAAAAATGTTTATGTTTTATATTTCGATGATATTTGGAAGAAAAAGGAGGAATTAAAAGAATATTTAGATATCAAGGATGACAATTTTGTAAAAAATTTTCCACCAAGAAATTAATTTTAGGAGAGGTGGCCGAGTGGTTGAAGGCGCACGCTTGGAAAGCGTGTATAGGGGAAACTCTATCATGGGTTCGAATCCCATTCTCTCCGCCATTATTTTTAATTCAAAATTTGCTTTTATTCAAAGAAATCAAAATGTAGAAAATTTTTCAAAAAAAGAGGTTATTTCTGTTGATATTATTAACTAATTTAAGCTTAGCGAAATAAGAGATTTTATTAAAAATTTCAAAAATGGTATAAAATACCACTTCCTTTTAAAAATTAATGACAAAAAAAAATATAAATAATTATCAAGCTGACTCTATAAAAGTTCTAAAAGGTCTTGAAGCTGTAAGAAAAAGACCTGGTATGTATATAGGTGATACAGATGATGGAACTGGTTTACATCATATGGTGTATGAAGTTGTAGACAATTCTATTGATGAGGCATTAGCGGGGTATTGTAAAAAAATTGAGGTGAGCATTAATTCTGATGGATCAATCACTGTTGAAGACGATGGCAGGGGTATACCAGTTGACATTCATAAGGAAGAAAAAAAATCTGCTGCAGAAGTAATAATGACCCAGCTTCATGCAGGAGGAAAATTTGATCATGACTCTTATAAAGTTTCAGGAGGATTACATGGTGTGGGTGTTTCTGTTGTAAATGCCCTATCTCAAAAATTGCAATTATACATCGAAAGAGATGGAAAAAAACATTTTGTTGAGTTCATAAATGGTGAAACTAAAACGCCATTAAAAATAATAGGTAAATCCAAAAATACAGGAACAAAAATTAATTTTTTGCCATCAAAAGAAATTTTTTCATCAACAAAGTTTAGTTTTATCATTATTCAAAAAAGAATGCGTGAGTTAGCTTTTTTAAATAAAGGAATAAAAATTAAATTAAATGATTTGTCTCAAAAAAAAGAAAGATCAACCGAGTTCAAATTTGAAGGAGGAATAAATGAGTTTGTAGACTTTTTAGATGAAAAAAGAGAAAAATTGAAAAATAAAAATGACAATGATTTATTTAGAAAACCTATTTATATAGAAGGTATTAAAAATAATATAAATGTGCAATGTTCATTAAAATGGAATGCGGGATATAATGAAGATGTATATCCATATACAAATAATATTTACCAAAAAGATGGAGGCACACATCTTTTAGGGTTTAGAAGTGCTCTTACAAGAGTTGTAAACAAATATGCTTCAGAACAAAATTTGCTAAAAAAAAGTAAAGTTCTTTTATCTGGAGATGATGTAAAAGAAGGCTTAACATGTGTTTTATCTGTAAAAATTCCAGACCCTAAATTTTCTTCTCAAACAAAAGATAAATTAGTCTCCTCCGAAGTAAGAAATATTGTTGAAGGTATAATAAATGAGAAATTATCAATATGGTTTGACCAAAATCCATCGGTCTCTAAGATAATATTGACAAAAATAATTCAAGCTGCAGTAGCAAGGGATGTTGCTAAAAAAGCCAGAGAAAACGTTAGGAGGAAAGGGGCCCTAGAACTCACAGGATTGCCTGGAAAATTAGCAGATTGTCAAAATTCAAAACAAGAAGGGACAGAATTATTCATAGTTGAGGGTGATTCAGCAGGAGGATCAGCTAAGCAGGGTAGAAATAGAGAATATCAGGCAGTACTACCTTTACGAGGAAAAATTTTAAATACCTATACTGAGATGAATGGAAATAAAAAAAATGGTAATCAAAACGATATAAGAACAAAATCGTTATCAAAGATGATATCTTCAAATGAAATAGTCACTTTGATAAATGCTCTTGGATTAGATCCAAAAACTGAAGAAATTGATCTAAAGGACCTAAGGTATGGGAAAATTATAATTATGACTGATGCAGATGTAGATGGCTCTCATATAAGAGCATTACTTTTAACTTTTTTTAACAATGCTCCTTTTAATAAATTAATTGAAAATGGCCATGTTTATTTAGCCCAGCCCCCTCTTTTTAAAATAAATAAAGGATCCAAAGGCGTATACATAAAAGATGAAAAAGATTTAGAAAATTATTTAGTGAGTAATTCTAAAGAATTAAAAAAAGTAAAGAAAAATTCAAAAGAATATGAAAAAACTATACAGTTAGAAAAATCTAAGCTTAATATTCAAAGATTTAAAGGACTTGGTGAGATGAATCCCGAAGAATTATGGAGCACTACATTAAATCCAGAAACTAGAAATCTTCTTCAGGTACAATACTCAAAAAATTTACAAAAAGATCAAAATCTTATTCAAACATTAATGGGGAATGATGTAGCATCTAGAAAAGATTTTATTGTAGATAATGCTATAAATGTAATTAATTTAGATATCTAGTTAATGGAGTTAAGTATTAATTCCAAATCATCACATTTAAATAAGACAACATATGTAAACCTAAGATGGATAGGTATTATTGGACAGTTTATAACTATTAACACTGTTGCATTTATTTTAAAATTTGAGTTTAATTTTATAACAGCAAATTTAGTCGTTTTTCTGGGAGTTTTAAGTAATATTTTCCTAATAAATTTTTTTAAAAAAAATCAACTTCAAGAAAATGTATCATTAATTTTTCTTGTAATTGATATTTTACAATTAAGTTTTCTTCTTTATTTAACAGGAGGTACAATTAATCCCTTCTCAATTTTTTTAATAATACCAAGTATATTTGCTTCAAACAGCTTGAGCATTAAAACAAATATACTATTAATAAGCTTGACGATTTCCTCTATAATTATACTTACTTTTTTTCATCAAGAATTACCATCTCCACTTAATGAATTCATTTTTAATAAATATTACTATTATTCAATTCCTATTGCTTTAGTAGTTGCATTAATATTTCTAAGCTTTTTTGCTTTGATATTTGGAAGCGAGTCAAAAGTAAGAAAAGATGCATTAGATAAGATACAAGAGGTTATTTCTAAAGAGCATGAATTAGTATCTTTAGGTGGCCAGGCTGCAGCTGCCGCACATTCTTTAGGCACTCCATTGTCAACTATAAAGATTATTTCACAAGATCTATATAATAATTTTAGAGATAACAAAGACCTTAAAAAAGATATTGAATTACTTATCAGCCAAGTTGATAGATGCAATGAAATCTTAAAAAAATTATCTCTAAATCCTGAAATTGAGGATGATTTTATAGATAAAAATATAAGTTTACAACAATATGTTAAAGAAATTATTAATTCTTTTGAAGAAATTTCAAATAAAAATTTTATTATAAATATCGAACAAAACTATAATTCATTTGAAATTACAAAATCAATTGAAATTGTTTACGGGTTAAGAAATTTTATAGGAAATGCAAATAAATTTGCTAAAAAGAATATTTATATTTCAATTACAAGTGATAGTGAAAATTCTTCAATATCTATAGAGGATGATGGCTTAGGATTTCCAAAAGATATTTTAACAAGAATAGGCGAACCCTATATAAAATCTTTGCAATCTGAAAATAATTCTAGATCTGGACTTGGTTTAGGAATCTTTATTGGCAAAACTTTGTTAGAAAAAAATAAGGCCAAACTTCTTATTAGAAATTCAGAAACTAGAGGTGGTGGTGAAATCAAAATTGAATGGTCAAATAAAGATTTAAAAAATATTTAGTGAAGTTTTTTATTTTCAAATAGACCGCTCAATTGATCGATCATTACATCACCTAGTTCTTGTACATCTGAAATTTTGATTGCTTTTTTATAATATCGAGATACATCATGGCCAATACCAATTGCTAATATTTCAATCTCGCTATTGGTTTCAATAAATTTAACAATTTTTTTTAAGTTCTTTTCCAAAAAATCGCCTGAATTTACTGATAAAGTTGAATCATCTACAGGTGCTCCATCAGAAATAACCATTAGTATTTTTCTTTCTTCTCTTCTTTTTTTAAGTCTATTAAAGGCCCATGTAATGGCTTCTCCATCTATATTTTCTTTTAACAATCCCTCCTTTAACATTAATCCCAAATTCTTTTTTGATTGTCTCCAATGCGAGTCAGCGCTTTTATAAATTATGTGTCTAAGATCATTTAGTCTTCCAGGATTTTTTGTTTTTCCTAATTTATTCCATTCTTGTCTACTTTTTCCACCTTTCCAATTTTTTGTTGTGAATCCAAGTATTTCTACTTTGACTGAACATCTCTCTAAAGTTCTAGATAAAATGTCAGCACAAATAGCTGCTATAGTTATTGGTCTTCCTCTCATTGAACCAGAGTTATCAATTAATAATGTCACTATTGTATCTTTAAAGTCTAAATCTTTTTCTTTTTTAAATGATAAGGAATTGTATGGATCAATAATAATTCTTGGTAACTTTGAACTATCTAATAACCCTTCTTCAAGATCAAATTCCCAAGACCGATTTTGTTTTGCCATTAATTGTCTTTGTAATTTGTTCGCTAATTTTGTAATTAAATCTTGAAAGCTAGTAAGTTGCTGGTCTAAATTTTTTCTGAGTTTTTGAATTTCCTCAGCGGTTTCTAAACTTTCAGCTTTGGCGATTTCGTCAAACTCTTTAGTAAATATTTTATATTCTTTATCACTTATACCTAAATTCTTTTTTTGGATCACATTTTCTGAGTCCATATCATCGTTACTCTCATTGGCAAGTTGATCATCAAGTCTAAACTCATTAACATCATCCTCACTATCCATACCCTGTGTGATATTTTCATCCTCACTTGACTTGCTAGACTGTTCATTGTTTTCATCCTCATTGTTATTTGGATTATTTTGATCATTGGTATCATCTTTTTCATCATTTTCTTTTTCGGTGGTGTCATCATTTTCAAATATATCCATACTTTCTAAAATTTCTGAAAATTTATTATTATAAACCTCTTGATTTTCCAAATTTTCTTTTAAAAATTTCAAATGATTGCCTATGGATTTATTAAAATCATTTTCCCAAAATTGAAGGATTTCTTTATTTCCGGAACTTAATTCCAGATTAAAAAACTTGTTTGTCATATAAATTTCAAAAGCATCAATTATATTTGTATCTTCTTTTTTTGTTGTCTTTTTTTGTTCAAGAGACTGGAGCCTATATTTATAATTATCTTTAAAATTTTTTGAAATTCCTTTTAACATTTCTGAACCTAGTAACTCATATCTTACTTTTTCTGAAAATTGATAAAGAGTTCTACAAGATGGATTTTTTGGATTATTTTTGGCTAGCAATTTTTTATCTGAAAACCTCTTTTTTAAAGCGTCAGAGTCTGTCTCGGCTCTTAGTTTTTTAAACTGATTTTTATCGGTAATATTATCTATTTCACCAACACTATAAATTTTTTCCTCTTTTTTCTTATTTCTATCTACTTTATAATCGTCAGATATAACTCTGTAAGTTGATTGTAGTGCTTGTTTGAATTTTTCTTTTATATTATCTTCTTTATTCATTAAACTTGAATATTAATCATTGATTCTGGCAGTTCTTCGCCAAAACATCTTTGATAATATTCAGCAATAGTATTTTTCTCTGCATCGTCGCATTTGTTCAAAAATGTAACCCTAAATGCATATCCAATATCCTTAAAAATTTCTGAATTTTCAGCCCAATGCAAGACTGTTCTTGGACTCATTACTGTTGATATATCACCAGCCATAAATCCTTTTCTGGTAAGTGAAGCTACTTTAATCATATTTGATACTTGTTCTTTTCCTTTAGAATTGTTTAAATTTTTATTTTTACCTAGTATTATTTCCATCTCTTTTTCCAAACTAAGATAATTTAATGTAGACACAATATTCCATCTATCCATCTGACCTTGATTTATCTGTTGAGTTCCATGATACAAACCTGTTGTATCACCTAAGCCTACAGTATTCGTTGTTGCAAAAAGTCTAAAAAACTTATTTTGTTTAATGACTTTATTTTTATCTAGTAACGTAAAACTTCCTTCTGACTCGAGCACCCTTTGAATAACAAACATTACATCTGGTCTTCCAGCATCATATTCGTCAAAAACTAATGCCACGGGGTTTTGAATCGACCAGGGCAGAATACCCTCCTTAAATTCAGTTACCTGTTTACCTTCTTTTATCACGATGGAGTCTTTTCCAATTAAATCAATTCTACTTACATGACTATCAAGATTAATTCTTATACAAGGCCAGTTTAATCTAGCAGCTATCTGTTCAATATGAGTAGATTTTCCTGTCCCGTGATACCCTTGTATCAGAACTCTTTTGTTAAAAGAGAAACCTGACAAAATAGCTAATGTTGTATCCTTATCAAACTTATATGTTTTATCTATCTCTGGCACATATTCACTTGATTTAGAAAATGCATCTACTTCCATATCACTTTCAATACCAAAGGTTTGTTTAATGGATAATTTAATATCTGGGGTATGGTTAATAT
>CACMDZ010000017.1 GCA_902612575.1 uncultured Pelagibacteraceae bacterium | reverse complement strand
TGGCCCTTTGTTGAAGCTAAAAAGCTTCTAAGAGAGAGAAAAAAAAATATTGAAAATAAGGGAAAAATTATTCTTCAAACAGGATATGGCCCTAGCGGCTTGCCGCACATTGGTACCTTCGGTGAAGTAGCAAGAACCACAATGATTGTTAATGCTTTAAATCATTTATCAGATCTCCCTAAAGAAATAATTACTTTTTCTGACGACATGGATGGACTTAGAAAAGTTCCTGAAAATATTCCTAATCCTGAAAAACTTGAAGAAAACCTTCATAAACCCTTAACTCAAGTTCCAGATCCTTTTGAAAAATTTAACAGTTTTGGTGAACATAATAATGAAATGTTAAAAAATTTCTTAGATAAATTTAAGTTTGAATACAGTTTTAAAAGTTCAACAGTTTTATATAAGTCAGGTTTTTTCAATGATACATTAAAATTAATTTTAGAAAATTATGAAGGAATAATGAACATAATTATTCCTACTCTTGGTAAAGAAAGGCAAAAAACATATTCTCCATTTTTACCAATATGTCCAGATACAGGGATTGTATTAGAGATACCAGTTTCAGAATTAGATACTAAAAACTCAAAAATAATTTTTGATAACAATGGCAAAAAATTAGAGCAAAGTATTTTAGATGGAAATTGTAAACTACAATGGAAAGTAGATTGGGCTATGAGATGGTATGCTCTTGATGTAGATTTTGAAATGTATGGGAAAGATTTAATTGAGAGTGCAATTTTATCTTCAAAGATCATAAGATTATTGGGTAAGTCAAATCCATCTGGTTTTGCATATGAGTTATTTTTAGATGAAAAAGGTGAAAAAATATCAAAGTCAAAAGGAAATGGTATCACAATTGATCAGTGGCTAGAATATGCATCACCCGAAAGTCTTTCCTTGTATATGTACCAGAACCCAAAAAGAGCAAAAAAACTTTATAGAGAAGTAGTTCCAAAGGCTGTTGACGAATATCTCGATTTTATTGAAAAAGGTAAAACCCAAAACGAACTTCAAAAACTAACGAACCCTGTTTGGCATGTTCATAATTCAGAGATACCAGAGGAAAATTCAATAATGTCCTTCTCAATGCTATTAAATTTAGTTGAGACTAGCAATGCTGATAATAAAGAATTACTTTGGAAATTTGTAAAGAAATATAAAAAAGATATTAATGAAGATATGCATCCAATTTTTGACAAGTTAATATCTTATGCAATTAAATATTTTAATGACGTAATAAAATCTAAAAAGATTTATAAAAAACCTAATGAAAGCGAAAAGGTTGCTTTAAAGGCTTTAGTAAACTCTTTAAATAACTGCGATGACGCAATGAAACCAGAGGATATTCAGACTAGAATTTATACAGTCGGCAAAGAAAATGGCTATAAAGAAAATTTGCGTGATTGGTTCAAATTGATTTATGAGGTAGTTTTTGGGGTAGAAAATGGACCACGATTTGGTTTTTTTATAAGCTTTTTTGGGGTTCAAGAAACTAAAGAACTAATAAAAAGTAAATTAGAAAATGTTTAATATTATAAGACCACTAATTTTTAAATTTAGCCCTGAAGTAGCTCATTCTTTAGCGATAAAAGCACTTAAGTTAAATAATATTTCTTACTCAAAACCTATAGATAATCATATTTTAGAAACAACTTTTTGTGAAAAAAAATTATCTTCACCAATTGGTGTTGCTGCTGGCTTTGATAAAAATGCTGAAGTATATAATCCTCTGTTTAATCTTGGATTTGGTTTTGTTGAAGTAGGCACAATTACTCCAAAGCCTCAATTTGGCAACCCTAAACCAAGAGTTTTTAGACTTGAAGAAGATGAAGCTCTTATAAATAGATTAGGTTTTAACAATTCTGGTTCAGAACAAATTAGTCAGACAATTAAGGAAAATAATAAAAAGGGTTTTTTAGGAATAAATATTGGACCAAATAAAGACTCCAAAGATAGAATTGAGGATTATTTAATTTGTTTTCGTAAATTTTATAATTTAGCTGATTATATAACTATAAACATCTCCTCACCAAATACAGAAAATTTAAGAGACTTTCATAACCAGGATGAATTAAATTCATTGATTGATAAGCTAAAAAATGAAAAAAAAGAATTGAACTCAAACATTCCATTAGCAATAAAAGTTTCACCTGATCTTAATGACGATCAAATTAATGAAGTATCCGAGATCATTATGGAACAAGAAATTGGAATTATTATTGTTTCCAATACCACAGATAAGAATAGAGAAAATTTAAAAAATATAAATAAATTAGAAAAGGGTGGACTGTCAGGTAAACCAATTGAAAAGATTTCAAACGAGGCAATTTCTAAATTTTATAAAATTCTAAAAGATAAAACAAAAATAATAGGAGTGGGTGGTGTTAGTAATGGACAAGATGCTTTTGAAAAAATCATTTCTGGTGCAACACTCGTTCAATTATATACTGGAATGGTTTACAGAGGTCCTCGTATAGCCTCAAAAATAAGTATAGAATTAATTGATTTATTAAAAAATAAGGGTTTTAAAAATGTTTCAGAGGCTATTGGAACTAAAAATTAATCTTGACGCGATAAGATTCAGATCCTATACAGGCTCATAATTTATGTCTAAAAAATGTGAACTTACTGGAAAAATCCCACTTAAGGGTCATAACGTTAGTCATGCTAACAATAAGACTAAAAGAAGATTTCTTCCAAATTTAAAAAAAGTTAAGTTTAAAAGTGAACTACTTAAGAGAAGTTTAAGATTAACAGTCTCAAATGCTGGGGTTAGATCAGTAGATAAAAAAGGTAGTTTTGATCAATTTCTTATTTCAGCCAAGTCCAGAGATTTATCATTAAGACTGAAAAAATTAAAAAAATCTTTAGTCAGTAAATCTGCATAATGAATAAGGTATTTTTAACACTCTCATTTTTAATGGGATTGGTTGTTTTAACGTCTAATTATTTAGTTCAATTTCCAATTAAATATTATGGTCTACAAGAAATTCTTACATATGGAGCATTCAGTTATCCAATAGCATTTTTAATAACTGATCTAGCAAATAGATCTTTTGGTAAATTAGTTGCTAGAAAAATTGTATATATAGGATTCACAATAGGTATTTTGTTTACACTAATTTTCTCAACAAATTTTGCCGATTTAATCTCAGTAAGAATAGCAATTGGTTCAGGAACAGCATTTATTATTGCTCAATTATTGGATGTACAAATATTTGATCAATTAAGACAAAAAAAATGGTTTATTGCGCCACTTGCATCTTCATTAATTGGTTCTACCGTTGATACATTCTTGTTTTTTTCAATTTCATTTTATGGAACAGGAATACCTTGGGTGACACTTTCTTTAGGAGATTTAGCAGTAAAGATTTTTGTTGCTTTAGTAATGTTGATACCTTTTAGATTATTATTAGGTACTTTAAAAGCTGCTTAATTCAAATTTTTGGCTCTTGTTGTGTCATGCAATGAATGGCTCCGAAACCCCAAATTAAATCACTACAATCAATGGCAATAACTTTTCTGTCTATAAAAAATTTTCTAAAAATTTTTAAAGCCTTTTTGTCTTCTTTCACATTAAATACTGGAACCAAGACTGTTTTATTACTTATGAAAAAATTTAAATAGCTCGCCGGAACACGAATTTTTTCTATTACAACTGGACTAGGCATAGGAACCTTAATAATTTTAAATTTTTTTCCATTTTCATCACAACTATTATGTAATATTTTTAAATTTTCTTTAAGAGCTTTATAATTTTTATCTGATCTTTTTTTTTCTACAGCTATCATTATTGTTCTTTTTGAGACAAATCTTGCGATATCATCGATATGACCATGTGTATCGTCTCCTACAATTCCTTTATTAAGCCAAATAAAGTTTTTCGCATTCAAATATTTTGAAAACAGATTTTCGTAGTCAATTTTTTTGAAGCCTTTATTTCTCTCTTGTTTACTACTTAATAAGCATTCTCTTGTTAATAATATGGAGCCTGATCCATTATTATCAAATGCGCCTCCTTCCATTACTACTCTTTTAAATTTTTTTGAATTTACTTTTTTTGGTAAAATACTTTCAATATTTAAGTACCTACTAATATAATTATTAATTTTGTTATCGTTTCTAAAATTTTTATATTTTGACCAGGCATTAAATTTAAAATTAAGCATAGTCTTTTTTTTATTATTTTTATTGACTAAAAATATTGGTCCAGAATCTCGTAACCAAAGTCTGTCTGTTTTAAGTTTATGAAATTTGATGTTAGATATATTGCAACCTATTTTTTTTAAATATATTTTTGTGGTATAAATACTTTTGGTATTATTGACTAATAAATCTATTCTCTGATATTTTGTTAAATATTTTATTATTTTTCCAACTACATTTGGAATTTTTTCAAATAATCCAGGCCAATCATTTTTATTATGAGGCCACGACATCCAAACTGATTTTTGAGGCTCCCATTCTGCTGGCATTCTGAATTCACTTATTTTTCTACTCATCTTCTGGATTTTTGAGAATATCTTTGTAAAATTCTGTTCTTCTGTCTCTAAAAAAAGGCCAGTGCTGTCTAGCGGTATCTATTTTTTTATAATCTATCTCACAAACTAAAATATCTTCTTTTTTATTTCCTGCTTTTGCAATTACTTTCCCACTAGGATCTATCACCATTGAATTACCCCAAAATTCAATTTTTTTCTTACCTTTTCTTTCTGTCCCGACTCTATTTATAGCAGCTACATAAGTTCCATTCGCAATAGCATGAGATTTTTGCATTGTGATCCAAGAATCTAGTTGAGATTTTCCAAACTTTCTTTTTTCTTTTGGATGCCATCCAATAGCAGTAGGATAAAAAATTAATTGAGCTCCTTTTAAAGCTGTTAATCTAGCTGCTTCGGGAAACCATTGATCCCAACATATAAGAGGACCTATCTTTCCAAATTTTGTCTTAACACTTTTAAATCCAAGGTCTCCAGGACTGAAATAAAATTTTTCATAATACCCCGGGTCATCAGGTATGTGCATCTTACGATATTTAGACAAAATATTACCATTCTCATTTATAATGATACTAGTGTTATGATAAAACCCAGATGTCTTTTTTTCAAACATCGTAATATTCAATACAACACCGAGCTCCTTTGCTAATTCACAAAATATTCTAGAAATTTTTCCTGGAATTTTTTCTGCCAATTTAAAGTTTGAATGACTTTCTGTTTGGCAAAAATAATTTGTCAAAAATAGCTCTGGAAGACAAATTATCTTTGCCTTTTTTTTTGCTGCTTTTTTAATATTTTTTATAGCTAAATCAATATTAGATTGAATTGTACCTAAAGATTTACTTTGTATTAAACCGATTTTGGTTTTTTTGATCATTAATCAAAATATCTTGGAAAAATTTTTTCTCTCTCTATTTTTCCATTCTCCTTTATGATAAGCGTCACTTGCTATTAAGGGTAATACACTTGTTGCTTCTGCATAGACCATTTGCTCTTTGGCAATATCTACTTTGCCCCATGAGCTTGCTTCTTTTAATGTTGAGCTACTGCATGCTCCGTCTCTAGAATCAGCAACTGTTATTTGAATTGCATATTTATGCATATCTACATTTTTACCTAAAAGTTCAGCACATATGACAGTGTCTTGAATAAAATTTTTTGGTACACCTCCTCCAATCATAAATAGTCCTGACCCTTTTGATTTTATTTTAATTTCTGTTAATTCTCTAAACTCTCGTATTGAGTCAATAGTAATATGATTTTTTGGGTTTCTTTCTTGGTGCATCACAAGTCCAAATCCAGCACTTGAGTCAGTAAATGCAGGACAGAAAATTGGTACATTATTGTCATAAGCAACTTCAATTAATGAATCTTTCTTTTTTGCATTAGTTTTAAGATATTTGCCAATTTCTTTTATAAATTCTCTTGATGTATAACTTTTTGGCTTCAATTGATCTGCAATTTCCCCAATGGTTTTATCACACTTTTGAAGCTCCTCTTCATCAATGTAAGTATCATATATTCTATCAACATAGTTATTTCTTAACTCTGTATCATCTTGGTATTGCGACCCTTGATAATGTTTAAAACCAAGTGCCTCAAAGAAATCCATATCGATTATTGAAGCCCCAGTAGCTACTATTGCATCAACCATATTATATTTAACTAAATCTCTATAAATATGCATACACCCCGCAGCAGAAGTTGATCCTGCAAGTGTTAAAAAGATTGTGCAATCTTTATCTTTTATCATTTCATTATAAATATTTGCAGCATTTGCAGTCTCTCTTGAAACGAAAGACATTTTTTCCATTGAGGAAACAATATTTCGAGCGTCAAAAGAAGTTATATCAATATGCTCTACTTCTTTACTCAGTAAATCACTTTTTCTATTACTTGATTGGTTTTTATTATCTGACATTAAGCAACAAGAAACTCTTTATTTGCCTCTTTGTCATACATAGTCATGATTGGATTATCTTCAACCTCATAAATTTCATCAGAGTAAAATCCGTTAAAGTTGGTTCTAAAAGTAAGTCCATAAGCTCCCAATTGTCCAAGCTCTATATAATCATTTTCTTTTATATTGTTAGGTAAGATAAATGGTCCTTTCATATAATCCATGCTATCACAGGTTGGGCCATAGAAATCGAAAGATGTCAGTTTCTTGGAGATTACTCTTCCATCAGTTATCATTTTTGAGGGGTATACAATATTTGGAACACCAGCATCAAATAAAGTTCCATACGTTCCATCGTTTATATAAAGTTTCTGTTTTTTTCTTAAATCAACTCTTACAATAGTTGAGCCACTTTCTGCAACAATAGCCCTTCCAGGTTCACATATAATTTCTGGAACTTTTTCTATTTTTAAATTTTCTAGGCTTTTTTTGATTTCATTGAAGTAGTTATCTAAGGATTGAGGTACTAAATCGGGGTAAATAGTCGGAAAGCCTCCCCCAACATTAATTACATCAGGTATTATTTTTGTTTTTTTTATAATAGTTCCAATTTCAAATATTCCTTTTGAGTAAGATATTGGGTGCATGCATTGTGAACCAACATGGAAACTAAGTCCAATTTTTTTAGAATATTGTTTTGTTAATCTAAGTAATCCAGTTGCTTCAGTATTAATAGCCCCAAATTTTTTTGATAAATCTATCTCTGCATGTTCATTAGATACAGAAACTCTCACAAATAAATTTAAGTCTTTTGCGTAATTTGTGCTTTCAAGAATTTTTATTAATTCATCTTTAGTATCTAAAGAGAAAGTTTTTACGTTATATTTAAAATATGCATCTTTTATACTTTCTCTGCTCTTTACGGTGTGCATATAGGAGCAATCAGCTTTTGGACTTAATTTTCTAATAGTTTCTATCTCCTTAATAGAGGCTACGTCAAAACTATTTATTCCACTTTCAAGGATAGTTTTTAAAACTACCGGATGTGGATTAGTTTTTAAAGCATAAAGAATTTTGCCTGGAAATTTTTTCTGAAAGTACTTAGAGGCCAACTTTATTGACTCTTTTCTTATACAATAAACAGGTTTTATTGGTCTCAGTTGATTAACTAACTCTTCAACTGACTTAAATTTTTGCATATCTGCACCTCTAAAAAAAATTTACAAAAAAAACTGCATATCTAGTATGCAAGTTTCATAAATGCAGCATTTATGCTTAAAAATGATTAATGTAAAGTAAATAATGCTATTGAAATATTAAATTTTATTTCCATATAGAAAGCATGAATAATCAACCAACACTCCAAAAACTAAGTGATTTCGAGGATAAATCTCTTTTGATAGTAGACGATGATAATCCATTTAGACAAAGATTGGCTAGAGCTATGGAAAAAAAAGGTTTTACAGTTACACAAGCTGAGAGTGTAAAGGTTGGAATAGAGACTGTTAAATCTCAAGGTCCAGCATTTGCAGTTGTAGATCTAAGATTAAACGATGGAAATGGACTAGAGGTTGTAAAAGAAATTCAAAAAGTGAATATTAAAAGTAGAATTATAATGTTAACTGGGTATGGAAATATTCCAACAGCAGTTGCCGCCATTAAAGAGGGAGCAATAGATTATATAGCTAAACCAGCAGATGCAGATGACGTTGAAAAAGCACTTTTAGCGGATCCTAATCAAAAACCAGCTCCACCTGAAAACCCTATGTCAGCAGATAGAGTTAAATGGGAGCACATACATAGAGTATTTGAATTATGTAACAGAAACGTCTCTGAGACGGCTAGAAGACTAAAAATGCATAGAAGAACACTTCAAAGAATTCTATCTAAAAGATCCCCTAGATAATTTAATTTTTAGTAAGCCTTAAAAATACATCTTCAAGATCACCATCGTCAGTTGAAATATCTTGAATTAATACTCCTTGTTTTTTGATTTCTGCAATAATTTTATCAATACTTAATTTGCTTTTTTCATAGGACAAAACTAATTTTTTTTCTTCATTTGAAATTATTTTTAAAGATTCGAATGTGTCATCTTTAATGTTAGCTTTTTTGTCTAACGTAAAATAAACGATTTTAGTCTGAATTCTTTCTAAAAGATTTTTTGTTGTATCTAAAGCAACTAAATTTCCATTACTTAAAATACCTATTCTGTCACACATTTTTTCCGCCTCTTCAAGGTAATGAGTTGTTAGTATCGTTGTAACACCTTGTTTGTTTAGCGATCTAACATTTTCCCATAATGTTGTTCGAAGTTCCACGTCTACTCCTGCTGTAGGTTCATCTAAAATTATAATTGGAGGTTGGTGCACCATGGCTTTTGCAATTAATAATCTTCTTTTCATACCTCCTGATAAACTTCTGGCATAACTATCGGCTTGTTCCTCTAACGACACAAGTTTTAGTATTGTATCAGTAATTCTATCTTTTGTTTTAATTCCGTAAAGTCCAGCTTGAAGTTCCAATAATTTTCTAGGACTAAAAAATGGATCAAGAGTTACTTCTTGTGGAACAATACCAATGGATGCTCTTACTTGTCTGGGATTTTGATCTAAATTAAATCCCCAAACATTAACTTCACCATCAGTTTTAATTACTGATCCACCTAAAATATTTATAAATGTGCTCTTCCCAGCTCCATTTGGTCCTAATAACCCGAAAATTTCGCCTTCTTTCACCTCTAAGTTTAAATTAGTGAGGGCACGAGTTTGTTTAGACCCTTTTTTCGAATAAATTTTGTTTAAGTTTTTAACAGTTAAAACGTTTTTTTTATTCATAAGAGGGCATACATTTATTACATTTATAGAAATTAAGATATCATTACATTATGGAGAAAATTAAAAAAAGTGACCATTTTTACTTAATAGATGGATCAGGTTACATTTTTAGAGCATACTACGCTCTTCCACCCTTAACTAGAAAAAGTGATGGATTACCAGTTGGAGCAGTAAGCGGATTTTGCAATATGCTCTTTAAATTATTAGAGGACAGTAAATCGAATGATAACTTAGAAAAACCCACTCACTTCGCTGTAATATTCGACTCTGCAAGAAAAAATTTCAGAAATGAAATTTATTCTGAATATAAAGGAAATAGATCTGATGCTCCTGATGATTTAATTCCTCAATTTGAATATATAAGAAAATCTGTAAAAGCATTTAATTTACCCTCTATTGAATTGATAAATTATGAAGCAGATGATTTGATTGCTACTTATGTAGAGAAAATTTTAGATTTAGGTGCAAAAGTGACAATAGTTTCATCTGATAAAGATTTAATGCAACTATATAAAAAGGGTGTAAGAATTTATGATCCAATGAAAAATAAATTTATAAACAAAGATGACGTATTTAACAAATTTGGCGTTACTGCAGAAAAAGTAATAGATGTTCAATCTTTGGCTGGTGATAGTACAGATAATGTTCCAGGTGTTCCCGGTATAGGGGTTAAGACTGCAGCAGATTTAATAAATCAATATGGCACCTTAGAGAACTTATTAAAAAATGCATCGAAAATAAAACAAAATAAAAGAAGAGAAACTTTAATGAACAACAAGGAAAATGCAATTGTAAGTAAAAAACTTGTTACGTTAAAAAAAGATGTACCAGTAAAAAATAAAATCGAAGAGTTTATATTAAAAAATGTTGATAAAGACAAACTTTATTCTTTTTTAAGAGAAATGGAATTTAATAGGTTGTTGAGTTCTGCTATCTCAAAATATGGAAGTGCAAGCGATCATGCAACTAAAGATATTGAAAAAAATGTTGAGAAATTATCTGAAATTAAAAAAAGCAACTATCAATTAATAAAGAATCAGAATGAAATAAAGGATTGGATGAGACAATCTGAGGAAATTGGTGAATTTGCAATAGATACTGAAACAACTTCTTTAGATCCACACACAGCAAAATTAGTAGGCATCTCAATATCAAACAGAATTGGAAAAGCCTGCTATATCCCACTTAATCATGTTAATGGAGATAACCTGGACGAACAAAAAGTATTAATCATTTTAAAAAAATATTTAGAGGACAGAAGTATTAAAAAGATAGGCCAAAACATTAAGTTTGACTTCATCATTTTTTATCATCGTGGAATAATCCTGAAATCCATGGAAGATACTATGCTCATGTCTTACACGTTAGATGCTGGAAAAAATAGACATAACATGGATACTCTCTCAGAAATCCACCTTGGTCATAAAACTATCAAATATAAAGATTTGGTTGGAACTGGTAAAAAACAACTTAATTTTTCTGAGGTTGATATAGCACAAGCTAAAGATTATGCAGCAGAGGACGCAGATATAACATTTCGATTATACAAAATTTTTTTAAAATCATTAAAAGTGGAAAAGTTACTAAATGTTTACGAGTTATTTGAAAAGCCTCTTATTAGAATACTTGCAGATATGGAGATAAAAGGGATTAGGCTTGATAAATCTTCACTTAGTAAATTATCTTCAAAATTTTCATCAAAAATTGAAAAATTAGAAAAAGCAATTTTTAAAATATCAAAACAAAAATTCAATATAGGCTCAACCAAACAGCTTGGTGAAATTATGTATAATGATTTAAAAATTGCAGCATTAAAAAAAACAAAAAAAGGAAGTTTTGCTACCAGTGCATCTGTTTTAGAGGATTTAGCTTTTAAAGGTTATGAATTTCCTAAACTAATCTTAGAATGGAGACAAATAAGTAAGCTTAAAAATACTTATTCGGATGCATTACCAGGACATATAAATCAAAAAACCAATAGAGTGCATACATCTTTTTTGCTAGCTGCAACCTCTACAGGAAGGCTGGCATCTAGCGATCCAAATTTACAAAACATTCCAATAAAATCAGACGATGGTAAAGATATTAGAAAAGCTTTTGTATCAGAAAAAAACAATAAATTAATTTCCGCAGACTACAATCAAGTTGAGATGAGAATATTGGCTGACATAGCAGATGTTAAGCAGCTTAAAAAAGCATTTTTAAATAATGAAGATATACACACTTTAACAGCCAGTCAGGTTTTTGGAAAAGAAATTAATAAAATTGACTCAGAGACAAGAAGAAAAGCAAAAGCAATAAATTTTGGAATAATTTATGGAATCTCACAATATGGTCTGGCAAAACAAATTAATGTTTCAAATAATGAAGCAGAAGAATTTTTAAATTCATATTTTAAAAAGTTCCCAGAAATAAAAGATTACATGAAAACAACAGTAAATTTTTGTAGGAAAAGTGGATATGTAAGTAATATTTTTGGAAGGAAAACCCATCTGACTGGAATTAATGATAAAAATTTTAATGTTAGAAATTTTCAAGAAAGGGCAGCCATAAATGCTCCTATTCAGGGATCAGCATCAGAAATAATGAGACTAGCTATGATTAGGATAAATAAAGAAATTTCAAATAATAAAAAAAGTAGTCTTAAAATGTTATTACAAATCCATGATGAATTAATTTTTGAAGAAAGCTCAAAAGAAATAAAAAAAAGCACCAAATTAATCAAGGATTTAATGTTGAGTGTAAAAGATAGTGAACTTCATTCATTTTCAATACCACTTTTAGTGGATGTAAATATTGGAGAAAATTGGGGTGAACTCCATTAGCAAACAAACAATTGCCCTATTATGAACAATTTAGTATTTTTAATCTAAATTATGTCGCAAACTATTGCTTTAGTAGATGATGATCGAAATCTCTTAACATCGGTCCAAATGGCCTTGGAGGAGGAAGGTTTCAAAGTACAAACTTATATTGATGGTGAAAATGCACTTGTCGGACTGACAAGAACACCCCCTGATCTTGCAGTTATAGATATAAAAATGCCAAGAATGGATGGTGAGGAACTCTTAAGAAAACTAAGAAAAAAAACATCGATGCCAGTTATTTTTTTAACATCCAAAGACCAAGTTACTGACGAAGTAAGTGGCTTAAAACTGGGTGCAGATGATTTTGTGGGTAAAACAGGAGGATTTTCAACAAAAGTTTTAGTTGAAAGAATTAAAGTACAATTAAGAAAAAAAGATAAAGATATAAACATTGAGGAAAATAAAAATATAATATCACACGGTAAATTAAAATTAGACCCATCCCAGCTAGAATGCGAGTGGGATGGCAAACAATTGCCAGACAAGCTTACTACAACAGAATTTAAAATTATAGAGGAGTTGGCAAAAAGACCAGGAATGATTAAAGAAAGAGCTTTACTTATGGAAGTCGCCTATCGAGAAGATACTGATATAGAGGACAGGACAATTGATAGTCATGTCAAAAGAATAAGAAAAAAATTCAAAAAAGTAGACAGTAATTTTTCAGCAATTGAAACAAGATATGGAAGTGGATATAGATGGAATGTTAAATAATTCTTATGGGAAAAATATTAAAAAATCTTTCTATATTGCAGAAATTTCTATTTATTAATTTACTAGTATTTATTGTTTTAGGAATATTTACTTTTTTTTATCTTGGAACAGTTCAAAAAGATTTAATTTCAGAAAAAGAGAAGACACACTCAGAAATTATT
>CACMDZ010000016.1 GCA_902612575.1 uncultured Pelagibacteraceae bacterium | reverse complement strand
ATCTAAACCAGCATTTATTCCAAAATTGATAGCTTCTGATAGACCTTGAACAACACCTGCAATGCACATTTGGTTCATCATTTTTGTAAGTTGACCACTACCTGATGGACCAATTAATTTTACTTTTTTACTATAGCAATCAATTACTGGCTCTGCTTTTTTGAAAATCTCTTCATCACCCCCAACCATAACAGTAAGAATTCCACCTTCAGCACCTGATTGTCCTCCAGAGATTGGTGCATCTAAAAATGCAAATCCTTTTTCTTTTGATTTACTATAAAGTTCTCTTGATACTTCTGCTGATACAGTTGAATTATCTACGTAGATAGAACCTTCTTTAGCGCTATGAAATAAACCGTTTTCACCTAAAGTAACTTGCCTCAAATCTTCATCGTTACCCACACAAGTAAAAATAAAATCAGCACCTTCCGCAGCTTCTTTTGGGGTTGAAGCCATTTTGCCTTTGTATTCGGCAACCCATTTTTCAGCTTTAGTAGATGTTCTATTAAAAACAGTTACATTGTGCCCAGCTTTTGATATATATCCAGCCATCGGATAACCCATTACCCCGAGACCTATGAAAGCAACATTACAAGTCATAAATTATTTATATGTTTAAAAATTTAAGTTTAAAAGTAATTATTTTTGGATTTATTTTTACATTTTTTTCATGTTTTGGACAGAGTTTTTTTATAGGTTTATTTAATTCAAGCATCAGAGAAACACTTTCTATTACACATGGACAATTTGGCACGATTTATGCATCAGCTACTTTATTTAGTAGTTTACTTCTAATATGGATTGGAAAAAAAATTGATGACGTAAATGTACTTAAATTTGCAATTTTTGTTATTTTACTTCTATCTTTTTCTTCTTTTTTCTTTTCCAAAACATCGTCTGTAGCGTTTTTGTTTGTAGCAATATTTTTAATGAGATTTTCTGGACAAGGGTTAATGTCTCACACAGCTTCAACCACTATTTCAAGATATTTTACAAAATCGAGAGGAAAGGCATTAAGCATTATTTGGTTTGGTTTATCTTCTGCGGAGTTCATAATGCCTGTATTAATTGTTTATCTTTTAACTCTAATTGTTTGGCAGGATTTATGGGTAATCTTTTCTTTAATAGTTTTAATTTGCCTACCGTTGGCATCTTATATTTTAGTAAAAGATGTCAAATTAGATACTAGAGAGGGTGGTCAAAACAAAATTTTGAAAGAAGAAAATATTAAAAACTGGAAAAGAATAGAGGTTCTTGGAGATTATAGATTTTACATTGTCTCCTTAAATATGTTGGCAATGCCCTGGATAGCTACAGGAGTATTTGTATATCAATCATTCGTCACTAATTCAAAAGGGTGGGGTGAATATACAATTGCGCAATCTTTTATGTCTTACTCAATTTTTTCTGTAATTACTTTAATTGTTGCTGGTTATTTGATTGATAAGTTTACAAGTAGAAAATTACTAATCTATATGAATATTCCATTATTCTTAGGAACTTTAGTAATCATATATTTTGATGCTCCACAGACTGCTTTTTTATTTCTTGGATTGGTAGGAATATCAAACGGTCTAGCAAACTTATTAGGATCATCAACGTGGGCAGAAATTTACGGGGTAAAATATATTGGATCTATTAAAGCTTTGACTACTGCTTTAATGGTATTCGCAACTGCTTTTGGTACAGCATTATTTGGCTTTTTTATAGATGCTGGATTTTCAATTGAAAAAATCGCATTTATTGCAGCAATTGCTATAGCATGCTCTATAGCCTTACTTTTCACTATAAGAAAAAAATTAAATCCAGTTTATCTCTAATACTGCTTGATTTTTTTATGATCGAGGTGTATCTAACCGACCATGGCAAGAGTTACTGTTGAAGATTGTATAGATAAAGTTGATAGTCCTTACGAATTAGTGTTAGTTGCAAAGGAGAGAGCAACGCAACTTAATTCAGGGTTAGAACCTACTTTAGATAGAGATAATGATAAAAACACTGTCATAGCATTAAGAGAAATAGCTGAAGAAACAATCAAAGTTCCTGATTTAACAGATGCTGCAGTTTATAAGTTAAGAAAACATGTCGAGCAAATTGATGACACTTCAGAGGACGAAGATGATATTGGCGATGATTTTGAAAATCTTTACAAAGGTGAAATTTCAAAAAGTGGTGTACCAATTCTTCCATCCAAGAGAGCTAGAAAAATTCCAGAAAAAATTCAAGTTTCTAAAGATGATTTAGCCGAGTTAGAAAATACAGCTGAACAAACTTCATCTGAAACTGTTGAAGACATGCAAGAAGAAGAGACTAATGTTTCATTGGACGAAATGAAAGATCAAGAAGACACTGTGTCAGACGAAACAGAAAACCAAGAATAAATTAACTAAATTCCTTTATTATTTTTTCCCTGTGCTCATCTAAATCAGGAATATTACCCCTAGTATTTTCATCTTTATAGGTGGACATTTTGATTGGGTTTCCTGCAGATTTAAATTCACCAATAATTTTATGGTATGATTTTACAATCATATTTCTTTCTTGAATTTGAGGATTTTCTACAGCTTGTTTTATATTAAAAATTGGACCACACGGAATTTTCAATTCTTCCATTTCCTTAACCCATTCATCTGTAGATTTGGAGCTCAATTGTTTTTCAAAAATTTCTTTTAAGTGATCCATGTTTTCACATCTTAGTGAATTAGAATTAAATCTTTCATCGTTTGCAGTTTCAGGAATTTTTAATACATCACAAAGTTTTGTAAAAAGTTTATCATTTCCTGCAGCAATAATTATATAACTATCTTTCGTTTTAAAAGCTTCAAAGGGAGCAATAGATGGATGTCTTGAACCCATTGGTCCTGGAATTTCATTTTTGGAAAGATATCTTGCAATTGCATTTTCTAAAATTGCTATTTGGCAATCTAACATTGAGACATCTATAAAAGTTCCTTTACCAGTTTTTTGTCTATCGTATAAAGCTGCATTAATTCCAATTGCAGTAAACAGACCTGCTGTGATATCACCAATAGAAGTTCCAACTCTTGTTGGCTCAGAATTTGGATGACCAGTTACACTCATCAAACCCCCCATTCCTTGAACGACCATGTCATAAGCAGGTAATTCTTTTAAGGGCCCAGTTTGACCAAACCCTGATGCAGATGCATAAATTAATTTTGGATATTTTTTACTCACATCCTTCCAGCCAAAACCCCATTTTTCTAATGTACCAGGTTTAAAATTTTCTACTAAAATATCTGCTTTTGATAATATTTTATCAAATATTTTTTTATCTTCATCGTTCTTCAAATTCAAAGCGATGCTTTCTTTTCCTCTATTTAACGACATAAAATATGCAGAATAATCTTTAACAAAAGGGCCAAATTTTCGAGAGTCATCACCTGTTTCAGGTGCTTCAATTTTTATAACTCTTGCACCTAAATCTGAAAGTATCATAGTGCAATAGGGTCCTACCAAAACCCTTGTTAAATCAACAACTAATAAATTTTTTAGTGGCCCATCCATAATAAAATATACGACATTTCCTTATATTGACTCTTACCCATAAGTTCAATTTAATATCATTATTAAATTAATTTAAAGAGGGGAAAACATGTTAAAAAAAATAAGTTTTTATTTCACAACATTATTTTTAGCTTTCTCATTAATTGGATCAGCATATGCTGTGACACTAAAAGCAAGTCACCAATGGCCTGGAACACCTAGAGCTGATGGTTCTTATGATCCAAGACATGAAATGGTTCAAATAATTGCAGATGAAGTTAAAAAAGCAGGAGTAGATTTAGATATTAGAATTTATCCAGCAAAATCATTATATAAACCTAAAGAGCAGTGGAAACCAATGACAACCGGTCAATTGGATATTTCAGCATTTCCATTAGCGTATGCATCGAAATTCCATCCAGAATTTGATGCAACTTTAATGCCAGGAACTGTTAAAAACCACGACCATGCATTAAGATTTAATAAAGGTCCAATGATGACTGAAATTAAGAGAATTATAAATGATGCTGGTGTTGTTGTTCTATCTGATGCTTGGCTTGGAGGTGGTTTTGCATCTAAGTCAAAATGTATTAAAAATCCATCAGATGCTAAAGGACAAGTAATGAGAGCAGCTGGTAAAGCTTTTAACCAAATGTTAGAGGCAGCTGGCGCTGGTATTCAAAGCATGCCTTCATCAGAAATTTATACTGGATTGCAAACTGGAGTATTAACAGGTGCAAATACTAGTTCAGGAAGTTTTGTTAGTTACAAAATTTATGAGCAAGTAACATGTGCAACACCTCCAGGGAAATTTGGATTATGGTTTATGTATGAGCCAATTTTGATGTCAAAAATGAGCTTTGATAAATTAAATTCAAAACAACAAGATGCTTTAATGAAAGCTGGTAAAGTTGCTGAAAAATATATGACTGCGCAAGTTGAAAATTTAGATAAAAAATTTGAAGACGCTTATAAAGCAGCAGGAGTAAAATTAGTATATATGGATGCAAACGACCATGCTGCTTGGGTTGAGATTGCTAAACAATCTTCTCATAAAGCATTTGCTGAAAAAGTTCCAGGTGGCGATAAGCTAATGGAAATGGCTTTAGCAGTTAAATAAAAAGATATATAAAGAACCCCTATTTAAAATATTAAATAGGGGTTTTTTTTATGAAACAAAAATATTTAAAATTCTGTAATTATAGTTCACAAGCATGTGGTGCTTTTGCTGTTTTAGCTCTGCTGCTGTCAATCTTGGTTATTGTAGAGTTAGTTTTTGAAAGATATTTCTTTCAAAGAGCTATTACATGGCAAACAGAGTTAGTGACGATGCTTTTAGTTGCTTCAACTTTTATAGGAAGTGCTTATGTTTTAAGCGAAAAAGCACATGTTAGCATGGAGTGGATTTATGATTTTTTATCAAAGAAAAACATTCTTAGACTTAAAATTTTCACATCACTAATAAGTTTATTATTTTTTTTAATTTTATTTTATTTTGGATATTTGATGGTTGAAGAAGCATTTACAAAAAACTATTCAACAGGAACCGTTTGGGATCCTCCCTTATGGATACCTTATTCATCAATGATGATTGGAGCAGCCTTAATGATACTTCAATATATTGCAGAAATAATTAAACTTATTGACGAGGAAGGTGGTTACTAATGGATCCATTAATTATAGCAATAATTGTTGCGGTTTTCACTTTAGTGGTTTTATTTTCTGGAATACCAATTGCGTTTGGTTTGAGCTTTGTCTCAATAACGTTGTTAGTTGCATTTGAAGGTTTTCAAATGTTAGATGTTTTTGCAGAAACATTTTATGCGGGACTAAACTCTTTTGTTTTACTTTCAATTCCAATGTTTATTTTAATGGGAATGGCAGTTGCCAACTCACCAGCAGGAAAAGATCTATATACAGGATTAGATAGATGGCTTTGGAGAGTACCAGGTGGATTAGTAATTTCTAATATTGGTGCTTGTTCAATATTTGCAGCCTTAAGTGGATCAAGTCCTGCAACATGTGCAGCAATTGGAACTATGGGAATACCTGAGATGAGAAAAAGAGGGTATTCTGATCAAATAGCAACAGGGACTATCGCAGCCGGTGGTACGCTAGGAGTTTTAATTCCTCCGAGCATTGTTTTAATTGTTTATGGAATTGCTACAGGAACATCAATTGGAAGATTATTCTTAAGTGGTTTGATACCTGGATTTATGTTAGCAGGTATGTTTGCTATATGGGCTCTAATACATAGTTATTTTATTGATAAAGATTCAGCAAAAGCCTTAAAGAACAGAACACCTCCAACTTTTAAAGAAAAGATTGAAGTCTTGCCAAGAATTTTACCTTTTCTAGCAATTATAGCTGGTGTTCTTTATGTTTTGTATGGTGGAGTAGCTACACCTTCAGAAGCATCTGGTGTTGGAGCTTTTCTAGTTTTTGTATTAATCGCTGTAGTTTACAAAATTTATCAACCAAAAAAAATCTGGAATATTGTTAAAGTATCTATGAAAGAAAGTGTGATGATAATGTTTATCATTGCTGCATCTTATCTATTTGCATTCACATTATCACAGCTTTATGTAACTCAATCACTAGCACAAAGCATGGTAGATTTAAGTTCAAATAAATGGGTTGTATTTATTTTAATAAATATTTTTCTTTTAATTGCAGGTTTCTTTTTACCACCAGTAGCAGTAATTGTGATGACTTCAGCGATATTACTGCCAGTTATAACCACTCTGGGTTTTGATCCTTATTGGTTTGCGATTGTATTTACGATAAATATGGAAATTGGTCTTATTACGCCACCTGTTGGATTAAACCTTTATATAATCAAAGGCATTACACCAGATGTTAGTCTGTCAGAAATATTAAAGGGATCTATACCATTTATGATAATTATGGCTCTAGCTATATTAATTTTGTGTATTTTTCCTGAAATAGTTACTTGGTTACCAGATAAAATAATGGGTAAAAGTTTAGGTTTTTAATATATAAAAAACACCATGCTAAATATAAAAAGAATTTTTGAAAGCATTGCTGATGCCGGGCAAAAGATTTTAGAAAAAAAATCTTTTAAAAGTATTACAAAAAAGAGAGATTTGATCGATCTTTGTGATGACTTGTTATCTACAAAAGGTGCAGCATTTGGAATCACTTTGGCAAGAGATATTTTATTTAGATATCAAAATTTATCTATTGAAGAAAAAAACAAGTTTTTAATTCAGGTTAATGACAAATATAAACCTGATCCATTAAAAATTGATGAGGCAATTAAAAAATACAGTAATGCTCAAGACGATTATTCAATTTTAAATTTATCTAGAGTAACTTCTGGAACTAGAAAAGAGTTGTTTGTAAGATTAAATATGGCCCCAAACGGAACCTCAGAGATTGTATCTCTTAGAGAAGATCTACAAAGATTGTTAAAAGACAATCCAGAGTTAAAAAGTTTAGATTACGATTTGATAGATATATTTAAAAACTGGTTCAATCCAGGATTTTTAAAACTTAAAAAAATAACTTGGGATACTAAAGCTGCAATTTTAGAAAAATTACTTAAATATGAGAAAGTTCATTCTATGAAGGATATGAATGAATTGAAAAGAAGACTCGGTAAGGACAGAAGATTTTTTGCATATTTTCACCCTGCCTTAGAAGATGAGCCAATTATTTTTGTTGAAATAGCATTAACAAAAGGTCTAAGCCAATCGATACAAGAATTAACTAGACCGTCAGAAGAAAAAATTAAAAATTACGATACTGCAACATTTTATTCAATTAGCAACTGTCAAGAGGGGCTTTCAAGAGTAACACTTGGAAACTTCCTCATAAAAAGAGTTGTTTATGAACTTCAAGAAGAACTACCAGATGTGAAATATTTTGGAACTTTGTCACCAATGGTAGGTTTTGCCGATTGGTTTAAAAATATGCAAAGTTCTGAAGCAGCTGAAATACTTGGAGAGGCAAATAAAAATAGTTTAGACTTCTTGAAATCATCTGATTTAAAAATTGGTGATAAAAGAATTGCAGATAGCAAAGTACTAATTAGTAAATTAGCTTTAAATTATTTAGCAAAACAAAAAAATGATTTTGGATTTCCGATTAATGATGTTTGTAGATTTCACCTAAAAAATGGAGCTGACATAGACGATATCGCAATTAATGCTAATGTTTCTGAGGTTGGTTTTAAAAGATCTTTTGGTGTTATGGTTAATTATCGTTACGAATTAGCTAAAATTGAAAAGAACCACCAAGAATATGTGAACGAAAAAAAAGTAAATATTTCAAATAAAGTTAAAAAATATGTCTAAAATTAATAGACTTGTATCAGTTGCTCCAATGATGGACTGCACAGATAGGCATGAAAGATACTTCTTAAGGTTAATAAGTAAAAACGTTCTTCTCTATACAGAGATGGTAGTTTCAGAAGCTATTGATAGAGGAGATAAAGAAAAATTATTATCTTTTAATCTTAGAGAAAAACCTGTTGCTCTTCAATTAGGTGGATCCACTCCTAAATTGTTAGCAAATTCAGCAAAAATTGGTGAAGAATTTGGTTATGATGAAATAAATTTAAACTTAGGATGTCCTAGTAAAAAAGTTCAAAAAAATAAATTTGGGGCTTGTTTGATTAAAGAGCCAAATCTTGTAGCTGATTGTTTATCAGAAATGATAAATTCTACATCACTACCAGTCACTGTTAAGACTAGAATTGGCTATGATGATGTTGACGATTATGAGCATTTTTATAATTTTATAAGTAGACTTAAAGAAACAGGCGTTAAGACATTTATTATTCATGCAAGAAAAGCAATGCTCGGAAAATTTACCCCAAAACAAAATCTTAATATACCTCCTTTAAAATATGATTATGTTTACAAATTAAAACAAGATTTTAAAGATTTAGAAATAATAATTAATGGAGGTATTACTTCAACAGAACAGGTTAAAAATCATTTAGATAAAGTTGATGGTACTATGATTGGAAGATCTGTTTATCATTCCCCATACCTTTTAGCAGAAATCGAAAATGAAATATTTAATAACTATGACATTAAAGAAAGAGAGGAAGTTATAGAAGATTTAATTGACTATGTTAAAACTGAAGTTAAAAAAGGCACAAGAGTTAATCAAGTGATGAGACATACTCTTGGTTTATTTCATGGACAAACTGGTTCAAGTCATTGGAAAAGATATTTAAGTGAAAATATGTGTGTAAGAGATGCGGATGTAAAAAAAATTGATCATATTATGGATAAAGTAAAACTTTCTCCTAAGTTACATTCGGCAGGTCAAATTGATTAATACAATTCTTTCAAATCAGTATTACCTACTAATTTTGTTAATGATACTTACTGCATTTCCAGTTGGTTTTTTTGCTGGTTATTTTGGTATTGGTGGTGGATTGATTTCAGTTCCGGTACTTTTTTTTATTTTTGAAACTGCAGATATAAATAAATCTTATTTGATGCATTTATCTGTTGGTACTGCTTTTTCAATTACTATTTTTACATCTTTTGTTTCGGTAATGACACACAGGAAACATAAAGCCGTAGATATAAATATTTTAAAAACTTATGGTCTATTTGTAATATTTGGCGTCTTACTAGGAACATATATGGCAGCTTTGTTAAATACAAAATCTTTAGTTCTGTTCTTTGCTGTTGTTGTTTATTTTTTTGGTGGATATTTATTGATAGTTAAACAGGAATTAAAAAAAAATAAAAAATTTAAGTTTTTTCCGAGAGCAACTTTTGGTTTTTTATCTGGATTTATATCTGCACCTATGGGTATAACGGGCGCGATGATGAATGTGCCAATCTTAAGATATTTTGGATATCCAATTAGCAGAGCAATAGGTAGTTCAGCCGCTATAGGATTTGTAATAGCATCTATTGGTTCTATTGGTTTTTTAACTTCTGGATTTTTACTGAAAGCAAATCTTCCCTTAAGTCTCGGATTTGTAAATATTCCTGCTTTTTTGATATTCATCCCCATAACATCATTAATGGCCCGTGTCGGTGCCAATATGGTCCACACTACAGATAAAAATAAAACACAAAGAATGTTTGGGGTATTTCTTTATGTTATAGGAACTCTATTTTTAATAAGGTTTTTAGATCTTTAATTAAATCTTCTGATCATATTCACCAATTTTGCCAGTTTTTTGAAGTAAATCGTCAATAAAATCGAAGATTTTTTTCTTTCTTTCGTCTGAGGTTGGGCTCTCAGTTACAACCACTAATGAAGGTTTATTTGACGAAGCTCTTATTAAACCCCATGACCCATCATTAAAAGTAAATCTTATACCATTTACCGTAAGAATATTTTCAATTTCTTGATTATCAATTTTAATATTTTTCTTTTTTAAGTTTTCTATTTGCTTAATTAAATTATCAACAACTTTATATTTTTCGTCATCTTTACAAAATGGAGCCATTGTTGGAGATTGATAGGTATTAGGTAGTTCATTAATTATCTCACTCATTTTTTTATTATTGTTATCTAGTAAATGACATACCTGTATTGCTGAGTTTATCCCATCATCATATCCATAACCTAAAGGTTGATTAAAAAAGAAATGACCACTTTTTTCAAATCCAGCAAGGGCTTGTTCTTGATTTACCTTTCTTTTAATATGAGAATGTCCTGTTTTCCAATATATTGTTTCACAAGAGTTACTTTTTAAAATTTCATCAGTTGAATATAAACCAGTTGATTTTACATCTACCACGAACTTTGAATTTTTATGAGTACTCGATAAATTTCTAGCAATTAGCAAGCCAATTTTATCTGAAAATATTTCATTTCCTTTATCATCGATAACTCCAACGCGATCACCATCTCCATCAAAGCCAAAACCTATATCAGCGTTATTTTCTAAAACAGATTTGCTGATGGCATGTAGCATCTCTAAATCTTCTGGATTTGGATTATATTTGGGAAATGTATAGTCTAAATTACAATCTAATTCTATAACTTCACAGCCAATTCCTCTTAACATATCAGGTGCAAATATTCCTGCTGTTCCATTTCCACAAGCAACAACAGCTCTAATTTTTTTATTAATTTTATTTCTATTAATTAGATCATCTTTGTAAATACTTTGAAAATTACTTACCTCTTTCTCACTACCAATTCCTTCAATAAATTTATTATTTAGTGTTATTTCTTTTAGCTCTTTCATTTCCTCTGGAGCGTGAGTTAATCCTTTTTTAATCCCCATTTTTACACCAGTCCATCCATTTTCATTATGACTTGCCGTTACCATTGCCACCGCATCACCTTTTAAATTAAATTGTGCAAAATAAACCATAGGTGACAAAGACAACCCTATGTCTTCAACATTACACCCGGTTGATATGAGACCTTTTTTTAGTGCTGTTTTTATTTCTTCACTATAAGATCTGTAATCATGACCAACAATGATTCTTGGATTTTCTTTGTTTGTATGATTAATTACTTGTGTTCCTAAACCTTTACCCAAATTTGTCACACCATCTAAATTGATGTCATCTGGATACAACCATCGGGCGTCGTACTCTCTAAAGCCAAAAGGATCAATTTTTATTGAATTTTCCATGTTGATATTTTTATAATTTTTTTATTTTTTTATTGATAATCTTTTTTACAAGTTCTATAAATGTTCTATTGATTTGTTGGTTATATAGTGTAATTACCAAACCATCATACAACATCTAGTTGTTTTACTAAATTAAGTATAGTACAAAAAAGGAGCTAAATGAACAAGATTTTATCACAAGCTATTAGGAAAGCTGTCTCTGATTATACACCAAATGTGAATCATGATCATAAAGATAAAAGATTAGATTTATTTTCTCTAAACAGTGAAACAGAATTATTTCAGAATTCAAAAGGCATAACAATCAAAATTGATAGAAGCAAAGACGACAACTTAACTGATTTTGGCAAAGCTACTCTTAAAGATAGATACTTAGGTGCAAACGAGTCTTTTCAAGATTTATTTGCAAGAGTTGCAAGTCATTACGCTGACGACAATTTACATGCTCAAAGACTTTATAACTACATAAGTAATTTATGGTTTATGCCAGCAACACCAGTTTTATCAAATGGAGGAACAACTAGAGGATTACCGATATCTTGTTTTTTAAATGAAGCTAGTGATAGCCTTAATGGTATTTTAGATTTGTGGAGTGAGAATGTTTGGCTAGCTGCAAGAGGTGGTGGTATTGGAAGTTATTGGGGCAATCTTAGATCAATAGGTGAAAAAATAGGAAGAGTTGGAAAAACATCAGGAATAATTCCTTTTATTAAAGTAATGGATTCTCTAACTATGGCAATTAGCCAAGGTTCATTAAGAAGAGGTTCTGCGGCTTGCTATATTCCAATAGATCATCCAGAGATCGAGGAATTCATTGAAATGAGAAGACCAACTGGAGGAGATCCAAATAGAAAATCATTAAATCTACACCACGGAGTTTTAGTTTCGGACGCGTTTATGAGAGCTGTTGAATTAGATGAGCAATGGGGACTTAAAAGTCCAAAAGATGGAGCAGTTCAAGCGACAGTTTCTGCAAGGAATTTATGGATAAGATTATTAACAGCAAGAATTGAAACAGGAGAGCCATATATTGTTTTCATTGATACTGTTAACAGGCAAATTCCTCAACATCACAAGCTTGCCGGTCTCAATGTTAAAACTTCAAATCTTTGTAGTGAGATTACACTTCCAACAGGAATTGATAAAGATGGAAGAGATAGAACTGCTGTTTGTTGTTTATCATCGTTAAATGTAGAGAAGTATGATGAATGGAAAGATGATGAAAATTTTATTCAAGATGTCATGAGATTTTTAGACAATGTTATGACAGACTTTATAGAAAATGCACCTGAACAATTTAGTGACGCAACATATTCAGCAATGAGAGAACGAAGTGTAGGATTAGGTGTAATGGGATTACATTCCTATTATCAAAAGAAAATGATCCCAATCGAATCTGTTATGAGTAAAGCTTGGAACAAAAAGATTTTTGAGCACATTCATAAAAATGTGGATAAAGCATCTAAAGATTTAGCAGAGGAAAGAGGACCATGTCCAGATGCAGCAGATTATGGCATCATGGAGAGGTTTTCGAATAAAACTGCAATAGCACCTACTGCATCTATATCAATTATATGTGGCGGTACATCTCCTGGTGTTGAACCAATTGCTGCAAATAGTTTCACACATAAAACCCTTTCAGGGTCTTTTAACGTGCGTAATAAATATTTAAGAAAACTATTAGAAAAACATGGAAAAGATACTGATGAAGTTTGGTCAAGTATCACAACAAACCAAGGGTCGGTGTCACATTTAGATTTTTTAACTCAAGATGAAAAAGATGTTTTTAAAACAGCTTTTGAGTTAGACCAAAGATGGCTTGTAGATTTAAGTGCGGATAGAACGCCTCATATTTCTCAAGCTCAATCTATTAACTTATTTTTACCAGCAGACGTACACAAAAGGGACTTACATCAAATCCACTTCCAAGCTTGGAAGAAAGGTTTGAAGAGTCTTTATTACTGCAGGTCTAAATCAATACAACGTGCTGAAAATGTTAATGATGCAAATTCAACTGACATTGCAGCAAATGTTTATAAATCAAAAGAAGAAAGTAATAACCAACAAGATTATGAGGAGTGTTTATCGTGTCAGTAGCAGAAAAAATAAATAAAGAAATAATTCAACCAAAAAAGATGGGCTTATTAGTTGAGAACCCAGTTTACAAACCATTTAGATACCCATGGTGTTATGATGCTTGGTTAACTCAACAGAGAATTCATTGGTTGCCTGAAGAAGTTCCATTAGGAGATGATGTAAGAGATTGGCAAAAAAATTTATCACAACCAGAGAAAAATTTATTAACTCAAATTTTTAGATTTTTTACCCAAGCTGATGTTGAAGTTAACAATTGTTACTTAAGACACTACACAACAGTATTTAAACCAACTGAAGTACTAATGATGATGACTGCATTTGCATCTATGGAAACAGTTCATGTTGCAGCTTATTCTCATCTACTAGATACCATTGGAATGCCAGAATCAGAATATTCAGCTTTCATGAAGTATAAAGAAATGAAAGATAAATATGATTACATGCAAGGTTTCAATGTAAACTCAAAAGAAGATATTGCAAAAACAGTTGCAGTATTTAGTGCATTCACAGAGGGTCTGCAATTATTTGCAAGCTTTGCAATCTTACTTAACTTTCCAAGACATAATAAGATGAAGGGTATGGGCCAAATTGTTACTTGGTCAGTAAGAGATGAAACACTTCACTGTAATTCAATGATTAGAATCTTTAAGGAGTTTATTAAAGAAAATCCTGAGATATGGACACCAAAACTTAAAAAAGAACTTTATGAAGCATGCAGAACTATTGTTGAGCATGAAGATTCTTTTATTGATTTAGCTTTTGAAATGGGACCAATGGAAGGATTAACTGCAAAAGAAGTAAAGGATTATATAAGGTTTATAGCCAATAGAAGATTAGATCAGCTAGGTTTAGAACCTATTTATGATGTTCAAAAAAATCCACTAACTTGGCTCGATACTATGTTGAATGCGGTAGAACACATGAACTTCTTCGAAGGTAGAGCGACTGAATATTCTAAAGCATCAACAAGAGGATCATGGACAGAGGCTTTTTCATAAAAATATCAACAATAGGTCTTTTTATATTACTTACTGGCTGTAATACAGTTACAGGTACAATAGAGGGTGGAGCACTTGGGGTAGTAAAAGATGCTAAAACTACATATCATTATTCAACTTGTATTTTTACAAAGACTCAATGTGGTGATTTAGATTTAGATTAAACGGTAAAAAAAACAAAGTTAAATTATGTGGAGGAAACAAGGCGAAATATGAAAATATTAAAAGAACTAGATGATGCGAAGTTAGTTATTGTTGATTTAGAAGTTAATATGGGAGATGAGACTAGAAATGCACCCACTTTGTGTGCAAAGTACAAAGGGAAAATTATACCTCTTAATACCGCTCATGATGGTAGACCAATTTTGATGAGAGAAGAAAACTCAATAGAGTAATTATCTTTGATTTAGTTGAAGAACTCTTCTGTGTTTACTACCCTTGTAACTTGCTAAAGGTCTTATTAATTTATTAGCAGCATGTTGTTCAATTATATGTGCTGACCACCCAGTTATTCTAGAAATTACAAAAATTGGCGTGAAGAAATCAGTATCAAATCCCATCAAATGATAAGTTGGACCAGTAGGGTAGTCTACGTTTGGATGAATATTTTTTCTATCAATCATTACCTTTTCTACGATGTCATAAATTTTTTCAAATTTTTTATCTTTTTTAATTTTTGCGACCTTTCCAAAATATTTCCTCATAGTTGGAACTCTTGAGTCTCCACTTTTGTAAACTCTGTGACCAAAACCCATAACAACATCTTTATTGTCTAAAGCTTTATTTATCCATTTAAGTGCGTTCTCAGGCTTTTTAATTTTATTCATCATATGC
>CACMDZ010000015.1 GCA_902612575.1 uncultured Pelagibacteraceae bacterium | reverse complement strand
TTAATTTTCGACTTTTACTGATATTATATAATGAAACAGTCTAGTAAAACTATTAATGAGATATTAACAAATGTTAATTTTAAAATTATAACTAAGTGAATAGATGAGTTTTTTTGATAATGATCCTGCGTTTGTATATAAAAATTTAAAAGAAAAAGTTCCTTCTATAAAAATTAAAAATAAAAATTATATGAATAAATTGCATAGCCTTAATTTGTCGGAGGACTTTTGGTGGGCTGTAAGTGGAGAATATGCAATTTTGGCTGAATATATAATAATGCTTTCCGACAAAGATCCTAGATTTCTAAATGACTTGAAACATGCAACATCAATTAAATCTGAAACTAGTAAAGAGAAAGTTGTAAGTTCTGTAATTATAAACTCCATTGGTAGAGAATATTTTTTAAAAAAAGATTTTAATATTAATACAATTAAAACTAAAAAAAAAAGTATTGATGAATTGTTAGTAGAGGAAGATAAAAATATAATTGCCAATGAAAAAGAGACCATAAATCTTAATGAAAAAATAATAGTTGAAAAAAAAGAAATGCAGCAATTACCCATGATAAATTTTACAAATTTTCTAACTCAATTGAGACTAAATAAATTTAAATCCTTTTACTTAAAAATAAAAAAAAAATTTGTCCAAATTCGTGAAAAATCTAATCATCACGATATTGAAATATTAAGACGTAATGATTCAGATCAAGACTTTAATGTAATTTTACATACTCTTTTGCCAGAATTTCAAGAAAAATATTTTCCAAAATGGTTCGTCTATTTAAGCGAGTATCTAGTAAAATCAAAACACAAATGGGTGACTACTTTCGGACATGGACGTGATATTTATCAAATAATACTAAATGCAAAAAGTTATGAAAAATTTGGACCTAAAAATATTAAAGTTATTCCACACGGCTCGACATTTAGTATAATAGGTTGGCATATATGGCGTTTTTCATTATTTCCTGATACTAAATTAAATACAATAAATTCAGCTCTCTACATACCAAAATTATCCAAGCAAAGTAAATCTGATGGAATTCTGTTTTGCCCAATGTCTTTACCATTTGTTTCTGATTGTTTTTCTCTAAATCATTTTTGGGATTTTATGGAAATTTACAGAAAAGCTATACAATTATTCAACCAAGGTATTAATAATAATAAAAAAATTAAAATAAGATATAAAAGCTTTAAATATTTATCAGGTTTTACAGGCCCTTTTACTCGAGAAGAGTGTAAGATTCCAATAGAGAATGAAAGGTTCGAAAGAGTTTATCAAAAATATAAATTAATTGTATCTATGCCATTCGGAACCATTTCTGCAAAATGTTTTCAAAATAATATAGAATGTCTAAGTTATAATTATCCATTTACTTTGACAAATAAAAATTCATATTTACAAGCTAATACATTTCCTGGAGTACACACAGAAAGTGATAAATTTTTAAATGAACTAGAAAAAAAAATAAAAGAATTATAGTAAAAAAACTTATTCAAAAAAAAACTATTTTAGATATAGAAGTATTAAAAATTTATGAAAATAATTATAACAGGAGGAGCAGGGTTTATAGGTTCTCATTTAGCAGAGTATTTGATAAAAAAAAAACATAAAATTATTATTATTGATAATTTAAGTACAGGTAGAATTGAAAATATAAAAAGATTTAAAAATAAATTAAAATTTATAAAAGCTGATATTTCAAAACTTGGCAAATGGACAAAAAATTTCAAAAATGCTAAGTTGGTTTTTCATTTGGCTGCATTAGCCGATATTGTTCCAAGCATTAAAAATCCAAAAAAATATTTTCAATCAAATGTGGTTGGAACTGAAAATATTGCATCAGTATCTATTAAATATAATGTAAAAAAAATTATTTATGCTGCCTCTTCGTCTTGTTATGGAATTCCTGACAAATATCCAACTTCTGAGAGTGAAAGTATTAAACCTCAATATCCATATGCTTTGACTAAAAATCTTGGTGAACAAATTTTAATTAACTATGCAAAAATTTATGGTCTCCATTTTACATCTTTAAGACTTTTTAATGTATATGGCACTAGGTCTAGAACGTCAGGGACTTATGGTGCAATGTTTGGTGTCTTCTTGGCTCAAAAATTAAAAAAAAAACCTCTTACAGTAGTAGGTGATGGAAAACAAAAAAGAGATTTTACTTATATAAGCGACGTTATTGAGGCATTTTATAAAACTATAAAAATTAAAAAAAATTTACAAATATTAAACGTTGGCACTGGTAAGCCAGTAACAGTAAATTATATTGTTAAATTATTAAATTGTAAGTCTATCACTATTCAAAAGAGACCAGGAGAACCAGATCAAACAAATGCAAATATAAGTAAAATTAAAAAAGAACTTAATTGGAGACCAAAAATCACTATAGAACAAGGAATCAAAAAACTTTTAAATGAAATAAATTATTGGAATAATGCACCTGTATGGACTCCAAAAAAAATAAAAGCTGCAACAAGGGACTGGTTTAAATATTTAAAATGATATCTCGAAATGAAATAAAAATTCTAAAAAAAATAGAACATATTAAGAAAAAAAATAAGAAAATTGTATTATGTCATGGTGTATTTGATTTAGTTCATTTGGGCCATATAGAACATTTTAAAAGTGCAAAAAAGTTTGGCGACTATTTAATTGTTTCTGTTACACAAGACAAATATATAAAAAAGGGCCCAGGTAGACCACTGTTCAATGAGCAACAAAGAATTGAATTCTTGAAAAATATTAAAATTATTGATGAAGTAATTTTAAGTAAATCAGAATCTTCAATTGATATAATCAACCTTGTTAAACCCAATTTTTATGTAAAAGGCCCAGATTATAAAGATTATTTTAAAGATAAAACAAAGAAAATAATCTTAGAGGAAAAGGCTGTAAAAAAAAATGGGGGTAAAATAAAGTTTACAAATGATTTTACATATAGTTCTAGCAATATCTTAAATACAAACAATTTTATATTTAATGATGAACAAACAGATTTTATTAAACAATTAAAAAGAAAATTTAATTATAATCAAATTTCTAAAATATTAAACAAGTTTAAAAATCTCAAAGTATTAGTAATAGGAGAACTTATAATTGATAAATATTGTTTTGGAGATGTTATTGGAAAATCAGGAAAAGAACCCCACTTAGTGCTACAAGAAAATTTTATAGAGCACTACCTTGGTGGATCTGCGGCTATTGCAAGACATCTATCATCATTTGTAAAGGAAGTAAGAATAATCTCTCCATTTGGAAATGAAAATTTTTTTGCGAAACTAATTAATAAGAATTTTGATAAAAATATAAAAAAATTTTTTTTTAAACCATATTCAAATTTTTCTACGATTACTAAAACAAGATTTGTAGATAAATTTTCAAATTATAAATTGTTTGGATCTTATGTACTGCCAGATAAAACAAATTTGAGATTAGAGAATAATGTTTTAAAAATTATAAAAAAAAATAAATCTAAAACCCATATGACTTTAGTTTGTGATTATGGTCATAATTTTATTTCAAAACAAATTGCAGGAGAAATAGTAAAAAGAAATAATTATACATTTTTAAATTCCCAGATTAACGCATCAAATAGAGGTTTTCACAATATAAATAAATATGAGTCAATAAACTCGATAATATTGAATGAGAGTGAATTAAGGCAAGAACTAAGAGATAATAATAGTGATATTAAATTCTTAGCAAAAAAAATGAGAAAAAATAAGAAAATACAAAATTTAATAATTACTAGGGGTGCTAGTGGAGCTATCTTAGTGAATAAAATGAATAAAGTTTTTTCATGTCCTGGATTTGCAAAAAAATCAATTGATAAAGTTGGTGCTGGTGATGCAATGTTATCATTAGCATCACTAGGGCTTAAATTAAAACTTGAACCAGAACTTGTTCTATTTTTTAGTTCAATAGCAGCCGCAATATCAGTTGAAAGTATTGGTAATAAAGAACATGTCACATATGACAAGTTGGATAGAGTATTAGAGTACATGCTTAAATGAAAAAAATATTTATAACTGGGGGAGCAGGTTATGTGGGTTCAAAATTAGTTCCCAAATTGATTAATTTAGGACATCAAGTCACCGTGTTAGATTTAATGATATATGGTGAAGATGTCCTAGATAAAAATGAAAAATTAAAAATAATTAAAGGAGACATAAGAAATCAAAATATATTAGATCAATATCTACCTGGTCATGATACTTTAATACATTTGGCATGCATATCTAACGATCCAAGCTTTGAGTTAAATCCAACTTTAGGAAAATCAATTAATCTCGATGCTTTTGAACCTCTAGTTCAAACTAGCAAAAACAATGAGATATCACATTTTATTTATGCTTCATCTTCATCAGTATATGGAATAAAAAAAGAAAAAAATGTGACTGAAGATATGCCCTTGGAGCCACTAACAGATTATTCAAAATTTAAGGGTGAATGTGAAAAAATTTTAAATAGCTATAGTTCAAATAATTTTGTTACAACAACCATAAGGCCATCTACTGTGTGTGGTTATGCCAAAAGGCAAAGATTAGATTTGGTTGTGAATATTTTAACAAACCATGCTTATCATAATAGAGAAATAAAAGTTTTTGGTGGAGAACAATTAAGACCCAATGTGCATATTGATGATATGGTTGACTCATATATTGCATTACTTAATGCAGATCCAAAAATAATTAATAAAGAAATATATAATGTTGGCTTTAAAAACCAGTCTGTAAATGAATTAGCTTTTGATGTAAAATCAGTAATTGGAGATGATGTTAAGATAATTAATACAAAATCAGATGATAATAGATCTTATCATGTAAGTTCCCAAAAAATAAAAGAGGTTTTAGGATTTGAAACTAAAAATTCAGTAAGAGATGCAGTTATTGATCTTAAAAATGCTTTCGAAAAAAAATTGTTAACCAATACATTTAACAACGAATATTTTTTTAATATAAAAAGAATGAATTCAATTAAGCTTAAATAAAGATTATTAACTTGTATTAATTAAATAATTTAATAATGATTTAATATACTTAAAAGTAAATAAATTCGTAATCGCCACTATATCTAGAATTTTTAAAAATCCATTTCCAGCTATTTAAACTAATAATTGTATCAGCAGTTAAGGCCCACGCCTGAACATTAAACTGTTCTTCTTCATTTCTGTAAGACTCAACACACAGATATTGTTTTTTCGCAATTATAGACATATGTCTTAAAACACTAGAAATTCTATCTAAATTTAGGTTATGAAGTGTATTAATTGATATAACTAGATCAAATTCGTTTTCTTTAAATTTAAGTGGTTTATTAAGATCAAAAAATTTTATAAATTTTTTACATTCTTTTTTTGCATTCTTAACAGCATATCTTGAAACATCTAATCCTAAAATTTTAATGCCTGGTAAAATTTGTTTAATTTCATAAAGTAAAAATCCTTTTCCACAACCTAAATCTAATAAAGATGAGTCATTTTTCAATTTATAGCGCTTTATTATACTTTTAGCGGTTTCTCTATGATATCCTGTAATATATTTGTATCCTCCATATCCATATTTTCTATTACCATCCCAAAAATTAAAATCATATTTACGAGCCTTTTTCATACAATTAATCTTATTATTATTTAAGCGCTTAAAATAATCTCTCTTAATTTTTGAATGATTTTTTTGAACAAAAAAACACTCCTTACCAAATACAAACTTTTCCTTACTTTCCAACTTAAGTTTTAAATTAAATATTTCATCTAAGTCGTTGAAATCTTTTTGAGATTTACAAACCCTATTCTCGACTGCAAAATGTAGTTGCTTATTATTTTTTAATATTTTTTTATAAAGATATGCTCTTTCTGAGAACTTTTCAGGAAGTTGATTAAGACTGTAGAATAAAATGCCATCTATATTTCTTATAGATTTTAAAATACTGTTTAATATATATGTACTTCCAGGACTTGCATATTCGGCACCGCTAAGCAAATACGTATTTTTTGTTTTTTTACAATAATCATTTAAAACTATATTTTGAATATGCTGCGGAACCCTTTCAGATAAAAATGGTCTACTAAATATGTATCCTTTTAGTTTCATTTAAAGGGATCCTTATACTCCAAGGCAATTTTGGTCATAGGTCTTTCAGTTATTGGCACAAAAAACTCTCCAATTTTTTTATCACCATATGGAGAAAAGATAGTTTTAAACCGACAATTCATTGACCATCTTGTATTTTTCTCTAAATTTACAACATTTCCATGCGGTAAACATTGATTAAAAATTAAAAATTGATTTTTTTTAATACTTAACCATTTCAATTTTTTTCTTACAATTTTAAAAATATCATCACTTGTTTTTGGCTTATATTTTTTCAAAGCTCTCAAAAAATAATTATAATGTTGTTGAGGTAAAATAAACATTGATTTTGTTTTATTGCAGTCCACAAGTGGTATCCATAAATTAATTTCAAAAGGCGAGTCACCCTGCCAGACATCAGAATGTATAGGTAATAAAGATGTTTCATCATTAGGAAGTTGAATACTTAGGTTGATTTTTGTTTGCATCATAAGCTCGTTACCTGCTAAGGAATAAAGAGCTTTTCTAGCAATTTTAAAATAATTACTTCTAAACCTTTTGTCCTTATTCATTTCATTGTAAATGAATAACCTAAGGTCGTTTATATTATTTTTATTAACTTTTGTGTGTAAACGATCAAAGGAAACATTTTTTTTTATTATTTTGTGCAACTTCCTTTTAATTAGTCTGGTTATTTGATTTTTTGAATCAATGTCCTCAGTTTGACCTATAAAATAACCGTTTTTAAGGAATAAATCTGATATTTTTTTTTCTTTTTTATAAAAATACATTAGAATTTAAATATTAATTAATACTGTTTAGCCAACAATATGATAATAAAAAAAAAATATAAATAAAGAAATTATTTAATGAAAGTAAGATACTCATATTTGAGACAACAGTTTAGTAATTGCGATGATCTATGGTCAAGTTTAAAGAAGTTCGTAAAAACTGGTGATTTTACTCTAGGAAAGAAGCTTGAAAAATTTGAAAACTCATTTAGCAAATTAATTGGCACAAAATATGCGGTGGGCGTAAACTCTGGTACTGATGCTATAAAACTTAGTCTTAAAGCTTTGAATATAAAATCAGGTGATGAAGTAATTACAGCAGCAAACACATTTGTTGCAACAGTTGGTGCTATAACAGAACTTGGTGCAATCCCAGTTTTTGTAGATTGTGATGATACATTTTGTATGAATGTAGACTTATTAGAAAAAAAAATAACAAAAAAAACAAAAGCAATCGTTCCGGTACATTTTACTGGTTACATGACTAGAATGGATAAGTTATTAAAAATTTCAAAAAAATATAACTTACCAGTTATCGAGGACGCCTGTCAGTCTATCTTGGGGTCATATAAAAAAAAAAATGCTGGAACATGGGGGGTAACAGGTGCTTTTTCATTACATCCATTAAAAAATATAAATGTTTGGTCTGATGGAGGTATCATTACAACAAATTCAAAGAAAGTTTATGATAAATTAATTTTATTAAGAAATCATGGGTTATCAGACAGAGATACAATTAAAATTCATGGATACAATTCAAGATTAGATACTTTTCAAGCAGTTGTTGGCAGTTGGCTTTTACCAAAAGCTAAATCAATAGCAAAAAAAAGAATATCCAATGCTGCTTATATGGATAAATATTTTAGAAAGATTAAACAAATAACCATTCCACCACGATTAAAAAAAATGAAAATTGTATATCACCTATACATCATTTTTGCTGAGAAAAGAGATCAATTACTTAAATATTGTTTAAATAAAGGAATAGAAGCAAAGGTACACTACCCTAAACCTTTATATCTTCAGGAGGCGTACAAAAAATTGAAATATAAAAAGGGTGATTTTCCTATTACAGATATTCATACAAAAAAAATTATAACATTTCCATGTGATCAACATTTGTCAAAAAGGGAAATTAATTTTGTAATCAAAACTGTAAAAGATTTTTATGAAAAAAAATGATAAATTATATAAATCTTAAAAAACAATATATTAAAGAAAGAAAAAATTTATTAAGTGTAATAGATAAGACTCTTAGCACTGGTATGTATATATTGGATAAAGAGGTGGATTTGTTTGAAAAAAACATTCAAAAATACAACAAAAGTAAGTATTGTGTTGCTCTAAATAGTGGAACTGATGCTTTAACTCTAGCTTTATATTTAGTTGGTGTGAGAAAAAATGACGAAGTAATAACAACTTCCAACTCTTTTGTTGCCTCTACTGCAGTCATTGCACATTTGGGTGCTAAACCAATTTTTTCAGATGTACTCCCAGATCAAAATATTGATCCCCAAGACATAAAAAAAAAAATTACAAAAAGAACAAAAGCTATCATGCCTGTACATCTTACAGGTAGACCATGTGAAATGGATGAAATAATTTATTTATCAAAGAAGTTTGGTATTCCAATAATTGAAGATGCCGCGCAAGCGATTGGTACAAAATATAAAAAAAAAAATGTTGGAAATTTTGGTGAAATCGGTTGCTTTTCTGCTCACCCTTTAAAAAATTTAAATGCACTTGGTGATTCAGGTTATCTAGTTTGTAATGATAGAAAATACTATGAAAAAGCTAAAGAACTTAGAAATCACGGTTTAATTTCAAGAAGTAATGTAAAAAATTTTGGGCATGTATCTAGAATGGATGCAATACAAGCCTCAATATTAAACTTTAGACTTAAAAAACTCAATAAAATCATTTTAAGAAGAAGAGATAATTTTAAAATTTATAATAATTTTTTAGATAAAGAGAAAGTTTTTTTTCCACAAGAAAAAAAATATCAATTTAATACTTACCATACGTTTGTGATACAAACCAAAAATCGCAACAAGTTAAAAAAATATCTAATGAAAAAAGGTATAGAGACAAGCATTCATTATCCAAGGCCTATTCATATGCAAACTGCCTATAAAAAACTAAAAATTAAACCTGTAAACCTAGTAAACACAATTCAACAATCTAAAAAAATTTTAACACTTCCAATTAATCAATATTTATCACAGAGTGATATTAGATATATATGCTCAACAATAAACAATTATTAAACTAATGATTTCAAAAAAAATACAAATAAAACTTTTAGAAGAAATGTTAAAAATTAGATTGACAGAAGAAATGATAGCAAAAAAATATTATGAACAAAAAATGCGTTGTCCTATTCATTTATCTATTGGTCAAGAGGCTACAGCTACAGGTGTTTGTTTTGGTTTAAAAGATTCTGATAAAGTTTTTTCAGCACATAGATCACACGCACATTACATAGCTAAAGGTGGATCAATTAAATCTTTATTGTCAGAGCTACATGGAAAAATTTCAGGTTGTGCAAAGGGGTTGGGAGGATCTATGCATCTATTAGACTTAAATAAAGGTTTTTCAGGGGCAGTGCCAATTGTAGGAAGTTCAATTCCAATTGCTACCGGAACTGCGTGGGCAAATAAGCTAAAAAAATTGAATGATTTAGTAATAATATTTTTAGGAGATGGCGCCACTGAGGAGGGAGTTTTTTTCGAAAGTTTAGATTTTGCATCTTTGAAGAAATTAAAAATTTTATTTGTGTGTGAAAATAATTTTTTTTCTGTTTATTCTCCAATTGACAAAAGACAAAGTAAAAAAAGAAATCTTTGTAAGATAGCAAACAGTTTAGGAATAAAGTCAACCTTCATTGATGGGAATGATATTGAAAATATTTATTTAAAAACTAAACAAATCAAAAAATATATAAAAAAAAATAGTGAACCTTTTTTTTTGTTGTTAAACACATTTAGATATATAGAACACTGCGGTCCTAATAATGATGATCATTTGAAGTATAGAAATATAAATACAATTAAATTTTGGGAAAAAAAATGTCCTATAGTCAATTATCAAAAAAAATTGATTAAAAGAAAAATATTGGACCATAAAAAACTTACCAAATTAAAAAAAAAAATTTTTAATACTTTAATAAAATCATTCAAATATGCAGAAGAGCAAAATTTTCCAACAAAAAAAATATTAAATGAATTTATAGATGCTTAAAAAAATAAAAAAATACTCTGAGGTTATTAAAGAAACTCTAGATTATAATTTAAAAAAAAATAAAAAAGTTGTCTTGATGGGTTTAGGAGTTGACGATCCTAAAGGAATTTTTGGAACGACACTAAATCTTCATAAAAAATATAAAAATAGAGTTTTTGATCTTCCTACCGCTGAAAATGGTTTCACAGGTTTTGCATTAGGTTTATCAATTAATGGCATGTTTCCAGTTATCACACATCAAAGAGTTGAATTTTCGCTTTTGGCATTTGAACAATTTGTTAATCAAATAGCAAAATGGAATTTTATGACTGGCGGGAAAGTATCAAATCCAATGATTATTAGATTGATAATTGGCAGAGGCTGGGGACAAGGACCGCAGCATTCACAAAGTCTTGAAATTTTATTTTCGCATATTCCAGGTGTAAATGTTTTAACACCTTCAACTCCTCAATCTGTAAGAGGCCTATTTAATTCAAGTTTTAAAGAAAAAAAACCAACAATTATTTTTGAACATAGGTGGTTGCATGAAACTTATGGTAATTCTCCAAAGTTAAATTATTTCACAAAAATAGGAAAAGCTAAAATATTAAAAAGTGGAAGTGATATAACCTTGGTCGGGTTCTCATATTCTGTGATAAATTGTTTGGAAAGCGCAAAAATTCTTAAAAAATTTAATATTAGTGCAGAAGTTATAGATCTACAATCTTTGAGACCATTAGATATAAATACAATTCTGAAATCAGCAAAGAAAACAAAAAATATTATAATTGTAGATAATGGTTGGTCATTTTATGGAATAAGTGCTGAAATTTCAGCTCAAGTTGCAGAAAAATTATGTAACTTAAAAAATTTAAAAATTGATAGATTGGGAAACAAAAATACTCCAATGCCTAGTACAAAGTCATTGGCAAAATTATGCTATGTGAATCCTTACGATATTGTTGTTTCTGCAGAAAAAATGTTAAATAAAAAATTTAAAAATTTAAAAAAATTTAAATTGAAGGAATATTATGCTGACCAACCAAATAAAAATTTTCTTGGTCCCTTTTAGTATAAATTAAATTAATTCTAACAATGTATGATCATAAAAAATATTACAAATATTATTAAAAAAATTTTAGAAAATCATAGAAAAAATAAAATTTTGTATCTTAGAGCTATAATACATTTTGTCAGATATTGTTTTATATATAATTATAGAAAAAATAGATGTGTAATAGATCCACCACAAGAATTTTTTTATAAATATGGAAAAATAGGAAATTATTTTTCAATTTTGCTTTTCTTTTTTCAGAAATATTTAAAAAAAAAAAAAATTTTGATTAGTATAAATAATGATTGTAATTCATCTATGGGTCATATTTATGGTGAAATTGGTCAAATTCACAGAATGCAGAAATCTGAGAAAATATACTCAGATAAAACAGTTTGGTTTGCAACATCCAGAAAAGATATATTAGGAGAGACTAAGGAGATATTTGAAAATAGAAATTTTAAGATATTGATTGGTGGACTAAAAAGAGTATTTCTTAATTTAGTTGCGATAAAGTATCCATCTATTTCAATTGATGGTTCGATAAGTCACACAAATTATATTTTAGGAAAAAATCATTCAGATCGTGTTGTTTTTCATGACATGCCAAAAAAACATGCAAAATTAATTTGTAAAACTGAAGATTTTTATCCAAACAAGGGTAAAGTAAATAATTATGATAATGAAAAGAAAAAATTATTCCAAAACTTAAAAATAAAAAAAAAATATATTGTAATTCAAATAAAAACTTTTTTATCGAATGGAACTCTAGAACCCTTAAACCCAAATATTTTTTTAAAGACAATTGAATATTTCCAAAATAAAAATTTTCAAATAGTATTTGCAGGCAGAGAGGAATTCCCTGAGGTTTTTTTGAATAATTCAATAATTAATTACGCAAAATCAAAATATGCATCAGCTTTAAATGATTTTCTTCTTATTGCTCATTCTTCCTTAGTTCTATCATCAGGTTCTGGATTTTGTTTTTTGCCAGAAAGCTTAGACAAACCTTTACTAGTAATTAATGCCCATCATATTTGTCAATATTTTGGTAGGAGAACAATATATTTGCCGACATTGCTCTCCAGAAAATCAGAGAAATTTAATGCGAGAATTCAACATGAATATCTTTGTACTTATGGCAAACGAAATGGTTATTTTACTTTTGATGATATATACATACATCATACACCAACCAGTGATGAAATTTTTATGGCAGCAAAAGAGTTAGAGGAATATGCAAATAATAAAGTACCAAAATATACGTCTTTACAAAAAAAAATACGTGATAGTGGCGGATGTCCACTGCTTTCTGATGGATTAAGCAATATTTCCAATTATTTCTTAAGTAAACACGAAAATTTTTTTCATTAAGAGTTATTGAATTAAAATTTTGATTGATGGGTATTTTATCATAAAATACTATCTAATTTAAATTATAAATTTATGTTTACCCATAAGCAATCACCAGCTCCAAAAGAATGGAAATTGATGACAGATAAGCAAAAAACTGAAAATATTACTAGATGCTTAAAAAAAAAAAATATTAAAAATCTATCATTAGAAAGTTTTAATGATGATGGACAGATAGTTTTTAAAATTGAAGAAAATATTCCGGTAAATAAACGAGGTTTATTTTTAATTGAATTTGAAAGGTTTTTAAAAAATGAAATTGATCACTCATTAACAATTTGGTGTTCGGCCCAAGGAGATAAGAGTAAATTAAGAAATTTAAGAGGTGTGGAAATAAAAGTATAATTTATGGATAAACTTAATTCTATAACTACAAAAGAAGGTGAGTTAATTTTGGACTCCCATAAACTTAATTATCATTATGATAGAATAGAGTCTTGGGAGAATGGAGAAAGAATTGCTCCTGTTACAGTAGATATGGCTTTGACGAGGGCATGTGGTGCAATGTGTTCTTTTTGTTATGCTATGGTACAGGAGTCTCAAGAGAGGACTAACATTAAAGAAAAAGAGGCATTAAATTTACTAGATGATTTTGCTGAAATAGGAGTTAAGGGTGTATCTTTGATATCAGATGGTGAAAGCACACTTTCAAAATCTTATGTGCCATTTATCCAGCACGCGAAGAAAGTAGGGGTTGATATTGCTAATGCCACAAATGGTTGGGAGTGGGGGGAGGACAAAGTAGAACAAGTTTTACCTTTTTTAAAATGGGTTAGGTTTACAGTAGCAGCTGGAACACCAGAGAGCTACTCAAAAATTATGTTTAAAGGATCAGATCACACACATGTTTTTGACAGAGCAATGAAAAATATAAAATATGCTGTAGAACTTAAGAGAAAAAAAAAACTTGATGTCACATTAGGAATTCAAATGGTTTTGATGCCAGAGTTCAAAGACGAAATTATTCCTTTCGCTAAACTTGCTTTGAATTTAGGAGTAGATTACGGAGTAATTAAACATTGCTCAGATGATGAATTTGGAACTCTTGGTGTTAATTATGAAAAGTATGAAGATTTATACGACACACTTAAAGAGGCCGAAAAGTTAAGTAATGATAATACAAAAATAATAGTTAAATGGGAGAAAATTAAAGCTGGAGGAAAACCTTCATACAATAGGTTTTACGGGCCACAGTTTTTACTTCAGATCAGTGGAAGCGGACTTGTGGCACCCTCAGGAATGTTTTTTAATGCAAGATATTCTAAATTTCATATGGGAAATTTTTGTGATGAAAGATTTATTGATATTTTTAAGTCTGATAGATACACAGAGATAATGAATTATCTAGCTTCAGAATATTTCGATGCACAAACAATGATGGGAACATTGCCTATTCAACACTATGTGAGTGAAGCTTTAGATAATCATGCTAAAAATATTAAAAAAATTCAAAAAAGTGAAGATGTTGAGCCTCTCCATGTTAACTTCTTGTAGAATAATATGGATAATTTTTAATCTAGAAAGTTAAAGATGAACAAAAATTATTTTAATGAATACTTAAGTAAACTTTCTAGACTTTTAATAAATTTTAATCACGATGATTTTTTGAGAATAGTAAAATTAATGAAAAAAGTAAAAAAAGACAGGAAAAAGGTAATATTAGTGGGTAACGGTGGTAGCGCTGCGATGGCAAGTCATGTTAGTGTTGACTTGACAAAAATGTGCAATATCAGAGCTATAAATTTTAATGAAGCCGATTTGTTAACATGCTTTTCAAATGATTATGGTTATGAGAATTGGGTTAAAAAAGCTATTTCATTTTATGCAGATAAAGGTGATTTGTTGATATGCATTAGTAGCAGTGGAGAGTCGAAAAATATAATAAATGGTGCGAAGCAAGGAAAAAAGGTTGGATGCAATGTAGTTACTTTAACTGGATTTAGAAAAGGGAATAAAGTAAGTAAAACTGGTCATATAAATTTATGGCTTAATAGTAAAAATTATAACACAATTGAAATGATACATCACATCTGGCTTCTAACAATTATTGATTTTATTTCGAACAAAAAATTTTAAAATTATTTTTTTCTTCCAATATTTTTCATCAAATAATCAATATGGAAAAGAGAATTTTTTATTAGATTTAAATGTCTATTTTTTATTTTTTTTGTGTGAAGACCGATTAAGAAACCTAAATCTTCAACCGATTGAGCCCCTTTGAATTTAAATTTATTTTTATTTATTCTAAATAGTTTAATGCTTGGTTGGTTTAAAAAGTTACCTGTTAGTATTGGCCTTGTTTCAATACCTTTTGACTCTAAATAAAAAAGTAGTTCCATTTTAACTTTTTTATTCATACTTTTGTTTAAAAGGATTGGTAAGCCCATATAACTTGGAAAAATATTTTTTGGTATTTTAATAAATCTAAATTGGTTATTCCAACGAGGATCTTTTTTTAGACTATTTATTATTCTTTCTCTATTTGACGTTCTGATTTTAATAAATTGACCCAATCTCTTAAACTGACTAGATCCCATTACCGCTTGTATATCAGAAGGCCTTAGATTAAAGCCTTGATTCATGAAAATATATCTTGGATCTAGTTTTGGGTATTTTTTAGCATTCTTTATATATTGTTTTCTATTATTTGAGCGAGACCATCCATGTGATCTAAGTGAAACTAAAATCTCATAATCCTCTTTATTTTTGCACAAAACCATTCCACCCTCACCAGATGTAATTTGATGAGAGTAAAAGAAA
>CACMDZ010000014.1 GCA_902612575.1 uncultured Pelagibacteraceae bacterium | reverse complement strand
AATTGAGAGTTTGGCTAATAAAATGGTTGGAGAAAATCTAAGTACTATAAGAAAAAAAAATAAAAAATTAAAAAATAGTGAAGAAATTCTAAAAATCTCAAACTTAAATTTTATGAGTGACGATCCTTATGAAACAAATTTAATAAATTTAAATTTTTCTTTAAAAAAGGGAGAATGTTTAGGGATAGCTGGAATTTCAGGAAATGGTCAAAGTGAATTGTTTCAAATTTTAAGTGGAGAAATAATCACAGAATATACCTCTATAAAATTTAGAAACAAAGAAATTAGCAAGCTCAATCCGAGAGAAAGAAGAGAATATCTTATGGCTTTTTCACCAGAGGATCGTATTTCACAAGCTGCAGTTCCAGAATTAAAGATATACGAAAATGTTGCTTTAAATAATTTTAAGTCTTCTAACTTTTTCGAAAGGGGATTAGTAAACGAAAATAAAATAAAAGAACACTCAAAGAAAATATTATCTAATTTTTCTGTAAATACTGATAATGTTGAAATGAAAAGTCAATTTTTGTCTGGAGGAAATCTTCAAAAGTTAATTATAGGAAGAGAATTGATTACTTCTCCAGAACTCTTGGTTTGCTTCAATCCAACTTGGGGGCTTGATGTCGGTGCTATCAATTATATTCATGAAACTCTTATAAATATCAATGAAAAGGGTAAATCCTCAATATTAATTTCTACAGATAACGACGAACTTTTAAGATTAAGCGATAGGATATGCGTAATTTATAAAGGTAAATTATCTAAAATTATGGATATAAATGAAGTTACTCCAGAAAAATTAGGAATTTTAATGGGAGGAGGTTCAATTGATTAAAATTGAAAAACGTAATGATGTTACTCCCTCAATTTACTTTTTAACACCAATTTTAGCTATTTTTCTTACTTTATTTGGTGGGGGAATTATTTTTTATGTACTGGGTTTTAATCCTATAGAAGCTTTAAAATTTTTTTTTATAACACCTATTTCTGACTTATACGGCTTTAGCGAACTTTTGGTAAAAGCAACACCACTTTGTTTAATAGCAATTGGTTTATCTTTTTGTTTTAAAAGTAACAATTGGAACATTGGAGCCGAAGGACAGCTCATTTTTGGCGGTATTGTTGGTGGTGGTGTTGCTTTATTATTTTACGGTCATGATGGTTTTTATGTTTTGCCAATAATTATTTTATCTGGTGCAATTGGAGGAATGATATTTGCAATGATCCCTGCAGTTTTGAAAACTTATTTTAATACAAATGAAATTTTAGTAAGCTTAATGCTAGTTTATGTAGCTAAATTATTATTAGATTACTTAGTGGTCGGTCCTTGGAGTAATCCTGAAGGTTTTAACTTTCCTGAAACAAGACAATTTAGTGAATCTGCAAGGATGCCTATTTTATTTGATGGTTTAAGAATTCATGCAGGAATTTTTATCACTTTAATAACTGTATTCTTAAGTTGGCTAATTTTATACAAAACATATTTGGGGTTTCAGATAAAAGTTTCAGGTTTAAGTTTAAAAACTGCGAAATATGCAGGCTACAAAGGAAAGACTATGATCATTATAGTTTTTATGATCAGTGGAGCATGTGCAGGTCTTGCAGGAGTTGGGGAAATAACTGGACCCATAGGTCAGTTACATAGAAATATTTCACCAGACTATGGTTTTACAGCAATAATTGTTGCTTTCTTAGGAAGGTTAAATCCAGTTGGAATTATATTTGCTTCACTGGTTGTTGCTCTAACTTATTTAGGTGCAGAAACAGCACAGATTTTTTTACAAATACCTAAATATACAGGTCAAGTTTTTCAAGGGATGATTTTATTCTTTCTTCTTGGATCTGATTACTTACTATTTTTTAAAATAAAATTTTTAGGTCTAAAAAAAAATGAGCTTTGATTTAAATTTCATCGGGATATTGATTGGTGCAATTATGGCATCATCAGTCCCATTGATACTTGCTGCATCTGGAGAATTAATAACTGAGAGATCTGGTGTTCTAAACCTTGGAGTGGAAGGAATGATGATCATTGGGGCGATTTCAGGATTTGCATTAATGGTTGTAACAGACAATTTATTTTTAGCTGTAATTGGCTCAATGATTTCTGGTCTAATTATCTCAATTATTTTTGGTTTGCTTACGCAATCGCTTCTCACAAACCATGTTGCTACCGGGCTAGCGTTAACAATTTTTGGTATCGGGATGTCAGCAATGATAGGAAAGAATTTTGTGGGGATACCGGGCAAAGAATTTCCCTTGTTATTTGTTAATCTTAAGGAAAATATTCCTTTTTTAGGACCAATTTTATTTGGACATTCAATTATATTATATTTTGCATTTTTATTGCCCTTTTTGACAAATTATTTTCTAAGAAAAACAAAAATTGGATTAATAATCAGAGCTGTAGGAGACTCACCAACATCAGCATCTAATCAGGGAATTAATGTAACTTTAGTAAGATATAGTTGCATTCTTTATGGTGGAGCTATGTGTGGATTAGCAGGTGCTTATCTTTCATTAATTTACACTCCTCAATGGATTGAAAATATGACGGGAGGAAGAGGGTGGATTGCACTTGCATTAGTAGTTTTTGCAACATGGAGCCCAATAAAAGTTTTGATAGGAGCATTAATATTTGGTGGAATAACAATTTTGCAATTACATATGCAAGCTGTAGGTTTAAGAATTCCAGTTCAATTATTAAGTGCATTACCGTACATAATGACAATAATAGTTTTAGTTGTAATTTCTCGTGACAGTAGAAAAATAAAATTAAATACTCCAACATCATTGGGACAAATATTCTATAAGGAAAAGTGATGTTAGCTATTCCAAAATAAATATTTTTTTTTATTAGAATATTGCTTAGTTTGTAGTATCACAAAATTAAATTTAAAGGGGAATCAAATGTATAAAAACTTTTTAAGATATATAATTTCTGCATTATTTTTGCTCGGCTTAAGCGTACAAGCTAATGCAGATTTTAAAGTTGGTTTTGTTTATGTCGGACCTACTGGGGACCATGGATGGACATACCAGCATGATGAAGGAAGAAAAGCAGTAGAAGCTGCTGGAATAAAAACTACTTACGTTGAAAGTGTACCGGAAGGTGCAGATGCGGAAAGAGTCATAAGACAGTTAGCACAATCTGGACATGACCTAATTTTTACTACAAGTTTTGGGTATATGGATCCTACAAACAAAGTTGCTAAAGATTTTCCAAACGTAAAATTTGAGCATGCAACTGGATACAAAAGAGAACACTCAAATGTTTCCACGTACTCTGCAAGATTTTATGAGGGAAGAACTTTGTTAGGTCACATGGCAGGAAAGATGACAAAAACAAATGTTATTGGATATATTGCTTCCTTTCCAATTCCTGAAGTTATTAGAGGAATTAATGCTATGACGCTAGCTGCCCAAAAAGTAAATCCTGATATTAAAACAAAAATAGTTTGGGTATTTACTTGGTATGATCCAGGTAAAGAATCTGAGGCAGCTCAAGCTTTAATTGATCAAGGAGCGGATATTATAATGCAGCATACTGACAGTACTGCACCTGTTCAAGTAGCAGAAAAAGCGGGAGTTTGGTCATTTGGTCAAGCAAGTGATATGCAAAGATTTGCGCCAAAATCAATATTAACGTCTATTATCGATGATTGGGCACCTTATTATGTCGAAAGGTCTATCGCAGCAAGAGATGGCACATGGAAACAACAAGATACTTGGCATGGATTAAAAGAAGGAATGGTTGCTATGGCTCCATATAATTCTGCGATGGGAAGTGATTTAGTTAAAGAAGTAGAACAACTTCAAAAAGACTTAGCATCTGGAAAAACCCATTCATTTACTGGTCCAATTTATGATCAGAAAGGAAACATTCTTGTTGCTGAGGGTTCAGTGGCAGATGATGGGATGTTAGCTGGTATGAATGTTTATGTTAAAGGAGTAGAAGGAGATATTCCGCAGTAATTTCTTATTTAAAATTTAAAATTTAAGGCCAGCTTAGTCTGGCCTTTTTTTATTTTCTAGAAATGTTTTTTTTTTAACGCTTCTATATCTACTTCATCATAATACTCTGATGGCTGAACTATCCAAGGATCATTTTTTAACAAAATTGGACAAAAGTCAGGAGTAAAAGAAGATGATTTTTTTTTCCATAGACATGCTGTCTTTATCTCTTTTATATAATTTTTAATTGGATCATACTCTTTCAACCAATCTATACTTTTATTCAATGTTAAACCTGTATCTGACAAATCATCTACCAACAAAACTTTTTTAAAATTTTCGTTAGTTGCAATTGCGCTAATATCTCTGGCAAAAATTAGTTCTCCCTGTTTATTTTGAACAGTATCACCAGAATAACTTTGGATAACAACATAAGCAGTTGGTAATTTAAAAATTCTGGACAAAATATCTATAATTGGTGCCGCACCTCTCATTATCCCAACTAGAACTGTTGGCTTATAATTTTTTTCTATATCTAGAGCAAGTTTTTCAACTGCAGTTTTGTACTCTTCATATGTAATTATTAATTTATCAGCCATAGAAATTTGGTATCATAAATAAAAATATTAAAAAAGGATAAATATGAAAACTTATTGGATAAGTCTATACTTAGAAATCTCTAACCAGGATAACCTGAAAAAATATGGAGAAAAGGCTATCCCTGTAATAAAAAGTTATGGAGGAAAACCAATTGTAAGAGGTGGTAGATTAACATCGTTTAGTAATACAAACATTGTCCGAACTGTTATTTGGGAGTTTCCAAGTTATGATGATGCAATGTCCTGTCATGAATCAAACGATTATAAATCTGCATGGTCTTATGCTGAAAGCACTACTAAAAGAATTATGTTCATTGTTGAAGGAGTAAATCAAGAACAGATTTGAAAAAGTAAATTTTGAATATATAGTTACGCAAAAGGAGAATTATGAAAGGTTACGTTGTATGTATGTGGGAAAAAATCAATAGTGAGGAGAAACTAAAGGAGTATGCGCTAAAAGCTACATCTGCTGCGGAAAAATATTCAGGCAAATTTTTGATTAGAGGTGGAAAAAATAGAACAAATGAAGGAATAGATTCGCCGAGAACAACCGTTCTTGAGTTTCCAAATTATAAAACAGCGATAGAATTTTACGATTCCCCCGAATATCAGGAAGCGCTAGACGTTATTAAAGGCCATGCTGTGAGACATCATCAGATAATTGAAGGTATTTAATATTGTACAGGTTCATCATCAATAGAACGCCATAGATACCAAGTGGCAACTGAACAATAAGGAGAAAATCTATTTTTTAAACGATTTACATAACTCATAGGTGGTAAGTAGGTTTTTTTATAGTTATTAGAAATTGCTCTAAGCAAACCAATATCTTGAACTGGCCAAATGTTAGACCTGTTGTAAGTAAATAGTAAAATCATTTCTGCAGACCATCTACCTATTTGTCTTAATTCTGACAAATAAAGAATTGCTTCTTCATCACTCATTGTTTTAATAACTCTTGGATTAAAAGTTTTATTAATAAATTTTTTTGCTAACTCTTTTATACCTCTTACTTTTTGTCTACTTAAACCACATTTTTTTAATCTATTTGAAGTAATACTATTTACTACTTTTGGATTTATCTTTCCTTGACACTCTGTTTTAAACTTTAAAAAAACTGAGTTAGCAGCAGCTACACTAATTTGTTGACCAATTATACTTTTACACAACGATAAAAAAATATCTCTCCTTGAAGTTAAAGTTTTATCCTTGTACTTTAATATAAGTTTCCTCATAATTTTATCTTTTGAAAGATACTTAATTGCTTTTGACCAATATTTGGGTGGTTTACTCATTTTTGAAAATTAAGTTTGGTTTTTTTAAATATATTTCTCTTCTAAATATTATGATTGAAGATAAAATTACTAATGCAGCACCAATTAAGGTCTTATATGATGGTATTTCATTCCAAACAAAATATCCAAAGAAAATGGCAAAAACTAAACTTAGGTATTTTAACGGTGAGACCAAAGAAACTTCTGAAAGTTTATATGATTGACCTAAAAGTAAATTTGCAACACCTCCAAGCAAACCAATCATACACAATAATATAAAATCAAAAAAAGTTGGCATAACCCAACCAAATGGAACAGTAAGTAGTCCTAAAATTGATATTGCAATCGAGAAGTAAAATGAAATTAACCAGACAGGTTCTGAAGTAGACAGCTGTCTTATTGCAATAGCCACATAAGACATTCCTAAACAAAAAATAATTGGATAAATATAATTAAAATTTAAAGATGAAATTCCAGGTTGAGCAATAATTATTACTCCTATAAATCCAATAAAGACTGCCAACCATCTATATTTACCAATTTTTTCTGATAAAAAATATATCGACATTATTGTTGCAAATATTGGTGCTGCAAAAGAAATACTCACTACAGTGGCTAAAGGTAGGTTTCTTAGAGCAATAAATATGGATACTATTGCCATTAAACCAGCCATGCATCTTGCAAAATGTAGTTTAGGTCGATCTGTTTTATAAAAATTTTTATAATTTTCTTTTGGTATTAAAAAAAGTATGGGTATTAAACCACAAAAACCTCTGAAAAAAAGTACTTCTCCAACTGGGTAATTTTCAGACCATTTTACAAGTACATCCATCATTGAGAATGCACAAACTGATAGAACCATGTACAAAAAGCCTAATTGATTTTTAGATAACATGGATTTAATTATATTATTATTATAGCATTAATCTATGGAAATAGCAGTTTTAGCCTTGGGTTGTTTTTGGGGTCCAGAAAAAAAATATGGACAACTAGAAGGCGTTTACAGAACTGAGGTTGGATACTGCGGAGGTAATAGCCCAAATACAAATTATAGAGAGGTTTGCACTGGGACAACAAATCACGCAGAAGCTGTAAAACTTGAATTCGATCCCAAAGTAATTTCTTATGAGAAGATTATAAAAAAATTTTTTGAATTTCATGATCCAACAACACTAAATTCTCAAGGACCTGATTTTGGTACACAATACAGAAGTGAAATATTTTATCTGAACGATAAACAAAAGAAAATAGCTCAAAAAATTATAAATGAAGAAAATGTAAGGTTATCTGGAAGAGTAGTTACCAAACTTTCTGAGTTAAAAAATTACTGTGCTGCAGAGGAATATCATCAGAAGTATCTAGAAAAAAGATAGAATGTCACTTGTCTCATCTGATTGGCTAGAAAAAAATTTAAATAATGTAAAAATTATAGACTGTTCTTGGCACATGCCAGGGATAAATAGAAATCCATATGAAGAATATTTGAGTAAACATATTCCAGGAGCAATATTTTTTGACTTAGATAAAAATTCAGAACAGAACACTGAATTACCTCATATGCTTCCAACAAGAGAAAAATGGGAGGAAATTGTATCTTCTTTAGGTATCTCAAATCAAGATAGAATAGTAATTTATGATGATTCAGATGTGCTGAGTTCATGTAGAGGTTGGTTTAATTTTATTTATTTCGGTCATGATAAAGAGTTAGTCAGCGTTTTGGATGGTGGCTTAAAAAAATGGACAATAGATAAAAAAATGACAACTAATGATAATACAATTATTTTAAAGTCGAAATATATTGCTAGAGAAAATAAACATCTTGTTAAAAATATTAACGAAATCAATGACAACATAAAAACAAATAATTTTAAAGTTATTGATGCAAGAAGTAAGGAAAGATTTGATGGAACTGCACCAGATCCAAGAAAAAATGTTAGAAGTGGATCTATACCAAATTCTCTATGTCTTCCATTCAAAGAAGTTATTAACGCTAAGGACAATACGTTTAAAAATAGATCTGAAATTTCAAAAAAATTCGACGAAATAATTGATTCTAATGATAACAAGAGAGTTTTTTCATGCGGTTCTGGTATTACTGCTTGTGTTTTAAGTCTTGCATATTCCCTAGTAAATAATACATATTCTCCTACAGTTTATGATGGATCATGGGCTGAATATGGAAAATTGTAGATTATGAAAAGATCAACAAAAGTAACAACTATAATTGTAATATTTTTTATAATTATCGCTGGTGTAATCATTGCAAGAACAATGATCGGTAATCACTTCAAAAAAAAATTTAGCAAAAGACCACCGCCAGGAATTATTGTCAAAACTGTTGAACAAAGAAAATTCCAAAATATAATTGAAACCTTCGGAACAGCTGTTCCAATAAAAGTTCAGTCTTACAATATAGAAAAATATGAAATTTTAGAGGAGATAAAATACAATACTAAAGTAAAAACTGGAGATATTGTAGCAAAATTAAAAAATAGAACTATTAGAGCACCTTTTGATGGTGTCATAGGAAAAAGAAACTTTTCAGATGATATAAATGTTTCAGAAAGCTCAGTTGTAATTGATATTGAAGATGCATCTTTTTTATTTATTGATGTTGATGTACCCGAAATATTCGCTCCATTTGTAAAAAAAGGATTAGGTGTTGATGTAAGATTTTCTGGAAATAAAGAAAAAATATATCAAGGTAAAGTAGACTCAATTGCAAGTAAAATCGATGTAAGTAATAGATCTCTTAGACTTAGAGTTAAACTTCAAAACTCAAATTCTGAAATCTTGCCTGGCGCGTTAATGGAAGTTAGCATCAAATATAATGAGAGAAATTCTCTAGGAATTCCTGATACAAGTGTAATCTTGGAAGGTAATAAAGTTTATATCTATAAAGTAGACGACAAAAACGTTACTAATAGAGTAGAAGTTATAGTTGGCAATAGAAGTCAAGGATATCTTGAAGTCAAATCTGGATTAAATGAAGGCGATATAGTTGTTGCTGAGGGTCTTAAGAAAGTAAGGCCAAATGGCAAAATAAAACCTATAAAAGATGGAGCTAAAAAAAGTAAATCTGATTGGGGCAAAAAAGCAAAATCTAATAATTCAGAGGCAAAAAAAGGTAAGTTTGACTGGATAAAGAATTTATTTGGTAAGTCAGAGTCAGAAAAAAAAGAAGATAAAAAATAAATAATTAAATGTATTTAACTGATGTAAGTATTAGAAGACCGGCATTATCATGGGTGTTATCTTTAATATTAGTTGTTTTTGGTACTTTTGTTTTTTCAAAGTTACCTGTTAGAGAACTTCCATCCGGTTTACAACCACCCGTAGTTCAAGTTCAAGTGAAATACGCTTCAGCTTCAGCTCCTATTGTTGATGAAGAAGTAACTCAGGTAATTGAAGAAGTAATTGGTGGAGCAGAGGGTATAAAAAATATTGATGCAAAATCAGAGAATGGAAAAAGTACAATAAATATAGAGTTCGATACAGATATTGATCTTGATAATGCTGCAAACGATGTCAGAGAAAGAGTGGCTAGAATAGTTGGAAGACTTCCCTCAGAGGCGGATGCGCCAAGAATACTTAAACAATCTGCAGGTTTTACAACGACAATGTGGCTAGCGTTATCCTCAGAAACTTGGACAGACCTTGAGCTTGGAGATTATGCAGAAAGGTATTTAGTTGACCAGTTTTCAAGCATCAAAAATGTTGGTAGAATAAGAACTGGTGGACTAAGAGAACTCAGTATAAGAGTATGGATAGATCCAATCAAGTTGGCAGCGAATAATCTAACAATACAAGAAGTTGAAAGATCACTTAGAAATGAAAATGTGAGATTACCAGCCGGTACTTTAGAGGCAGAAAATATTGATCTTACAATTAATATCGATAAATCTTATAACGACTTAGAAAAACTCAAACAGCTTCCGATAAAAAAGGCTAAAGATAACATAGTTAGATTGTCTGACGTTGCAAATTTAGAGTTGGGTCCAGTGACTGAAAAAGTTTTATTTAGAGCTCAAAGTAAAGGGGCTTTAAATTTGAAAACAATGGGAATAGGTATCTATGCGAGGAGCGGTGCATCTACTGTAGAACTTTCCAAAGATATCAAGAAAAAAATTGAAGAAGTAAGAAAAACTTTACCAGGAGATTTAAATTTAGAAATAGCATTCAATAGAGCAACTTATATAGGTGAAGCAATTAATGAGGTTTATAAAACATTAATTATTGCATTTATATTAGTTGTAATCATAATTTATTTATTTTTAGGAAACCTTAAAGCTGTAATAGTCCCTGCCATTGCTCTACCAGTGAGTTTGATTGCAACCTTTTTAGGTCTATATATATTTGATTTATCAATAAATATATTTGTCTTATTAAGTTTTATTTTAGCAATAGGAATTATAACAGATGATTCTGTTATTATGACTGATGCTATATATAGAAGAATCGAAAATGGTGAAACACCGTTAGTAGCAGCGTACAAGGGTTCAAAACAAATTACTTTTGCTATTATCGCAACAACTCTTATATTAGTGGCTGTTTTTTTACCTTTAATATTCATCGAGGGAATTGCAGGAACTTTATTTAAAGAGACTGCTATTGCCTTATCATTTGCAATAGTTGTTTCATCGTTTGTTGCATTAACACTCTCACCAATGCTTGGAAGCAAGTTTCTTGACAAAAAGAAAAAATCAAATTTCTTAACCAAAAGATTTGATATATTTTTTCAAGGTTTTCTAAATTTTTATTCAGAAACTTTAGTATTTTGGATCAATAGAAAAAAAACAATTGTAACATTTATTGTTTTAATCGTTATTGGCTCAGCTGTTTTATATAATTATACAAAAAAGGAACTATTACCAATGGAAGATAGAGGTGTATATTTGGTAATTGGTTTTACAGATGAGGGCAGTTCATTTCAATACACACAAAAAAGAGCCGAAGATGTGGAAAAAAGACTGATACCATTGCTAGATAAGGAGAATAGCCCATACAATAGATTTCTTATGATTGTACCAGGATTTGGCTCTGAGAATAGTTTTTTGATCATTTCACTTTTAGACAATTGGAAAAATAGAAAACAAAGCTCCCAAACAATCATGAGACAAGCCATAGGTAAAATTGTTACTGTACCTCAAACATTAGCATTTCCTATATCCCCTCAGTCTATAAGAGTTTCAAGTTACAACAAGCCTGTTCAAATGGTTATTTACGGAAATACTTACGAAGAGCTAGAACAAATTCAAACTCAAGTTATTAGAATGCTCAGAAAAAATAGAAATTTATCAAGATTAGAATCTGATTACAGTAGAAATAAACCAGAAGTAAATATAAAGATTAATAAAATAAAAGCAAAAGACTTAGGGATATCTGCAGAAGCAATTGGACAAACACTAGAGACTTTATATGGTGGCAAAACAGTTACAAAATTTAATAAACTTGGTAAAGAATATCCTATAATTTTACAACAATACTTAGAGGATAGAAAAGATAAGGAAAGTTTAAGTAAAATCTTTGTTAGATCTGAAAAAACTGGTAACTTAGTTTCTCTTTCAAATTTAGTAGAATTCAATGAAAAGGGAACTGCAAGTAAGTTATCAAGATACAATAGGCAAAGAGCTGTCACTATATCTGCAAATATTAGTGAAGGATATACTTTAGCTGAAGCAATTAAATATCTTGAAGAAACAATGACTAAAGTTGCGCCTGATAAACAAATTACTTGGAAGGGTAAATCAGAGGAATTAAAAGAAACAAGTAATGAACTTTACATAATTTTTGCCTTAGCTTTGTTAACTGCTTACCTTGTTATGTCTGCAACATTTAATTCTTTTATTCATCCATTTATAATTATTTTAACTGTTCCACTGGCGGTATTTGGTGGTTTGGTATTCATATTATTTTTAAATTCGTCAATAAATATTTTCTCACAAATTGCGCTGGTTATCCTAATAGGAATTTCAACAAAGAATAGTATTCTTATAGTTGATTATGCAAATCAATTAAGAACCAAAAGTAAAGATATTGAGAAAGCTGTAAAAGAAGCTTGTAGTTTAAGATTTAGACCAATAATTATGACTTCATTAAGTACTATGATAGCAATGTTACCGCTTGTTATTGGAAATATTGGACCTGGAGCAGGAGAAGGTTCTAGACTTGCAGTTGGTGCAACAATACTTGGTGGAATGATAATTTCTACGTTCTTTACTTTATATGTTACACCAACAATGTATTTAACTCTTGCCAAAAATACAAAGAGAATTGACGCTGTTGATATAGAGCTGAAAAAACAGCTAAATTAGAATAAAATATATTTTCTAGTAGTTAGTGAGTTTTTACATTTATTAAGTTGACTTTTGTACTTCTTAGATTGGTTTTCAACTTTCTTTGCTAATAAAATAATTTTTTGTTTATTTTTATAATTTTTATAGTTTCCCCATCCTTCATGATAGGCAATATACTGTCTAAAAGCATCGTTTTTAGATATTTTTAGTATCTTCTCTGTTTTATTTGTATACCAACCAATAAAATCTACACTATCTTTGAACCGCGTTCGGGTAGCATATTTATTTCCAGTTTCTTCTTTATACTGTTTCCATGTACCTTTTACAGCTTGAGAATAGCCAAAAGAACTGGATGGTCTTTTATATGGAATTACTTTAAACAATTTTTGTCTTGGTGGTTTAGCCAACCAATCAAAATCAGATTCCATTTTAATGATTGCAAGTTGCAAATAAATAGGTGTTCCCCATTTTTGTTCAGATTTTTTTGCATGTTTATACCAAAGATATCTTTCAGAAAAAATTGAACAACCATCAGCTGTATTTTTAGGTATAGAAGAGCATGCAGAAACCAAAATTAGAATTATAAATAAATATAATTTATTATTTCGAATCACTCTTTTTATTATCTATTTTTTTTTCTCCATATCCAAGGATATTCGAATTTCATTTGCCACAATCCTAAAGAAAGATCTTTTGCATATTTTTCATATTCTCTGAATTTTCCTTTAGAATATTTTGGGTAATCAAACGCATAACCATTCTTAACCATATAAACTGATAAACTCTCGTTATCTAAAAAACACTCTCCTAATAACCTATTAAATTGATCTTTATTTTTTTCAATTTTGCAATCAATAGATCGATTTCCTATTTTTTCAAATAATTTATCTTTTGATAATATTCCACAAAAAATATCTACTTTATTTAAAGTGCATATTTGCTTTTTTCCGAAAAAATAACTTTCTGGAGCATCAATTCCACTAAAACGAATTTTTTTATTATTTATTTTGACTGTATCACCATCTGTGATAACTGCTTTTCCAGAAATTATTTTAAGATTAGTATTTAAAGAAAATGAACTATTTATATTTAATAGGATAAAAAAAAAACTAACTAAAATCAGTTTTAGCTTTTTCATTTAGCTCATCCATCTTTTTTCGTAATTCCTCATCTGATATGTTTTTGTCTTTTAAATCTTCTTTGATTTTTCTAAAAACATCTTCGTCACCTGCTTCAGCAAAATCAGCCTTTATTACTGATTGAATATATTCTTTTTCTTGATCTGAATTATAATCAAGTATTTGGGATACCCATTCTCCTAAATATTTATTTCTTCTAGCGCTGACTTTAAATTGAAGCTCTTGATCATGAGCAAATTTCTTTTCAAAACTTTTTTTTCTATCCTCAAATGAACTCATTGTAACAAAATAAAAAGATTTAGCTTTATGTCAATCTAATTTATATTTATGTTAAATTTATGAATTATTTAATTCTTGTAAGACATGGACAAAGTGAATGGAACCTAGAAAATCGTTTCACAGGCTGGGTAGACGTTGATTTAGCTGCTAAAGGTAAGCTTGAGGCTTGTAAAGCAGGAGAATTAATTAAGAAATTAGGTATTGAATTATCTTATTTTTACACATCTTTACAATCAAGATCGATTGAGACTCTTAATTTAATATTAAATACTATGAGAATAAAAAATCAGGAGATTATAAATGCATGGGAATTAAATGAGAGACATTACGGATCTTTAACAGGTTTAAATAAAGATGAAATGAAAAAGCTTTATGGTGAAGAAAAAATACATACTTTTAGAAGGTCTTGGGATAATCCACCAGAGGCTCTTAAAAAAACAAGTCCATATCACCCATTGAATATTGATATATATAAAAATGTTCCAAGAGATAAGATCCCTGATACTGAGTCATTAAAAAATACCTACGAAAGAGTGATACCATTTTATAAAAGAAATATAGAGCCAAAATTAGATAAAAATATAATTGTTTCAGCTCATGGAAATTCAATTAGATCATTGTGTAAATACCTATTTGATTTAGATAACACAAAAATTTCAAGTCTAGAAATACCAACAGGTAATCCTTTATTAATAGAAATTGAAGAAGGAAAAATTAAAAAAGCTAGTTATTTAGATAAAGACAGAGCAAAAGACCTTTTAGTTTTCTAAATAAATAATTTTTCATATATTTCATAATCAGTTAAGTGCTTAAATTCTCCTTTATGTTCATGACCATAAAGTTTGCTGTCTCTTAAAAGAGTATCCCATATTTCAGATACAGGAAAATAATTCAGTTGCTTATGAGAAATTATATCTTTGTTGAATATTTGACATCCTGTATATTTAAAATTATTAACTTTTTCCTTAAATAAAATATTATTTTTAATTTCGAAATCTCCGTTAAATCTTCTATCAAAACACGATGAATTATTTACAACCAATAAAATATTTTTAATTTTTTTTTCGAAATAGATATTTTCCATATCAATAACTGAGGTTATGAAACTATCATCCCAAATTGTATCTGGATTGATAACTAATACATCCTCTTCATCAGATTTATTAATGAGGCTTAAAATTCCACCACCTGTACCTAAAATTGTTTCACCGTCATCAACAATTTCTATGTTAATTGGAAAATTTTTATTTTCAATAAAACTAATTATTTTTTCTTTTAAATAAAATACGTTTATTTTAATTTTGCTTATTTTCAGTTTTATTAAAAATTTAATAGTATTTTCTAATAAGGTTTCATCTTTATAATTAATTAAAGGTTTGGGTATTGTATCTGTTATTGGTTGAACCCTCTTACCAAACCCAGCACAAAGAATTAAAGCAGTTTTAACTTTCATATCAATTTTCTTTTTTTTTTATCAAAATTTTTAATTAAAAGATAATTTAAGTCATTAAATATGGGGTTTCTGCTTGTTCTAAGTTCAATTAATTTCCAAGCATAAGGTATAAGTTTGAGATATTTATTTTTTTTATCTCTCATCGATAAACGAGTAAATATACCAATTATTTTCAAGTTTCTAAGTACAGATAAAATCTCAAAATCGTTTTTAAATTTTTCATAATCTAAATTTTTGTTTTTTTTTAAGAATTCATGAAAAATAAAATCCTTTATTTTTATATTTGTTTTAAGCCTTACGTCATCAATTAAAGAAGCTAAATCGTATGCAATATTACCGTATACTGCATCCTGGCTGTCGAGCAGTCCTAAGCCCTTTTTAGTTATCATTATATTGGATACGTGAAAATCTCTGTGTACAAAAACTTTCTTATGGTATGAAATATTTCTTAATAATTTTTTAAATATTTTTTTTAACTCTTTTTCTAAAAATTGCTTTTTTTTACCTTTAAAATATTTTTGTAAATACCAGTCTATAAATAAATTAGACTCATCTAAT
>CACMDZ010000013.1 GCA_902612575.1 uncultured Pelagibacteraceae bacterium | reverse complement strand
TATGAATATTTTTTTTACTATCCTCTGTTAAGAAAATTTTTAAAACACGTCTTTTAGGGTTTATTAATGCACTAATGACTGCATGACGTCCTGCTATAAAAAAAGATGATTTTTGTGTCATATTTTATGATTTTATAAGGTTTTTATACTATTTTTCCTAAAATTCACGTATTGCATTTGTACAATAAAAATATATAAAACGCATGTTGTTTAAAGCTTTATTGAACATGGGGACGCTTCCCCTACTAATTGGGAGGGGTACCAAAGCGGTCAAATGGGGCGGGCTGTAAACCCGTTGACTTCGGTCTTCGAAGGTTCGAATCCTTCCCCCTCCACCATTCATAAAACTTTGAAAACTTTGGAGTGCGCACTTGGGTATGCGGGTGTAGTTCAGTGGTAGAACACTAGCCTTCCAAGCTGGTTGCGTGAGTTCGATTCTCATCACCCGCTCCAAAAAAAAGTAATAAAAAAAATAAAGTGAGGAAAAAAAGTAATGTCGAAGGAAAAATTTGTAAGAAATAAACCGCATTGTAATATTGGAACAATCGGGCACGTTGACCATGGAAAAACAACTTTAACTGCTGCAATAACAAAAGTTCTATCTGAGGGTGGTGGTGCAAACTTTGTAGCATATGATCAAATAGATAAAGCTCCAGAGGAAAAAGAGAGAGGTATAACTATTTCGACTGCTCACGTTGAGTATGAAACTGAAAAAAGACATTACGCTCACGTTGACTGTCCAGGACACGCAGACTATGTAAAAAATATGATTACAGGTGCAGCACAAATGGATGGTGCTATATTAGTTGTAAATGCAGCTGATGGACCTATGCCTCAAACAAGAGAACATATTCTTTTAGCACGTCAAGTAGGAGTGCCTGCAATAGTTGTTTATTTAAATAAAGTTGATCAAGTTGATGATAAAGAAATGATAGACTTGGTTGAAGAAGAAATTAAAGACTTACTAACATCCTATAAATTTCCTGGAGACAAGACTCCAATCATTAAAGGGTCTGCATTAGCTGCAGTTGAAGGTAGAGATGATGAGATTGGTAAAAATTCAATTATGGAATTAATGAAATCAGTTGATGAGTTTATTCCTCAACCAGATAGACCTAAAGATAAAGATTTCTTGATGCCTGTTGAGGACGTGTTTTCAATTTCAGGAAGAGGTACAGTTGTAACAGGAAGAGTTGAGTCTGGTGTCATTAAAACAGGTGAAGAAATTGAAATAGTAGGAATCAGAGAGACTAAGAAATCAGTTTGTACTGGTGTTGAAATGTTTAGAAAGCTTTTAGATTCAGGAGAAGCTGGAGATAACATTGGAGCATTATTGAGAGGTGTTGAAAGAACTGATGTTGAAAGAGGTCAAGTATTATGTAAACCTGGTTCAATTAAACCTCATACGAAATTTGAGGCTCAAGCCTATGTATTAAAAAAAGAAGAAGGTGGCAGACATACGCCATTTTTCACTAAATACAGACCTCAGTTTTATTTTAGAACAACAGATGTTACTGGAGAAGTTGAATTACCAGCTGGAACCGAAATGGTGATGCCTGGAGATGATGCTAAATTTACAGTAAAACTTATCACACCAATTGCAATGGACGAAAAACTTAATTTTGCAATTAGAGAAGGTGGTAGAACAGTAGGGGCAGGCGTAGTAACTAAGATTATAGAGTAAACTCAATAGGAGTGTAGCTCAATTGGTAGAGCGCCGGTCTCCAAAACCGGAGGTTGGGGGTTCGATTCCCTTCGCTCCTGCCAATATACTTACTAAAAATATGAAAAACCCATTGAAATTTATCCAAGATGTTAAACAGGAGGCTTTTAAAGTCACTTGGCCTACAGCAAAAGAAACGGTCCAAGGAGCTTTAATGGTTTTAGCTATGGCAGTTTTAGCTTCAATATTCTTTTTGTTATTAGATCAAATATTAAAGTTTTTTTTAGAGATAATACTTAAGGTAAGCATATAATGAAAAATTGGTATATAGTTCAATCACACTCTAGTTTTGAAAATAAAGTAGCAAAACTAATTAAAGAGGAAGCAGAAAAAGCTGAAATTTCTGAAAAGTTTGAAGAAATTATAGTACCTACTCATGATGTCACCGAGGTAAAGAGAGGTAAACGAGTTCAAAGAAAAAAAAAATACTTTCCTGGTTACATTTTGATTAAGAGCGAAATGGATAATAATATTTACCATATGATAAAAAATTTAAAAAAAGTTAGCGGATTTCTTGGATCTAAAGGATCTCCGATACCAGTTTCAGACAAAGAGATTGAAAAAATATTAGGTCAAATTAAAGATGGAGTTGCGCAACCCAAATCAGGTATCGAGTATAGCGTTGGTGAAAAGGTTCAGGTTATTGATGGTCCATTCGCATCATTTAGTGGTTTAGTTGAAGATATAGACGAGGATAAACTTAGATTGAAAGTTTCAGTTTCAATATTTGGTAGACCAACACCAGTTGATCTTGAATATAATCAAGTAGAAAAGGTAAGTTAATGGCAAAAAAAGAAATAAGCGGTTATGTAAAATTACAAATAAAAGGAGGCCAAGCTAATCCAGCTCCACCTGTAGGACCAGCTTTAGGTCAAAGAGGAATTAATATTATGGAATTTTGTAAAGCTTTTAATGAAAAAACAAAATCTTTTGCAGGAAAACCGGTGCCAGTAATAATAACAGTTTACAAGGATAAAAAATTTGATTTTGTAATTAAATCTCCACCAGCGTCTCATTTTATAAAAGAGGCAATGAAGTTGAAAAGTGGATCTAAAGAACCAGGAAGAAATATTGTGGGGTCCATTTCAAAACAACAACTTAGAGATATTGCTGAAAAAAAAATGGAGGATTTAAATGCTCATGATTTAGACGAAGCTTCAAAAATTATAGCTGGATCAGCAAGATCAATGGGAATAGAGGTTAAAGAATAATGTCTTCGAAAAGATATAAAAAATTACCAGAGAATACAAACGAATTAGCTCCTGAAAAATTTGATAAAATTTTAAATACAATTAAAGCTAATTGTACTACGAAATTTGATGAGTCCGTTGATTTGAGTTTTAGAATTAATAACAAACAAAAAAAAAATGAAATTAATTTAAGAACAGTAGTTAATATGCCCGGAGGCACTGGGAAGTCAATTAAAGTTGCGGTAGTTTGTGAGGATGCTAAAGCTGACGAAGCAAAAAAAGCAAATGCTGATATTGTTGGTGGAGATGATTTAGTTGAAAAAATTAAAAATGGTGATTTTAATTTTGATAAACTTATATGCACTCCTTCAATGATGATAAAATTATCAAAACTAGGAAAAGTATTAGGTCCAAAAGGCTTGATGCCAAATCCTAAATTAGGAACGGTTACAAATGATATTTCTAAAGCCGTATTAGAAGCAAAAGCGGGACAGGTAGAAATAAGAAATGATAAAGATGGAAACATAGGGTTAAGCATTGGCAAAAAATCCTTTGATGATGAAAAACTTATTAAGAACTATAATGCAATTATAGATGCTTTAGAAAAAGAAAAATCAAACTTAACTATTAAAGGTGATTTAGTAAAACAAGTTTTTATTTCGTCCAGTATGGGCGTATCTTATAAAATTAAATTGGAAAAGAGTATTTAGTTATGATGAACAAAAATCAAAAAAAACAATATATTGAAAATATGACTTCTCAGTTTGATAAAACTGAAGCTGTGATAGTTACTCATTATCAAGGACTTACAGTTGCTCAATTAGATGAACTTAGAAAGCAAATGAGAGAGCATGGAATTCAATTTAAAATAACTAATAACAGAATTACAAAGCTTGCTTTAGAAAAGACAAAATGCAAAGAAATATCAAATTTATTTACTGGTCCTACAGCAGTAGCTTTATCAGAAGATGCAATAACATCTGCAAAGATTTTAACTAAATTTTCTAAGGAGAATGAAAATCTAAAAATATTAGGTGGAATCATGGGTACAGACATTTTAGACGTTGCTGGCGTTAAAAATGTTGCAACTTTACCTTCAATAGATGAAGCAAGAGCCAAAATTGTAGGTATTTTAAGGACTCCAGCACAAAAAATAGCAAGTATTTTACTTGCGCCGGCGTCAAAAATCGCTATTTTAGCGCTCGAAAAATCAAAAAAATAACCAGGGACAAAAAAATTATAATTATGGCTGACTTAAATAAAATTATTGAGGATTTATCCAGTTTGACCGTTGTAGAGGCGGCCGAACTATCAAAGCAATTAGAGGAAAAATGGGGAGTAACGGCAGCTGCTGCAGTTGCTGCTGCACCAGCTACAGCTGGTGGGAGTGAAGCTCCTGCAGAAGATAAAGATGATTTTACGATCATGCTAACATCAGCTGGTGACAAAAAAATAAATGTCATTAAAGAAGTTAGAGCTGTGACTGAATTAGGCTTAAAAGAAGCAAAAGATCTAGTTGAAGGTGCACCTAAAGAAGTTAAATCAGGTGTGAATAAAAAAGAAGCTGAAGAAATTAAGGCTAAGCTTGAAGCAGCAGGCGCAACTGTAGAACTTAAGTAAATTAAATAAGAAAGAATTTAGACGCTGAATTTAATTATTCAGTCGTTGAACAGATATGCAATTATCTTTTACTGAAAAAAAAAACATAAGAAAAAGTTTTGGTAAACTTAAAGAAAGTTTATCAATACCAAATCTAATAGAAGTTCAAAAAAATTCCTATAAAGAATTAACTGAGTACAAAGATGATCTTGAACAACATTTAATTAAAGGTTTTCACAGAGTTTTTAAAAGTATTTTTCCTATTGAAGACATAAACGACAAAGCAACGCTTGAATATGTTTCTTATAAACTTGAAAAGCCAAAGTTTGATGTAGAGGAATGTATTACAAGAGGTCTTACTTATTCAGCTGCTCTTAAATGTACACTTAGACTTGTTGTTTATGAAATTGATCAAGAAAACAACACTAAAGATATCTTATCTGCAAAAGAACAAGAAGTATATATGGGTGAAGTCCCAATGATGACAAATAGCGGAACATTTATTACTAACGGAGTTCAAAGAGTTGTGGTTAATCAAATGCATAGAAGTCCCGGAGTATTCTTTGACCATGATAAAGGAAAATCACATGCTAGTGGTAAATTATTATTTAATTGTAGAGTTATTCCTAATAGAGGTTCTTGGTTAGATTTTGAATTCGATGTTAAAGATTTTTTATATTTTAGAATCGACAGAAAGAAAAAAATTTTTGTTTCAACACTTTTACAAGCCCTAGGTTACAACAAATCAGATATCGTTAATGAATTTTATGAAAAAAATGTTTACTCATATGATGGTAACTTAAAAAAATGGAAAACTAAATTTGATCCTGAAAATTATAAAGCTAAGAATTTTTCAGAGGAGATAATTGATGCAAAAAATAACAAAACTCTGATCAAAATTGGTGAGCAGATTAATTTTTTGACAGCAAAAAAACTGCAAAATGATGGACTTAAAGAAATATTAGTATCAAACGAGGCTCTTTACGGAAAATTTTTGCACGAAGATATAACTTTAGGTGAGGAGACTTTTAAAATTGGTACAGAATTAAACGAAACGATAATTCAAAAATTATTAGAGGAAAATATAAAAACTATAAATATCTCTAAAACAAATACCATATCTAAAGGACCTTATTTACTTCAAACCATTTTAAACGACAAAAATGATAGTAAAAATGATGCAATAACAGAAATTTATAAAATTCTAAGACCTGGAGAGCCTCCAACAATTGAAATTGCAACACAAATATTTAATAACTTATTTTTTAGTTCAGACAGATACGATTTATCGGACGTAGGTAGAGTTAAAATGAATTCTAGATTGGACCTTAATTGTTCAGACAAAATTACAATTTTAAGGAATGATGATATTTTAGCAATCATTAAAAAAATGCTAGACTTGAGAGATGGTAAAGATGAAGTTGATGATATAGATCATTTAGGAAATAGAAGAGTTAGATCTGTTGGAGAACTTGTAGAAAATCAGGCACGAATTGGTGTTTATAGAATGGAAAGAGCTATAAAGGAAAAAATGACAACACTTGATGTTGAGTCAGCTATGCCCCAAGATTTAATTAATGCGAAACCTTTAACAATTTCATTAAAAGATTTTTTTGCAACATCTCAATTATCTCAATTTATGGATCAAACAAATCCACTATCTGAGATTACTCATAAAAGAAGAGTCTCAGCATTAGGACCAGGCGGTTTAACAAGAGAGAGAGCTGGTTTCGAGGTAAGAGATGTTCACCCTACCCATTATGGAAGAATATGTCCAATAGAAACACCTGAGGGTCCAAATATAGGATTAATAAATAGCTTATCCACTTATTCCAAAATTAATAAATATGGTTTTATAGAAAGTCCTTATAAAAAAGTCGAAAATGGTGTGGTTCAGGATAAAATTGAATATTTGTCAGCAATGGAAGAAACAAAGTTTACAATTGCACAAGCCAATTCTTTATTGGATAAAAATGGAAAATTTGTTGAGGAATTAGTTTCTAGTAGAGCAAACTTAGATTTTATTTTATCTAAACCTGAAAATATTGACTATATAGATGTATCCCCAAAACAGTTAGTCTCAGTGGCTGCATCTTTAATTCCATTTTTAGAAAATGATGATGCTAACAGAGCATTAATGGGTTCCAATATGATGAGACAAGCTGTGCCTTTGTTAAAACCCGAGGCTCCATTAGTAGGAACAGGTATAGAGAGCGATGTTGCCTTAGACTCTGGAGTTACGATTGTTGCAAAAAGAGATGGTGTTGTTGATAAAATTGATGGTAAAAGAATAGTTATAAAGGCCTCAAATGAAAAAGATTACTCACAATCAGGAGTAGATATTTACAATCTTCAAAAGTTTAAGAGGTCAAATCAAAATACATGTATTAATCAAAAACCATTAGTTAGAGTTGGAGACAAAGTTAAATCTGGAGACATCATAGCTGATGGTCCTTCAACAAAAACTGGAGAGTTAGCATTAGGTAAAAATGTGACTGTAGCATTTATGCCATGGCAGGGCTATAACTTTGAGGACTCAATTCTAATATCTGAAAGATGTGTAACTGACGATGTATTCACCTCAATACATATAGAAGAGTACGAAGTTATGGCTAGAGATACGAAACTTGGTGAAGAAGATATAACAAGAGATATTCCAAATATTAACGAGGAGGCACTTAAAAATCTTGATGAGTCAGGAATTGTTTATATAGGTGCTGAAGTTAAACCTGGCGATATATTGGTAGGAAAAGTAACACCAAAAGGTGACTCAGCATCGGGTCCAGAGGAAAAACTTTTAAGATCAATTTTTGGTGAAAAAGCAATAGATGTTACTGATACCTCATTAAAAATGCCAAGTGGAAGTGGAGGTATTGTCGTAGATGTAAGAGTTTTTAACAGACATGGAATTGATAAAGACGAGAGATCAATTACAATTGAAAGAGCTGAGATTGATAGTGTTCAACAGGATAAAAATGTTGAAGAAGAGATTTTAGAGAGAAGCATTAAACAGAGAGCAACATCTATATTAACAAACACTAAGTTAACAAAAAAAATTAAAAATTATGATAGTGGAACTATCTTGACAGAGGAGATGGTATTTGAATTGCCAGTTACAGATCTCTTTAAAATTTCTATAGAGGATAATAAAAAGTTAAGTGCATTAAATCAATTAAGATCACAACACGATAATGCAAAAAAAGACATTCAAGAAAGATTTGAAGACAAAGTTTTAAAAATTAGACAAGGTGACGATCTATTACCTAGTGTTATGAAAATGGTAAAAGTTTTTGTAGCAATTAAAAGAAGATTAAGACCTGGTGATAAAATGTCAGGTCGTCATGGGAACAAAGGTGTCGTAAGTAAAATTGTACCAGTTGAAGATATGCCTTATAGAGAAAATGGAAAACCTGTTGATATTGTATTAAATCCTTTAGGTGTTCCTAGTAGGATGAATGTTGGTCAAATATTAGAAACTCATTTAGGATGGTCATGTAAAGAATTAGGTGAACAACTAAATGATTTGATTAACCAAAACCAAAAAAAAATAGAAAAAAATGAGAAAATTACTAAATTTTTGAAATCTGTTTATGGCGATGAAGTATACTCAAGAGATATAGATGCTTTATCCAGTACTGAATTTAAAGACTTGTGTCAAAATATTCAAAGTGGAGTACCAATAGCAACTCCTGTTTTTGATGGTGCAAAAGAAAAAGATGTAACAAACATGTTAGATCTCGCTAAATTACCAAATTCTGGACAAACAATGTTATGGGATGGAAGAACAGGGGAAAAATTTGACCGACCTGTAACTGTAGGAATTATTTATATGCTTAAATTACATCACCTTGTCGAAGATAAAATACATGCAAGATCTACGGGACCTTATAGTTTAGTTACACAGCAGCCTTTAGGTGGTAAAGCTCAACTAGGAGGTCAAAGATTCGGTGAGATGGAAGTTTGGGCATTAGAAGCTTATGGTGCCTCTTACACACTTCAAGAAATACTTACAGTAAAATCTGATGATGTTGCTGGTAGAGTAAAAGTTTACGAAACAATCGTTAAAGGTGAAGAAAATTTTGAGTCAGGTATACCTGAATCATTTAATGTATTAGTTAAAGAAATAAAATCATTAGCACTTAATGTGGAGTTAAACTAGTATGAGTAAAGAATTATCAGATTTGTTCAAATCTTCAGAAATATCTGAAACTCAAAACTTTAATAGTATTAAAATTACATTGGCAAGTCCTGAAAAAATAAAATCATGGACATTTGGTGAAATAAAAAAACCAGAGACAATAAATTATAGAACATTCAGACCAGAAAAAGATGGTTTGTTTTGTGCAAGAATATTTGGACCTATAAAAGATTACGAGTGTTTATGTGGAAAATACAAAAGAATGAAATTCAGAGGTATTATTTGTGAGAAATGTGGTGTTGAGGTTACAAAATCTAATGTAAGACGTGAAAGAATGGGTCATATTAATCTTGCAACGCCTGTTGCTCACATATGGTTCCTAAAGTCATTACCAAGTAGAATTTCTTTAGTTGTAGATATGAAATTAAAGGAAGTTGAGCGAGTACTATATTTTGAAAATTTCATAGTTATTGAGCCTGGTTTAACTGGATTAAAGAAAAACCAATTATTAGGTGAAGAAGAACTTATCAAGTATCAAGATGATTATGGCGAAGAGGCATTTACAGCAGGTATTGGTGCTGAAGCAATTTTAGAAATTTTAAAATCAATTAATTTGGAAGAGGAGAGAGAAGCACTAATTAAAAGTATCAAGGAGACAAAATCTAAGGTCTCAGAGGAAAGATCAATTAAAAGATTAAAACTAATAGAATCGTTTATTGAAACAGGAAATAAACCTGAATGGATGATTTTAACAACTGTACCTGTTATACCACCTGAACTTAGACCATTAGTTCCATTAGATGGTGGAAGATTTGCTACATCAGATTTAAACGATTTATATAGAAGAGTAATTAACAGAAATAACAGATTAAAGAGATTAATAGATTTAAAAGCCCCTGATATCATTGTCAGAAATGAGAAAAGAATGTTGCAAGAGTCAGTAGATGCATTGTTTGACAACGGTAGAAGAGGTAGAGTAATAACTGGAACAGGCAAAAGACCCCTTAAGTCTTTGGCCGAAATGCTTAAAGGAAAACAGGGAAGATTTAGGCAAAATCTTTTAGGAAAAAGAGTTGATTATTCAGGAAGATCAGTAATTGTTGTAGGTCCAGATCTAAAATTACATGAGTGCGGACTTCCAAAAAAAATGGCATTAGAACTATTTAAACCTTTTTTATATGCGCGTTTAAATAAATTAGGATTAGCTTCAACCATTAAACAAGCAAAAAAACTTGTTGAAAAAGAGAGAAATGAGGTCTGGGACGCATTAGAACTAATAGTTAGAGAACACCCTGTAATATTAAATAGAGCACCTACACTTCATAGACTAGGAGTACAAGCTTTTGAGCCAAAACTAATTGAAGGTAACGCTATTGAACTTCACCCATTGACTTGTGCTGCTTTTAATGCTGATTTTGATGGAGATCAAATGGCAGTACATGTGCCTTTAAGCTTAGAAGCTCAATTGGAAGCAAGAGTGTTGATGATGTCGACAAATAATATTTTAAGTCCATCTAATGGAAAACCAATTATTGTTCCAAGTCAGGATATGATTTTAGGTATATATTATTTATCCCAACCACCAGTTCAAACAGACAGAGTAGAGGGATATTTTGTAAACACAACAGAAATTGAGCATGCTTTAGAGATTGGTCAAATTAAAGTACATTCAAGAATTGTATCAAGGTTTGAAACTTTAGATGAAAAAGGGAATATCAGATTTGAAAAACACATAAGTACAGCTGGAAGATTTTTGTTATCAAATTTAATTCCTAAAAATTTTAACAATAAATTTTCCTTAGTTGATAGATTACTTCCAAAAAAAATTGTTTCTGAAGTTATAGATCACGTTTTTAGATTTTCAGGACAAAAAAGTACGGTTATATTCTGTGATAAACTTAAAGACCTTGGATTTAAACATGCATTTAAAGCCGGAATATCTTTTGGAAAAGATGATCTGGTCATACCAGATAATAAACAACAACTTATAGATGAAACAAAAAAACTTATAGCCGATTATGAGGGCCAATATGCTGAGGGTTTAATAACCAGAGGTGAAAAATACAATAAGGTTATAGATGCTTGGTCTAAATGTACAGATAGAGTTGCATCAGAAATGATGAAAAGAATATCTGCAACCGAAGTAACAACTGAAGGATTAAAAATTAACTCAGTATTTATGATGGCTGATAGTGGAGCTAGAGGATCTGCAGCCCAGATGAAACAACTAGCTGGAATGAGAGGTTTAATTGCAAAACCATCTGGTGAAATTATTGAGTCCCCAATTACATCAAATTTCAAAGAGGGTCTAACAGCTTTAGAATATTTTAACTCAACCCATGGTGCAAGAAAAGGACTTGCAGATACTGCACTTAAAACAGCTAGCTCAGGATATTTAACACGAAGATTATGTGATGTAGCTCAAGATTTAACTGTTACCAAAGAAAAATGTGATAATCCCGGATATATAAAATTAACTGAGGTTCTTGAAGGTGGAAATATTATGGTAAGTTTATCAGAAAGAGCTTTGGGTAGAGTAACTGCGACTGAAGTTAAAAATCCTTTATCTGGAGAAGTAATAATTAAAAAAGATCAAATGATAGATGAGGGTGGGTGTGAAAAGATAGACGCTGCTGGTGTTAAAACTTTAAATGTTTATTCAGTAATGACATGTAGTTCAAAAGAAGGTGTTTGTGCAAAATGTTACGGAAGAGATCTTTCAAGAGGAAAAATGGTTCATGTTGGTGAGGCAATTGGAATGATATCTGCTCAATCAATTGGTGAGCCAGGAACTCAATTAACAATGAGAACTTTTCACGTCGGTGGAACAGCTTCTGTTAAACAAGAATCTCAAATTATCTCGAGTTCTGAAGGTATTTTGAAAATTGTTAATACGAATTTACTAAAAGACTCAAAGAATAATCAAATTGTAATGGGAAGAAATACTGAAATATCAATTCAAAATGACAATGGATTGCAAGTCGCATCTTATAAAGTTCCATATGGATCTAAATTATTTTTCGAAAATGATCAAAAAATAAAAAAAGGTGCAAAAATCTGTGAATGGGATCCATATACTACACCTGTAATAGCTGAAAAAGATGGTATTGCAAATTATGTAGATTTAATTGATGGAGTTTCTATTGCTGAGACAGTTGATGATGCAACTGGGATATCAACCAAAGCAGTTGTTGATTGGAAAACTCAATCAAAGAATACAGATCTTAAACCAAGAATTACATTACGAGATGAGAAAGGTAATGTAATTAAAAAAGCTGATGATAATGAGGCAAGATATTATCTAGTTCCTGACTCAATTCTTTCTGTTAAAGATGGGCAAAAAATTTCAGCAGGTGATGTGATCGCTAGACTACCAAAAGAAACCACAAAAACAAAAGACATTACAGGTGGATTACCAAGAGTAGCCGAACTATTTGAAGCAAGAAAAGCAAAAGATAGTGCTATCATAGCAGAAAATGATGGTAGTGTTATTTTTGGAAAAGAGGTCAGAGGAAAACAAAGAGTAACTATTGAAGCTGAAAATGGAGAGACATCAAGTTATTTAATTCCAAAAGGAAAACATATAAATTTCAATCAGGGTGAAAAAATAAAAAAAGGAGAATACTTACTAGACGGTCAACCTTTACCTCATGACATTTTAAGAATTTTAGGAATAGAAGAGTTAACTGAATACTTTGTAAACCAAGTTCAAGATGTTTATAGACTTCAAGGTGTGATTATAAATGATAAGCATATAGAGGTTATACTAAGACAAATGCTTAAAAAAATTGAAGTTAAAGAATCAGGTGATAGTAAACTACTACCTGGTGAAATAATTGATAGAATTAAATTTGAAAATATGAATGAAGAACTAAAAGCCGAGGGAAAAAAAGTAGCCATAGGTGAAAGAGTATTAATGGGAATCACAAAAGCATCACTTCAAACGGAATCATTTATATCTGCTGCATCATTCCAAGAGACTACGAGAGTTTTAACAGATGCAGCTATTAAAGGAAAAGTTGATAAGCTTACCGGATTAAAAGAAAATGTAATAGTTGGTAGACTTGTACCTGCAGGTACTGGAGCAATTAAGAATACATGGAATAATAAAGCAGTAGCTGATGACCAAAAATTCTTATCTGAACAAGAGGGCGCAGAAGCACCTGAAACTCAAATAAATCAATAATTTCAAGACCTTTTTAGCTTTTATTTAGTTTGACAAATATAATTTCTAATGTATTTTGGCCATGTTTTTGGTTGGAATGTAGTGACTTGATCACTAAACGCTGCCACATATAACATGCCAGTTATTCTCATCAAAAATATTTAATTAATAAAAAAACTATGCCAACCATTAACCAATTAGTTAGAAAAAGTAGAGATAAACAAATAACACGAAACAAAGTTCCTGCTTTGCAGAAACAACCTCTGAAAAGAGGTGTTTGTGTGAAAGTTTATACAACTACACCTAAAAAGCCAAACTCAGCATTAAGAAAGGTTGCACGTGTAAGACTCTCAAATGGCTTTGAGGTAACAGCTTATATTCCAGGTGAAGGGCATAATTTACAAGAGCATTCAGTAGTTTTAATCAGAGGCGGTAGAGTAAAAGATTTACCTGGTGTCAGATATCATATTCTAAGAGGAAATTTAGATACTCAAGGTGTTGCAAATAGAAAACAAAGACGTTCACTTTATGGAACAAAAAAAGGTAAATAAGAATGTCTAGAAAAAGAAAAGCACCAAAAAAAATACCTATAATAGATCCAAAATATAAATCTACAATAATTCCAAAATTAATTAATTCAATAATGTACGATGGAAAAAAAACAATAGCTGAAAAGATAATTTATGATGCAATTGAAAAAATTAAAAATAAATCAAAAGAAGAACCTATAAATGTTTTTAACGATGCCATAAACAATATTAAACCATCTGTGGAAGTAAGATCAAGAAGAGTAGGAGGTGCAACATACCAGGTTCCTGTTGAAGTGAAGGCAAAAAGATCCCAAGCATTAGCTTTAAGGTGGTTAGTAGATGCATCTAGAAAGCGAAAAGATAAAAAAATGTCAGAGAAAATATTCAACGAAATTTATGATGCATATCAAAATAGGGGTTCAGCAATCAAAAAGAAAGAGGATACACATAAAATGGCAGAGTCAAATAAGGCTTTTGCGCACTTTAGGTGGTAAAAAAATATGACAAGGTCTCATACATTAGATAAATATAGAAATATTGGTATCATGGCCCATATAGATGCAGGCAAAACTACAACTACTGAAAGAATTCTTTATTATACCGGAAAAAGTCACAAAATTGGTGAAGTACATGATGGCGCCGCAACTATGGATTGGATGGAACAAGAGCAAGAAAGAGGTATAACTATTACATCTGCTGCAACCACATGTTTTTGGAATGATCACAGAATAAATATAATTGATACACCTGGGCACGTTGATTTTACTATTGAAGTTGAGAGATCTTTAAAGGTTCTAGATGGAGCAGTTGCTGTTTTTGATGGTGTAGCAGGTGTAGAGCCTCAGTCAGAGACAGTTTGGAGACAAGCAGACAAATATAAAGTTCCAAGAATATGTTTTGTTAATAAATTAGATAGAACTGGCGCAGATTTTTTTAGATGTGTGGGTATGATTAAGGATCGTCTAGGCGCTAAGCCTTTAGTTATGCAAGTGCCAATCGGAATAGAAGCTTCATTAAAAGGAGTTGTTGATCTTGTAAAAATGAAAGCAGTTATATGGAAGAACGAGGATTTAGGGGCAGCATGGGAATTAACAGATATCCCAGAGGATTTAAAAGAAATTTCATCTAAGTACCGTCAAGAGCTAGTAGAGACAGCGGTAGAACAAGATGAAAAACTTATGGAAGACTATCTTGGTGGAAAAGATATTTCGGAAGATGACTTAAATAAATGTATTAGAAAAGGTTGTTTGGGATTTGATTTTGTTCCTGTATTAACTGGCTCAGCATTTAAAAACAAAGGTGTCCAGCCACTTTTGGATGCAGTAGTAAATTATTTGCCAAGTCCCAAAGATATAGGATCAATAAAAGGAACAAAACCTGGATCTGAAGATGAAATAGAAATGAAATTTGAGGATAGTGCTCCATTTTCTGCACTTGCATTTAAAGTAGCTAACGATCCATTCGTGGGAAGTTTGACATTTATTAGAATTTACTCTGGAACAGTAAAGTCTGGAACGGGAATTTACAATACATCAAAAGATAAAGAGGAAAGAGTTGGTCGAATGCTTCTAATGCATGCAAACTCAAGAGAAGATATAAAAGAGGCTAATGCAGGTGATATAGTAGCTTTAGCAGGTTTGAAAAATACAATTACTGGTCACACTCTTGCAAATAAAGATACTCCTGTTTTGTTAGAGCCAATGGAATTTCCTGATCCAGTAATAGAAATTGCAGTTGAACCTAAAACTAAAGCTGATCAAGAAAAAATGGGCGAAGCATTGGGAAGATTGGCGAAAGAAGACCCATCATTTAGAGTTACCTCAGATGAAGAGTCAGGACAAACTATAATTAAAGGCATGGGTGAGTTACATCTTGATATAATTGTTGATAGGATGAAAAGAGAATTTAAAGTTGAAGCAAATGTGGGTGCTCCACAGGTAGCTTATAGAGAGACAATCTTATCATCAGCTGAAAATGATTATACCCATAAAAAGCAAAGTGGTGGAGCTGGTCAATTTGCAAGAGTTAAGCTTACAGTTGAACCTCTAGAACCAGGAAAAGGAAGAGAAATAGAAAGTAAAATAAAAGGTGGAGCTATTCCAAAAGAGTTTATACCTGGCGTTGAAAAAGGAGTTGAAACAGTAGCAGATGGGGGTATTTTAGCTGGTTTTCCACTTATTGACTATAAAGTTACTATTGTTGACGGTTTACATCATGACGTTGACTCAAGTGTTTTGGCTTTCGAACTTGCATCTCGTCAATGTTTCAAGGAAGCCTGCACAAAGGCAACCCTAAAACTTTTAGAACCAATAATGAGAGTTGAGGTAGTTACTCCAGAGGATTACATGGGTGACGTTATAGGAGATCTTAATAGTAGAAGAGGTCAAATAAGTACACAGGAACAAAGAGGAAATGCAACAGTAATTACTGCCATGGTACCGTTAGCAAACATGTTTGGTTATATAAATAATCTTAGGTCTATGTCACAGGGAAGAGCACAATATTCAATGTTTTTTGATCATTACGATAAAGTGCCTCAAAATGTGCAGGATGAAGTAACAAAAAAAACAGGTTAAAATGGAAAAACAAAATATTAGAATTAAACTTAGAGCTTACGACAATAAAGTATTAGACCAATCAACAGAAGAAATAGTTAATACAGTCAAAAGAACTGGAGCTAATATAAA
>CACMDZ010000012.1 GCA_902612575.1 uncultured Pelagibacteraceae bacterium | reverse complement strand
GAGTGAGATAGGATTAATTGGAAAAAAAATTGGTATGACAAGAGAATTTTTCAAAACAGGACAATCAGTGCCAGTTACAGTGCTTAAAGTTGAAAAAGGTAGAGTGGTTCAAATAATAAACAAAGAGCAAAGAGGTTATAATGCCATACAAATTGGATTTGGAAAAATAAAAAACTCAAAATTAAGTAAATCAATGAAAGGATATTTTTCTAAAAAAAATACAGAAGCTAGAAAAATTTTGAAAGAATTTAGAGTTAAACAAACGGATCAATACAAAGAGGGTAATGAATTCGGGATAGAAATATTTAAAGATATAAAATTTTTAGATGTAAGATCGAAAACAATTGGAAAAGGTTTTGCAGGTGCCATGAAAAGACATAACTTTGGAGGATTAAGAGCATCACACGGTGTTTCTATTTCACATAGAGCACATGGATCAACAGGTCAAAATCAAGATCCAGGAAAAGTATTCAAAGGGAAAAAAATGGCAGGTCACATGGGAGATAAATTGAGATCAATTCAAAATCTAGAAATAATTAAAACAGATTTTGAGAATGAGTTAATATATTTGAAGGGATCAATACCTGGCTCAAAAAATTCTGAAGTGTTGTTAAAAAAATCAGTAAAAAATATTAATAAACAAACAACCTCTGAAAGAATAGAAGTATTACAAAAAGCTAAAAAAACTCAAGACAAGAAAAAATAGTATATGAAATTAAATAAAATCAATATTGATGGAAAAAAAGATACCATAGAGGTTTCTGATAAAATAATATCAGCGAAAATTAATAATAAACTTATAAGTAGTGTCTTATATAAAACTAACGCTAATTATAAAGGCAGAAAAGCAAAAACCAAACAGAAAAATGAGATTAAAGGGTCAACGTCAAAAATTTATGCACAAAAAGGTACCGGTAACGCTAGACACGCTAGTAAGAAAGCCCCAATATTTGTAGGCGGTGGTATAGCCCATGGCCCTAAAGGAGAACTAAATTATAAAAAAAGAAAACTTAACAAAAGTGAAAAAAAATTAAGTATTGCTTCATTAATCACCAAGAAAAATAAGGCAAATGACTTAATAATTTTAGATGATTTTCAAAAAGAAATTTTAAAAACTAAAGAGATTAATAGTATATTAATTAAATTTAAGGCAAAAAATTCAATCATTATTGCAGATAAAAAATCAAAAGAAAATATATTTAAATCTGCAAGGAATATACCTAATGTAAAAATAACAGATGTGAATCACTTTAGTGCTTATGATTTAGCAAAATTTAAGAAAGTAATATTTACAGAGACATCAATAAAAGAATTAGAAAAAAGATATTAAAAATGGAAAAATTACATTTATACGATAAAATTATTTCCCCGTTAGTAACTGAGAAATCAACTAATCTTTCTGAACAAAATAAAATTATTTTTAAAGTTAATTCAAAAGCAAATAAAATAAATTTAAAAACAAATATAGAAAAAATTTTCAAAGTGAATGTAATAAAAGTTAATATTATTAATAAAAAAACAAGAATTAAAACAACAAGAGGAAAAAAAGTTAGAGTAAAAGGCTATAAAAAAGCAATAATAACTTTAAAGAAAGGTCAGAATATAGATCTTACAACTGGAATCTAAACCAATGGCATTAAAAACTTTTAAACCCTATACAAAATCAACAAGAGGTACAGTTCTTGTAAGTAAAGATGGATTATGGAAAGGTAAACCTTTTAAAGCATTAACGACACCAAATAATGCATCAAAAGGACGAAATAATTACGGAAGAATTACCTCAAGGAACCATGGTGGTGGTCATAAACATAAATATAGAAATATTGATTTTTATAGGAAAAAATTTAATTCTTTAGGTGAGGTAGAGAGAATTGAATATGATCCAAATAGATCTTGCCATATAATGCTTGTTAAATTTGAAGATGGTGAAAGATTTTATTATTTAGCTCCGAAAGATATTAAAATTGGTGATAAAGTTCAAAATGGATCTAATTCTGAAATAAAAATTGGTAATAGCTTACCACTTAAAGATATTCCTGTAGGAATTGATATACATAACGTTGAGATAAATCCAGGTGGAGGTGGAAAAATAGCAAGGTCAGCTGGAACTTCTGTTTCCATATCAGGAATTGATGGAAACTACACTATTATAAAAATGACTTCAGGAGAAGTTAGAAAAATCAACTCAAATTCTATGGCAACCATAGGAGTTTTATCAAATCCAGATCAAAAAAACATAAAAATTGGTAAAGCAGGTAGATCAAGATGGTTGGGAATAAGACCTCACACACGTGGTGTTGTAAAAAACCCAGTGGATCATCCTCATGGAGGTGGTGAAGGAAAATCAGCAGGAGGAAGACATCCTGTTTCCCCTACAGGTCAATCAGCAAAAGGATTAAAGACAAGAGATAACAAAAGAACAGATAAATTTATAATTAGACGAAGAAAGAAGAAAAGGGCATAAATTATGGCTAGATCAGTTTGGAAAGGACCATTTGTTGAGGAAAGTTTGATTAAAAAAGTTGAAAAACAAAAATCTGATACAATCAAAAAGCCCATTAAAACATGGTCGAGAAAATCAACTATTATACCTGAATTTGTTGGAGTAAGTTTCTTAATATATAATGGTAAAAAATTTATTCCTATAACAATCTCAGAGGACATGGTTGGACATAAATTTGGAGAATTTGCACCAACAAGACAGTTTTTTGGGCACACACCTGCAGATAAAAAAGCTAAAGTAGAAGGTGGAGATAAGAAATAATGTCGAAATTAAAAAAAGAAATAGATGCAAAGATAGTAAAATCAGTGAATAAAAACGTGAGATCTAGTACGCGAAAATTAAATCCGATATTAAAATCAATTGTTGGAAAAAAAGTCGATATTGCTATTAGAAATTTATCCTTTTCAGATAAAAGAATTTCTAAAGATGTAAAAAAAACTATTTCTTCAGCTGTAGCAAATGCAGAAAATAATTATCAATATGATATAGACAAATTAATAATTAAAGAAGCTTATTGTGGAAAACAGGTTGTTATGAAAAGGTTTAGAGCAAGAGCTAAAGGAAGAGCTGCTGAAATTATGAAACCTTATTCTAATTTAACAATTATATTAACAGAAAACACGAAAAAAACGGAGAAGCATGGGACAAAAAGTTAATCCTGTAGGTCTAAGACTAGGCATCAATAGAGGTTGGGACTCTGTTTGGTATGCTAAGAAAAAAGACTTTGGAAATAATCTTATAGAGGACTTTAAAATTAGAGAATACATAAAGAAAAATGTAATAAATTCTGGAGTATCAAAAGTTATGATAGAACGAACAGCCAAGAAATGCTTTGTAACAATCTACACTTCTAGACCAGGTTTTGTTATAGGAAAAAAAGGTACAGATATTGAAAAAATAAAAGGAAATTTATCAAAATTAACAACAAATGAAGTAGTATTAAATATTAAAGAAGTAAAAAAACCAGAAACTAATAGTTATTTAGTCGCTGAAAATATTGCACAACAATTAGTTAAAAGAGTGTCTTACAGAAGAGCGATGAAACGGGCGATGCAGTCAGCTTTAAGATTAGGAGCTAAAGGGATTAAAGTTTCAATTAGCGGAAGATTAGGAGGGAATGAAATTGCTAGAACAGAATGGCTAAGGGAGGGAAGTATACCTTCTCATACACTTAGAGCTGATATTGATTATTCAGAAGCCGAGGCTTTAACTACATATGGAATTATTGGTATCAAGATTTGGATATATAAAGGAGAAATTTTTACTAGAGAATTTAGTCAAGAAAGGAACAAAACTTAATCATGCTACAACCAACTAGATCTAAATACAGAAAAGCTCATAAGGGGAGAATTCATGGAACAGCTTCTAGATGTAATATAATGAACTATGGTTCGTATGGTTTAAAAGCGATCCAGCCAGAAAGAATTATATCAAGACAAATAGAGGCGGCCAGAGTAGCATTAACAAGACATATGAAAAGACAAGGAAGAGTTTGGACTAGAATGTTTCCAAATATACCAGTATCAAAAAAACCAACAGAGGTAAGGATGGGTAAAGGTAAAGGTTCCCCTGAATTTTGGGCATGTAGAGTTAAACCCGGAAGAATATTATTTGAAGTTGATGGTGTATCAGAGGATATTGCAAAAGAAGCTCTTTATAAAGCTTCTGCAAAGCTGCCAATAAAATGCAAATTTATAAAGAGAATATAAATGAAAAAAAAAGAAATAAAAAAATTAACAAAAACACAAATTGTAGAAAATATAGAAAAACTTAAAAAAGATCTTTTTAATTTTAGGTTTCAAAAAGTTAATGGACAAGTAAAAAGTCCAGCAAAAATAAATGAAACTAAAAAAAGTATTGCTAGATTAAAAACAATGTTAGAGGTAAAAAATGCCTAAAAAAATTTTAAATGGAGTGGTTGTCAGTGATAAACCAAATAAAACAATAACAGTTTTGGTTGAAAGAAAGTATCAGCATCCTATTTTAAAAAAAGTCATGAGAGCAAGAAAAAAATATAATGCTCATGACGAAGAAAATAAATTTAAAACTGGAGATAAAGTGACCATTAGAGAGAGTAGACCATATTCAAAAAATAAAAAATATGAAGTTATTGGAGAAGTTAAATGATACAAGTGCAAACAGAATTAATGGTTGCTGATAATACTGGTGCAAAAAAAATAGAGTGTATAAAAGTTTTAGGTGGATCAAAAAGAAGATACGCCAGTATTGGCGATACAATAGTAGTTGCTGTTAAAGAAGCTATACCAAAGGGTAAAGTAAAAAAAGGGGCTGTGCATAAAGCAGTTGTAGTAAGAGTAAAAAAGGGAATTCACAGAAACGATGGTTCAAAAGTTAGATTTGATAATAATGCTGCTGTATTGACTGATGACAAAGGAGAACCTATTGGTACACGTATTTTTGGTCCAGTTACAAGAGAACTTAGAAATAGAGGTCAAATGAAAATAATTTCCTTAGCTCCAGAGGTACTGTAATGATTAAAAAAGGTATGAAAGTAAAAATATTGTCTGGGAAAGATAAAAAAAAAGAGGGAGAAATAATAGAAATTGACAGAAAAAATAAAAGAGCAAAAGTTAAAGGAATAAATTTAGTGAAAAAGCATGTCAAAACTACAAAAGAAAAAAAAGGTGGAATTGTTTCAAAAGAAAATTTCATTCATTTATCAAACTTATTGAATATAGGAGATAATAAAAAACAAGAGGCTAAAAAATAATGGAACCAAGACTCAAATCAATAATCATCAAAGAGATAAATCCAAGCCTAAAAGAAAAATTTGGTTATAAAAATTTATATATGGGTCCAAAAATAGAAAAAATAGTTTTAAATATGGGATTAGGCCTAGATGGTAATGATTCAAAAATTTTAAACTCATGTCAGGAAGATCTTGCAAGTATAACAGGTCAAAAACCAGTTATAACTAAATTTCGAAAATCTATTGCAAACTTTAAAACAAGAAAAAATACAAACTCAGGCTTAAAAGTTACATTACGTAAAAATAAAATGTATGAATTTATCGATAGACTGGTGAATATAGCCCTGCCAAGAATAAAAGATTTTAGAGGACTAAGTCCAAATGGTTTTGATAAATTTGGAAACTACACTTTTGGTATTAAAGAACAGATTGTATTTCCAGAGGTTAATTTTGATAAAGTAGATAAGATTAGAGGTTTAGATATAACAATTGTTATTAAAACTATGGATAAAAAACATAGTTTTGAACTTCTAAAAAAACTAAATTTTCCATTTAAAGAAAGTAGAGGTAATTAATGGCTAAGTTAAGTGCAATAAATAAAAACAATAAAAGAATTAAACTTTCCGACAGATTCTACAAAAAAAGATTAAGCTTAAAAAAAATAATTATGAATAAACAGTTGAATTTTGAAGATAGATTTAAAGCACAACAAAAATTATCTAAGTTACCTAGAAATTCAGCAAAAATAAGAGTTAGAAATAGATGTCAAATTACAGGTAGGCCACATGGTGTTTATCGAAAGTTAAAAATATCTAGGATAGCTTTAAGACAATTGGGTCTAGAAGGTAAAATTCCTGGTATGGTAAAATCTAGTTGGTAGAAAGGATAATATGAGTTTAAGTGATCCAATAGGAGATATGTTAGCAAGATTAAAAAATTCGCAAATGAGAAATCACAAAACAATTGAGCTACCATCATCTAAATTTAAGACAAAAATAGCTGAAATATTAAAATCAGAGGGTTATATAATAGATTACGAAGTTAAATCTGAAAACAATAAGTCCAACTTATGTATTAGTTTAAAATATAATTCAGGTAATCCAGTTATAAGTTCTATTGAAAGAGTATCAAAGCCTGGTAGAAGAATTTTTTCTAGTGCTGAAAGTTTACCTAAAGTTAACAATGGGTTAGGAATTGCAATAATATCAACACCAAAAGGTGTGATGACTGATATTGATGCAAGAAAACAAAAAGTTGGTGGCGAAATAATTTGTAAGGTTTTTTAATGTCAAAAATTGGTAAAATAAATATTTCAATTCCAGAAAAAGTAAAAGTTATGTTAAGTGGTAATATAATTAATATTGAGGGCCCACTAGGTAAAAAATCTTTAAATATAGACTTGGATATTTTTGATCTAAATATCAATGATGGTAAAGAGGTTTCAATTAAACCAAAAAAAAACAATCAAAATACAAAAAGACTTTGGGGAATGAATAGAAGTTTAATAAGCAATGCAATAATAGGTGCTAGTAAAGGATATGAAAAAATTCTAGAGTTGACTGGTGTAGGTTATAGAGCATCATTAAAGGGTAATAAACTTAACATGCAACTCGGATTCAGTCATGATATAAATTTTGATATTCCCGAAGGAATAAAAATTCAAGTGGAAAAACAGAATATTCTTAAAATAAACGGAAATGATAAACAACAAGTCGGAATGGTTGCTGCTGAAATTAAAAGTTTACGACCCCCGGAACCTTACAAAGGAAAGGGCATCAAAGAACAAGGACAATATATATTAAGAAAAGAAGGTAAGAAAAAATAATGAAAATCTTAAAGCAAGAAAGAAAAAAATTTAGAGTAAGAAATAAACTAAAAAAAATATCTACAAAAGACAGGTATAGATTAAGTGTTAATAGATCAACTAAAAATATAAGTGCTCAAATAATAGATGATAAAAATAATATTACACTTGTATCGGCATCATCTAACTCAAAAGATATTAAGTCCATGAAAAAGAATAAAAAAGAGCTATCCACACTAGTTGCTGAAGAATTAGCCAAAAAGGCAAAAGATAAAAAAATCACAAAAGTGTATTTTGACAGAGGAATTTATAAATATCATGGAAGAGTAAAATTATTAGCAGATGAGCTAAGAAAAAATGGAATGGAATTTTAATATATGGAAAAAAATACAGAATTTGTAGAAAAATTAGTACACATTAACAGGATAACAAAAGTGGTAAAAGGTGGAAGAAGATTTGGATTTTCTGCTTTAGTAGTAGTAGGAAATCAGAATGGTAAAATAGGTGTAGCGCACGCAAAAGCGAAACAGGTTCCTGATGCGATTAAAAAGGCTAATGAGTTAGCTAGAAGAAACCTAGTTCAAATCCCTTTAAGAGAAGGCAGAACAATTCATCATGATATTTTCGGAAAAGATGGTGCTGGAAAGATTAAATTAAGAGCTGCTCCCAAAGGTACTGGTATAATCGCTGGTGGTGCAGTTAGAGCAGTTTGTGAAGTTCTTGGAATAAAAGATATAGTTGCTAAATCACTTGGAACAGCTAATCCGCATAATGTTATTAGAGCTTGTATGAAAGCTCTTTCAAAACAAAACTCTCCAAAAAATATTTCATTGATAAGAAATAAAAAAATATCTGAAATTATTGAGAAAAGAGGATAATGACCTATCTTAACAAAAACATAAAAATGAAAATTTCAAAAAAAAGATTAGGTAGAGGTATAGGTTCTGGAAAAGGAAAAACTTCTGGTAGAGGAGTAAAAGGACAGAAATCAAGATCTGGTGTTGCGATTAAAAGTTTTGAAGGTGGGCAAATGCCTCTATACAGAAGATTGCCAAAAAGAGGCTTTAATCCAATAAATAAGTCTAAAATTGCAAAGATAAACTTGGACCAGTTGCAAAAATTTGTTGATAGTAAAAAAATTGACCCTTCAAATCAAATAAATTTAGAAGTCTTACATAGAAATAAAATAATTAATAAAACATATTCAAAATATAAAATCTTAGCAAATGGCAATCTAACTTCTAAAATAGACATTGAAGCTGATTTTTCCTCTATATCTGCTAAGGAAAAAGTAGAAAAACTTGGTGGCGTGATAAAAGTAAAAGATACTAAGTAATTATGAGTGAAGCATCACAAACCAATGATTTAAGAAATAGAATTTTATTTACAGTTTTTATACTTGCAATTTATAGATTAGGAACATTTGTTCCATTACCAGGCATAGACCCAGAACAGCTTCAAGTTATGATGGATAGTAATCAGAAAGGTCTGCTAGGAATGTTTAATGTATTTGCAGGTGGAGCTGTAAGTAGAATGGCTATTTTTGCACTCGGCATTATGCCATATATTTCTTCCTCAATTATTGTTCAATTATTAACTGGTGTTACAGATTATTTTAAAAATCTTAAAGCCCAAGGTGAAATAGGAAGACAAAAAATAACTCAAATAACAAGATATGGAACAGTTTTATTAGCAACTGTTCAAGGATATGGACTTGCGGTAGGCTTAGAATCATCAGCAGATTTAGTAATTAATCCAGGTATTTTTTTCAAAATTTCTACAGTAACCACGATAGTTGCTGGAACAATTTTTTTGATGTGGCTAGGAGAACAGATTACTCAAAGAGGTATTGGTAATGGTATTTCACTAATAATTTTTTCTGGGATAGTAGCTGAAATACCTAGAGCTTTAGTAACTACATTTGAATTAGGAAGAACTGGTGCCATCTCAACATTGATGATTATATTTATATTTGTATTATTAATGATAACCATTCTTTTCATTGTATTCATGGAAAGAGCACTTAGAAAAATATTGATTAATTATCCAAAAAGACAAATGGGTAATAAAATGTATGGAGGTGAATCATCACATTTGCCATTAAAAATAAACTCTGCTGGTGTTATTCCAGCAATTTTTGCCTCCGCATTACTTTTATTACCAGTTACATTCTCCAATTTTAATGTTTCTCAAAATGAGACATTTTTAAACTTTTCATCATACTTTTCACAAGGGCAGCCACTTTATATGATCCTATATGCATCTGGAATTATATTTTTCACTTTTTTTTATACATCAATAACGTTTAACCCAAATGAGACTGCTGAAAATTTAAGAAAATATGGTGGATTTATACCTGGTATAAGACCTGGCGAAAGTACAGCTTTATACATAGATACTATCTTAACAAGATTAACTACAATAGGAGCGTTGTATCTTACTCTTGTTTGTTTAATGCCAGAATTTTTAATTGCCAATTATCCAATACCTTTTTATTTAGGCGGTGCTTCAGTATTGATCGTTGTTGTTGTAGCCATAGACACAGTTACTCAAGTACAAACAAGATTAATGAGTTCTCAGTATGAACAATTAATTAAAAAAACAAAATTTGGAAGATAATTTATTTAAGTGAACGTTATAATTTTTGGACCACCAGGAGCTGGCAAAGGCACTCAAGCATTACATATAGCTAAAAAATTGAAATTATACCAAATTTCTACTGGTGATCTCTTGAGAAATGAGGTCAAAAATAAAACAACAATTGGTAAGGATATAGAGGATATTATATCAAAAGGTGATTTTGCTACAGATGAAATAGTTAATGAGTTAATAAAAGAAGTTCTTTTTGATGAAAATAAGAAAAATAAGTTAATCTTTGATGGGTATCCTAGATCATTAAGTCAGGCCAAAAACTTAGAATTACTATTGTCTAAATCACACCAAAAGATTGATTTTATTTTTTTTCTTAATGTAAAAAAAGAAACAATAATAAAAAGGATCGAAAAAAGAAAGATTTTAGAAAAAAGATCTGATGACAATTTAGGCACAATTTTAAAAAGATATGATACCTATATGGAAACAACCAAACCTGTTCTAGATTTTTACTCAAAAAAACAAAATTTCTATGAAATTAATGGAGACGAAAAAATTGACGAAATATCAACTAAAATCGAGCAAATCCTATCTGTTTAAGACATTGACTTTGAAAGAATTTTTTATATAAAAGGCTAAATTTTATCTCTTTATTATGGCTCGTATTGCAGGTGTAAACATTCCACAAAACAAATTAGTAAGAATTGGTTTAACTTACATCTACGGCATAGGCGAAAAAAACTCTAACGATATATGCAAATCATTAGATATTCCTAATACAAAAAGAGTTAACGAATTGACAGATGAAGAAATATTAAAAATAAGAGAATTAATTGATCAAAAATTCACAGTTGAGGGTGATTTAAGAAGAGATATTTCATTAAATATAAAAAGATTAATTGACCTAGCATCTTATAGAGGTTCTAGACATAGAAAAAAACTACCAGTAAGAGGTCAGAGAACAAGATGTAATGCAAGAACCCGTAAAGGAAAGGCAATAGCTATTGCTGGAAAGAAATTAACACCACTTAAAAAATAAAATGGCAAAAGATAAAACTGAAAATAAAGATCAAAGCAAAGAAACTATTACTAAATCAAAAAAAAGTTCTTATTCTAAGAAGAAAAAAAACAAAAAAAATATTTTAAATGGCATTGCTTATGTACAGTCTACATTTAATAATACCATTGTCTCAATTGCAGATACTAATGGAAATGTAGTTTCATGGGCTTCTGCTGGACAAAAAGGATTTAAAGGGTCTAGAAAATCGACACCTTATGCAGCACAAGTAGCTGCTGATGCCGCTGCTGCAAAAGCTCTAGAAGTTGGAATGAAAATTTTATCTGTAGAAGTTAAAGGCCCAGGGTCTGGGAGAGAAACTGCATTAAGAGCATTACAAGCACGAGGATTTAAAATCATATCAATAAAAGATACAACACCTATGCCACATAATGGTTCAAGGCCGCCAAAAAAAAGGAGAGTGTAATGGATACGTCAGAAGTAAATATTAAAAATTGGAAATCTCTTATTAAACCACCCAAGCTAGATGTTAATCTTAGCGAGGATAAATCGTATGCTAAAATCATTGCTGAACCACTAGAAAAAGGTTACGGATTAACCTTAGGTAACTCGTTAAGAAGAATTCTTTTATCCTCGATTAGAGGAACAGCTGTTACAGCAATACAAATTGATGGTGTTCTCCACGAATTTACGTCAATTAAAGGTGTGAGAGAAGATGTTACAGATATTGTATTAAACGTAAAATCGCTCGCTTTAAAAAGTAATTCTGAAACAACAAGTAAATTAATATTGGATGCCAAGGGCCCAGGTGAAATTAAAGCCTCTAATATTACAACTTCAACTGATATTGAAATTTTAAATCCAGAATTAGTAATCTGTAATTTAGATGAAAATACTAACTTTCATATGGAAATGACTGTTAGTAATGGAAAAGGTTATGTTTCTGCAGACATGAATAAACCTGAAGAACCACCACTCGGGTTAATACCTATAGATTCGTTATTTAGCCCAGTAAAAAAAGTCTCATACTCAATAAGTACAGCAAGAGAGGGTAAGGCATTAGACTATGACAAATTGACTATGGAGGTAGAAACCAATGGATCTATCTCTGCAGAAGACGCAGTAGCATATTCTGCAAGAATATTCCAAGATCAACTTGGCATGTTTGTTAATTTTGATGAACCACAAGAGGTTATTGTTAGAGAACAACCATCAGAACCTGAATTTAATAAAAATTTACTAAGGAAAGTTGATGAACTAGAACTCTCAGTAAGATCAATGAACTGTTTAAAAAATGATAATATAATTTACATCGGCGATTTAGTACAAAAATCTGAAGGTGAAATGTTGAGAACACCAAATTTTGGAAGAAAGTCTCTAAATGAAATAAAAGAAGTATTAACAGGAATGTCTCTCTACTTAGGAATGGAAATACCAAACTGGCCTCCAGATAATATTGCAGAATTATCGAAAAAATTAGAGGAAGCGATTTAATGAGACATAAATTTGGTTATAAAAAACTAAACAGAACATCAGAGCACAGAAAGGCATTAATTAAGAATATGTTAAATTCTTTAGTAAAATATGAACAAATTACAACTACTCTTCCTAAAGCTAAAGTTTTAAAACCTCAAGCAGATAAGTTAATTACATTAGGAAAGAAAAATACACTTCAGAACACTAGAAAATTAATCTCAAAACTTCAAGACGAAGGATCAGCAAGTAAAATACGCAAAACATTATCTAAAAGATATCAAAATAGAAATGGCGGATATACTAGAATTATAAAAGCTGGTTTTAGATATGGAGATAATGCACCAATGGCAGTTATAGAATTTGTAGACCGTGATGTTGAAGCAAAAAAAATAGATAAAAAGAAAATAGAAAAATCTAAAACCATAGACAAAAAAACAGATACACCCAAAGAAGCAACAGCTTAATACACTTCATTATGAAAAAGGTAATTAACGTAGATAATACGTTTTCAGGTATGCGTATTGACAGATTTTTAAGAAAATACTTTATGTCAATTCCTCAAAGTTTAATTGAAAAAAGTCTAAGAAATGGAAAAATTAAACTTAATAAAAAAAAAATCAAAAGTTCAAGTAAACTAAAAAATAATGATATTATAGAATTACATAATTTTGATTATAAAAAAAATGAATTAGCAAAAAAAGTAAAATTCATACCTTCAAATACGATTATTAAAGAAAACGAAGATTTTATAATCGAAAATAATGATGATTTTGTAGTTATAAATAAACAATCTGGGATTTCAGTACAAGGTGGGACAAAATCTAAAAAAAATCTTATTGATATATTTTCTAAAAGCGAAATATTTAAAGATGATAAACCTTATTCGGTACATAGATTAGATAAAGAAACATCAGGAGTTTTTTTGATCGCAAAAAATAGATCCACAGCACAATTATTGACGTCTCTTTTTAGGTTAAGGAAAGTTTATAAAACTTATATTGCAATATGTAGTGGGGAATTAGATATAGAAAATAATGGTTTATTGAAAGATAATCTAACCAGATATGATGATAACAAAAAAATTATAGAAAAAGCAGAAACAAAATATGAAATATTAGATAAGAACAATAATTCAACTTTTATACAATTAAATCCAATTACAGGAAGAAAGCACCAATTAAGAAAACAATTATTTAATTTAGGCCATTCTATAATTGGTGATAAAAAATATAATTCATTTAAGAGCCAAAAAAATAATAAAAATCTTATGCTTCACTCATATGAAATAAAGTTTAAAATTAAAGAAAAAAAATATACATTTAGAGCAATACCTCCAAAATATTTCATAAATATGTTAAATATTAAAAGACTTAATTTTTAATATTAGACAAAAAATTTTTTATTAGAATATTTTCAATATTTTTGTAATTCTGTTTTTTAATTTGATTTAAATTTGTTACCCCTCGATCTGTAATTCCACATGGTATTATTTTTTTATAAACATCAAGTTTATTAGAAATATTTATTGCAAATCCATGATAGGCAATCCATTTTTTTACTTTTATTCCTATTGCTGCAATTTTATCTAATTTACCAGAGTTATGTTTAAACCAAATTCCAATATTTTTTCTATCAGCAAAACTAACTATATTATATTCTTTAAATGTATCTATTATTGTTTTCTCAATAGCTGTTATTAATTTTTTAATATTTTTTCCTCTTTTAGTCAGATCTATTACAAAATAAAAAACTAGTTGACCTGGTCCATGATAAGTAATTTTACCACCTCTATTTGTTTTAATAATATTAATAGATTTATCTAATATATCATTATCGTTAAAACTAGTTCCACCTGTATATACTTCTTCGTGTTCTAGAATCCATATCAGTTCATCGCTCTCATTTTTTTTGATTTGCTCTAATTTGTCTTCAAGCATGTTTATTGCATTTTCATATTTTATTGGTTTTACTGACTTTTTGATCTTTATTGTCATTATAAATTTGTATTATTTTTATTTTGTATTAATAGTGCCAACTAAATTATAGGTAAATTTATGACTATAGTAAAAAAAATTAAAGATAAAAAAGTCAATTTCGAATTTAATAAGGAATTTATTAAAGTTGTAACAGATAAAATTGCATCAAATGATGCTGAATTTATCACAAATTCCTTCAATGATATGCACCCAGCAGATGCTGCTGACATAATTGAACATTTAAGTTACAATGACAGAGAAAATTTAATTAAGCTAAATAACTTTAAAGTTAATCCTGACGTTTTTATAGAACTAAACGAGTCAATTCAGTCCGAGATGATTACTTATTTATCATCAGACTCTATTGTTAATATTTTAAAAAATTTAGAGTCAGATGATGCTATTAAAATTTTAGAAAATGTTGAGGAAAAAGATAAAAATACAATTCTTAGTTCTTTGCCTCCCAAAGACAGATTTGCTCTTCTTGAGAGTTTAAGTTATCCAGAAGACTCAGCCGCAAGAATAATGCAGCGAGAGTTTACAGCAATACCAAGTAATTGGTCTGTTGGTCAAACTATAGATTATCTAAGAGAAAATAAAGAATTGCCTGAAGAATTTCTTGAAATATTTATTGTTGATCAAGAATTTAAACCCATAGGTACTGTTCCTTCATCAAGAGTATTAAGAACTTCAAGAGATACAAAAATGATGTCCATAATGGCCGAGTCTCAAACTTTAATACCAGTAGATATGGATAAGGAGGAAGTAGGTAATTTGTTCGAAAACTATAACTTAAGTTCTGCAGCTGTTGTAGATAAATCTGATAAGTTAGTTGGAATGATTGCTTATGATGATGTGTTGACTGTATTAAAAGAAGAGGCTGAAGAAGATGCTCTCAGATTAGCTGGAGTAGGTGACGAAGAAATTACTGATGGCGTAATGACAAAAACAAAGAGAAGATTTAATTGGTTACTTTTAAATTTGTTTACTGCTTTTCTTGCAACCTATTGTATTAGTTTATTTGGAGCCACTATTGAACAGATGGTTGTACTAGCTTTTTTAATGCCAATAGTTGCATCAATGGGAGGTAATGCAGGTATGCAAACATTAGCTGTAACTGTAAGATCATTAGCAACACAAGATCTAACTAAAAATAATTTTACCAATAATGTTATTAAAGAATTTAATATTGGAGTGTTAAATGGAATTATTTTTGCGATAATAAGTGCTATGATAGTTTATTTTTGGTTCAACGATTCTCAACTCGCTATGATAATTTCTATTTCTATGATTTTAACAATGATAGTTGCAGGATTATTTGGAATATTAATACCTGTAACTTTAAAAAAAATGAACATTGATCCCGCCATTTCCTCTAGTGTTTTTGTAACCACGATAACGGATGTAATAGGTTTTGTTTCCTTTTTAGGTGTAGGTGCATATTTTTTGTAATTAAAAATTATCAATTAATCTGATTTTATTAATAGTGTAGGCTATGAAAAGTCTAAATTTAGTTCTAAAATTATTAAGTTTCAAACTTTTTTCATCTCTAAACTCTAAATAGTCAATTTTAATATTAAATTTTTTCTCTAGCTCTTTTTTATAAGTAGATAAATCTAATTTGAATTTTGATGATTGCGTTTTAGATCTTTTTTTTATTTTGATTAACAATTTTGCAATTTGCGAGGCTTTTTCTAAAGATTTTTTATTTAGCAACTTATTTCTTGTAGATAATGCAATTTTGTCAGTTGTTCTTATTGTTGGACATGCATTAATTCGGACATCAAATTTTTTTGATAAAAATTTTCTAATTAAGTGTAATTGTTGATAGTCTTTTTCACCCATAAATAAATCTTTTGATTTTATAATAGACATTAACCTATTCATCACATTAAGAACTCCTTCAAAATGACCTTTTCTAAATTTTGCGCACAGTATTTTGTCTTTTTTTCTCAAAACAAACTTTTTTGATTTAAATTTATAAATATCTTTTGTTGTTGGCAGGAATAAATAGTCAATATTTAATTTTTTTAATGAGATGATATCGTTATTTATATTCCTAGGATATTTTTTAAAGTCAATCATCTTGTTAAATTGAGTTGGATTAACAAAAATACTTACAATAGTTTTACTTTTTTTCTTTTGTGAAGCTTTTATTAAGGATATATGACCATTATGTATTCCACCCATAGTTGGCACAAATCCAACATTTTTGTAGTTTTTAATTTCTTTATTTAAATCAAAAATACTTGTAATTATTTTCATTTTATAAATATATGTTTATAAATAAATTATCTAAATGATTAAACAAGCTATTATTCCACTAGCAGGATTGGGAACAAGACTCTTACCTTTAACAAGTGTCTTTGCTAAAGAGCTACTACCTATAAATGGTAAACCAGGAATTGAATATATACTCGATGAATGTATAGAGGCTGGGATTACTGAAATAATTTTTATTATTTCAAAAAAAAAGGAGATGATAAGGAGATATTTTTATAATGACAATTTTTATAAATCTTTAATAAAAAAGAAAAAAGATCCAAGAATTATTGAAGAATATAGAAAAATTTTAAAATATAAAAAAAAAATTAAATTTGTATACCAAAACAAACCTTTGGGTACAGGTGATGCTGTACTTAAGACAAGAAAATTCATAAAAAATAATTATTTTTTAATGCTTCTTCCGGATGATTTAATTATGAAAAAGAATTGTTCAAAAGAAATGATTAGGTTACATAAAAAACATAAAGCT
>CACMDZ010000011.1 GCA_902612575.1 uncultured Pelagibacteraceae bacterium | reverse complement strand
GAGTAATTATTGCAGGACAAAACGGTCCAGGAGCTACTAATTTAGTTACAGGAATTGCTCAAGCAAAAGCAGCATTTTCGCCTGTTGTATCTATTGCCGGTTTATATTCTACCAAGGATAAAATGGAAGATGCATTTCAAGGACTTGATCAACAGTTACTATTTAATCCAATAACCAAAAAGACTTGGACTGTAAAAAAGGCAAGTCATATTCCGAAAGCTTTCAGTGATGCATTCAATCTTGCAATGTCACCAAGGAGAGGTCCAGTTTGTATAAACTTACCAAGAAACGTACTTTCAGATACATCAAAATTTAAAATCAATGAAAATAAAAAGTCTTTTAAAAGTGAAAGTAATTTAAAAAGCAAAAAAGATTTAATTCAGAAAACAACAAAACTTATTCTCAATTCCAATAAAACTGTAATTGTTGCTGGTGGAGGTATAAAATATAATTCAAAATTTAAATCTGTAACTGATCTTGCTGAATTTTTAAACGTTCCAATAGTAACAGCTGCTGGACACGGAGATGCGATACCATTTAGCCACAAACTAAATGCTGGACAAATGGGGCCAAGAGGCAATTTAGTTGCTTCAGGACTGGTTAAAGAAGCAGAACTTATTATTGCATTAGGAACTAGACTTGGTTTTAATTCTACTTTCTATTCTTACGATAATATAAACAAGAAAGCTAAAATTATTCAAGTTGAACTAGAAAAAAAAATGCTAGGAAGGTATTTTCCTATTAGTATTGGTATTCATGGAGATGCTGCAAATGTGGCAAATCAAATGTTGAATGATTTAAAAAAACAAAAAAAAAATTTTAAGTTATAATGAATGGACAAATAATTTTTTATTAGAAAGATCAAAGTTTTTAATAAATAGGGATAATATAAAATCTAAAAATTATCCAATACAACCAAATGGACTATTTAAAGAGTTAAGAAAAGTTCTTCCTAAAAATTCAGCTATTACACTTGATGCTGGCACACTTTGCCTTCAAGCTACTGATGCTTTAGAGTATTACAATCCTCCTTCTCTTTTTACTCCTTTAGATTTTGGATTAGTAGGTTTTTCATTTGCTTGTGGTTTAGGCATTAAGGTTGCGAAACCTAATAAAACTGTAGTTAGTTTAATGGGCGATGGTGGATTTGGCATGACTATTTCAGAATTAAGCACTGCCGTAGAGCATGGAATAAATACAATTACAATAGTTATGAATAATAAAAGTTGGGGTGCCGAAAAGGCTTACCAAAAAGATTTTTATGGTGAAAGGTATTTGGGCGCAGATATTCAAAGTCCTCCTTTTGATAAGGTTGCTAAACTTTACGGTGCAAAAGGAATTAAAGTAAAAAAATTATCAGAGGTAAATCAAGCAGTTAAGAGTGCACTTAAAGCAAACAAACCAGTTGTTATAGATGTTGATGTAGATCCAAAAGCATTATACAGTTTTAGAAGAGATAGCTTTACACATCGAATTAAAAAATGAAATTAGAATTAAGAAAATTAAATAAATTTGTAGATAAAACTTTTATTGAGGGTGGAAAAGAGGCTAAAGATCCAGTTTTAATGGTTTCTGTAGCAGCAGTTTTTAAAAATCCTTGGGACGGGAAAGGTTTTGTAGAAGATTTAAAACCCATAATTTTAAATCTAGCTCCAAAACTTGGAGATTTACTTGTCCCAGAATTAATTAAAGAAATAGGCTCTCCTGATAAAATATTAGCTTATGGAAAAGCCGGTGTAGTTGGATTAAATGGAGAAATTGAGCATGCATCTGCTTTCATTCACACGTTGAGATTTGGTAATAAATTTAGAGATGCGGTCGGTGGTACTTCTTACCTTAGTTTTACGAACACAAGGGGTCCTGCCGGATCAAAAATATCAATCCCAATGATGCATAAAACTGACTCAGGTTTAAGACCTTATTATTTAACACATGAGTTTACAATACATGATGCTCCTTTTGATGACGAAATTGTAATTGCAATTGGAGGTGCTTCAACCGGAAGAGCACATGCAAGAACAGGTGATAGGTACCAAGACATGAAGGAAATGGGCATTGAACCAAAGTAATAATGATCAATGCAACAGACTCTAAAGGTACATTTTATATATTAAATAAAAAAGATAGAACTCCCATCATATTTATCCACGGCGTTGGACTTGATCACTCAATATGGGATCCACAGATAAATGAGTTTGATAATACTGTTTTAATTTATGATATACTAGGTCATGGTAAAACACCTTTAAACAAAAATGATTTAAGTTTTGATGATTTTTCTGATCAAATATTAAACTTAATAGATGAATTAAAATTTAATAAAGTTCACTTAGTTGGTTTTTCTATAGGTTCATTAATTGCAAGAAATTTTGCTACAAGATTTAACAATAGATTAGCCTCTCTTACACTTTTGTGCTCTATATTTAATCGATCTGATAAAGAGCAAAAAATTGTAAATGATAGATTTGAACAGACTAAAAAAGATCATAAACTTACTAAAGATGCTCTTAAAAGGTGGTTTACAGAAGATTTTTTAAATAAAAATCCGGACATCTCCGATAAAATTTTCAATATTCTTCAAAACAACAATATGAATAATTTTATAAAGATCTATTCCTTATTCGTGAAACATCAAGACAATGAAAAATTTGAAAACATCAAGACTAAAACTTTAGTGATAACAGGTGAAGGTGATGTAGGATCAACTCCAGAAATGTCAATTAATTTGGGCAAAAAAATTAAAAATTCTGTTGTAAAAATTATTCCTAAAGGAAAACATCTCTGTAGTATTGAATGCTCAGATGATGTAAATAATACAATAAAAGATCATATACAAAATGCCTGAATTAAAAAAATATAAAATGTTTATTGGAGGAGAATGGGTTGACTCTGATACTAAAAAAACTTTTGAAACATTAAACCCAGAAGACAATAAACCATGGGCTGTTGTTCCAGAAGCAAGTGCAAAAGATGTAGACAAAGCAGTTAAAGCTGCTCAGAAAGCTTTTGAGGGGGATTGGCCAAAAATATTGTCAAGAGAAAGAGCTAAATTTTTAAGAGCTATTGGAAATAAACTTAGAGACAATGCAGAATTACTTGGTAAGATTGAAACGATTGATACTGGAAAACTATTTAGAGAAACCAACAAGCAAGCAAACTATATCGCGGAATATTATGACTATTACGCTGGTATGGCTGATAAAGTTGAAGGCACTGTTCTTCCAATAGATAAACCAAACATTCAAGCTATAACCTCAAGAATACCTATAGGTGTTATTGCAGCAATTGTGCCATGGAACTCCCAAATGTTTTTAACAGCAACAAAACTTGCTCCTGCTCTAGCTATGGGAAATACAGTTGTAATTAAATCCTCTGAACTAGCCCCTGCTGTGATGTTTGAATTTGCAAAACTTATAGAGGAAACTGGTATTCCAAAAGGAGTAGTAAATGTGATTACGGGATTTGGAGATCCATGTGGTAAAGCTTTAACCACGCATGATTTAGTTGAGAAAGTTGCTTTTACAGGAGGACCTGAAACTGCAAGACATATTATTAGAAATTCTGCAGAAAACTTGTCTGAGGTTAGTTTAGAATTAGGTGGAAAAAGCCCGGTTGCAGTATTTGATGATGCACATCAAGAAAATGCTATCAATGGAATTACTGCAGGTATATTTGGTGCTAGTGGACAAAGTTGTATTGCAGGTTCAAGATTATATTTGCAAAAAGGAATTTATGATGAGTTTCTTGATAAACTTACAAAAAGAGCTGAAAAAATTAAAATTGGCGCTCCAATGGATCCAGATACTGAAATGGGCCCTTTAAGTAACTTTAAGCAACTAGAAATTATCGAAAAAAATATAAAAAAAACAATAGAGCAAGGTGGAAAGGTTAGATGTGGAGGAAAAAGACATCCATTTTCTAATGAAGGTTATTATTTTCCTCCAACAATAATTGAGTGTGATAATCACAATCTTCCAACTGCTGAAAATGAACTATTTGGACCAGTTTTATCTGTCATGAAATTTAATGATGAAAAAGAAGTCATAGAAAAAATGAATGATAATCAATATGGATTATCTTCTGGTGTATACACCAGTGATTTTGCTAGAGGTTTGAGAGTATCTAATGCTATTAGGGCAGGAATTACATTTGTTAACACGTATAGACTAATTTCACCTTCTGCACCTTTTGGAGGAATTAAAGATAGCGGGTATGGAAAGGAAGCAGGAATGGAGTCAATTAAAGATTATACTAGAGTTAAAACTACTTGGTATTATACTTCTGATGAACCAACTTTAGATCCTTTCTCAATCAGATAATAATTGTCAACAAAACATACATTACTAATTTTATTCGTAGTCTTCCTTCTTGGAAGTGCATATCCAACAGGTAAATTAGGATTAAATGATACAATACCTCCAATTCTTTTTGGGAGTTTAAGAATGTTAATTGTGTTTTTATGCTTAATACCATTTTTTAAATTTCAAATAATTGAAAGAAAATATATTATTCCTTTGATTGGGTTTTCAATTTGTTTTGGCGTTATGGTTAATATGTTTTTATATTTATCCATAAACGCTTCAAGCATTCTAGCGCCCATAACAATAGGAGCTCAGCTTTCAATTCCTTTTGGCATAATATTAAGTTCAATATTTTTGAGTGAAAAGATAAGTTATAAAAAGTGGTTACTTATAATGACATCTTTTTTTGGTATTGTGATACTTGCTTTTGATCCAAAAGTTGTTGAGGAATTAACAGGATCTCTCCTAATTTGTTGTATGGCATTTTTTTATGGTTTATCGCAAGTTTTCTCCAGGTATCTTAAAAATTTAGATGTAAAATTTACAAATACATTTATGAGTTTAGTTGGATTTGTAATTTTATTTACACTATCAGTATTGTTTGAGGGAACTTCTATTCAAACTATTAAAAATATTAGTATTGGAAGTTGGCTTACAGTTTTATATGCAGGAGCTATAATCTCTTTATTTGGTCATTTAATGATGTTTTATTTGTATAAATTTTATCCAATTGATATGGTTCTTCCTTTCTACGCTTTGTTCCCAGTTTTTGGGTTAATTCTTACTTTTTTCATATTCGGTGAAGTTCCATCTTTAGTTACTGTTACTGGGGGATTAATTGTAATTACTTCTGTGTTTTTTGCACAAAAAATGAGATAATTTTGTCATTGAAAATTATAAGTAATAGGATTTAATTTAATTTTACAAATTGTTAACAATTAGAGGGAATATATGAAAAAACTAGTATTAGCGATGTTTGTCATTGTATCTTGCTTTACCTCAAAAGCATATTCAGATGGACATGGCATTAAAATGGGAATTATTTTAGGATTTACAGGTCCTATTGAGTCCCTAACTCCAGCTATGGCTGCTTCTGCAGAGCTTGCATTTAAAGAAGCTTCAGACTCAGGTTCATTGCTAGGTGGTAAAAAAATTTCTGTTGAAAGAGCAGACTCAACTTGTGTTGACTCAGCTGCTGCAACAGCTGCTGCCGAAGGTTTAATATCTGGTGGTGTAGTAGCAATTATGGGAGCTGACTGTTCTGGAGTAACTGGAGCAATTGCAACAAATGTTGCTGTACCAAATGGTGTAGTTATGATTTCACCATCAGCTACATCTCCAGGATTGACTGATCTTAAAGATAACGGTTATTTCTTTAGAACTGCTCCATCTGATGCAAGAGGTGGTCAAGTATTAGCAGATATTACTAAAGACAGAAAAGTTAAAAGTATTGCAGTTACACATACAAATAATGATTATGGAAAAGGTTTAGCAGATGTATATGTTGCAGCTGTTAAAGCTCACGGTATAAATGTAACTGTTGTAACAGCTCACGAAGAAGGTAAAGGAGACTACGGTGCAGAAGTTGCTACATTGGCAGCTGCAGGTGGAGATGCTTTGGCTGTTTTAGGTTACTTAGATCAAGCTGGAGGAAGTATCATTGATGGCTCATTAGACTCAGGTGCATTTGATGTATTTGTATTATCTGATGGTATGATCGGTGACTCTTTAACAGACAGATTTGGTAATGATTTAAATAAATCTTTTGGATCACTTCCAGGATCAATGGGTAAAGGTGCAACAATATTCAAAGATGTTGCTGGTGCTGCAGGAATTGATTCTTCGGGTCCTTACACTTCAGAATCTTACGATGCTGCGGCTTTGATAGTATTAGCTATGCAAGCTGGTGGTAAAGCTGACAGAGCAACTGTACAAGCAAATGTAATGTCTGTTGCGAATGCTCCAGGAGAAAAAATTTATCCTGGTGAATTGAAAAAAGCTTTAGATTTATTAGCTAGTGGAAAAGCTGTAAATTATGAAGGAGCATCAAGTGTAGAACTTACAGATGTTGGAGAAGCGTCTGGTGCCTTTATTGAGAAAGAAATCAAAGGCGGTAAGTTTAAAGACAAAAAACAAAGATAATACTTTATTATTTAACTCCAGCGGTGAAAATCGCTGGAGTTTTTTTTATCCTAAAATATTGATTAATACAAAAATACTAAGTGCTGACATAAATAAAATTATTAGCATATTTATAATTTTCCAAACTTTATTGCTATTTAAGTAATTAGATAAAAACTTAGATAAGTATCCTAATGTGAAAAAAAATATAATTGAGGAAAGAGTTGCACCAAATCCAAATAATAGTTTTTGATTAATTAAAAAACTTTTAGAAAAATTTCCTAAAAAAAATACAGTATCAGAATAAACATGGGGATTTAAATAAGTAAAACCAAGAGTTTTAGTTACTACAGAACCTAGACCTTTGGTTTCATTTTTTTGATTTATTTCAAAATTTGTATTTATATTTTTAAGTTTTTTCCAAATAAAATGAATTAAAAATAAAAATAGAAGGATATTTAAAATTAACTCAACAGAAGGCGAAAAAAAACTTTCAAAATAATGAAATAAGAATATTCCTAAAAAAATAAGAAGGAAATCTGAAAATGTACAAATTACACATACAATAAAAATAAATTGTTTTTTTAAACCTTGCTCAATTACAAATATATTTTGGGCTCCAATAGCTAATATTAAGCTAAGTCCTGTAAAGAACCCTAAAATGAAAAAACTCATTGTAAATTATTGTTTTATAATTTTTTCTGGAATTATTCCCTGAGGTCTAAATCTCATTATCAAAAGAAGTCCGATACCAACAAGCAAAAATCTAAAATATGGAGCACTATTAATTAAATGAATTTTGATTTCATTTGTTTCAGGTAAATGAGCTGTAAATAAATTTATAAAGAATAAAGCAATTGGCGCTGCTTCTACCCATAAAAACCAAACAACAAACCCTCCTAGAATTGCTCCAAAATTGTTTCCTGTACCGCCGACAATTACCATAACCCAAATTACAAATGTGTATCTCATTGGTCTATAACTACCTGGGGTAAACAGGCCATCATTAGTTACCATCATAGCTCCAGCAATACCAACTATTGCTGATCCTAGAATAAATATAAATAAATGTTGTTTAACTACATTTTTACCCATTGCACTTGCAGCTTCTTCATTATCTCTTATTGCTCTCATCATTCTACCCCAAGGTGAGTAAAGGGCTTTTTGTGTAATTATTAATAAAATTATAACTACAACTAAAAACATGCCTGCAAAGCATAATTTTACATAAACAGATGATGCATCAATCACTAACTGATTTAAAATATCTTGTCTTTCCGAGAATGAATTTGCTAGATCTAATTTTGCTGAGTGAAATTTTTCTACTAAATTTATAAACCAAGGAGAAGTTTGTAGGTCAATTTCATAAGGCGCTGGTCTTTTTAAACCAATAACATTTTTAACTCCTCTTGCTAGCCAATCTTCATGTTTAATAATGGAAACAACAATTTCAGCTATCAATAACGTTGCAATAGCTAAATAATCTGCTCTTAATCCTAAAGCAACTTTCCCTACAATAAAAGCTAGTCCAGCAGCAAAAAGTCCTCCAACTATCCATGAGAACAAAACTGGTAACCCTAGTCCTCCTAGAAACCCTGTCTTTGCGGGATCGACAGCTTCTATTTGTTCAATTGCAGGTCCAGCAATTATTTTTATTAGGATTAATCCAACTATAATTATTCCAGCTATTAAATAATTTCTTTTTTTAGATTTTTGAATATTTTTTAAAATATACCTTGTAGAAAAAATCATAAATATGATTATTCCTAGGCAAGTCATCATATTTACTCCGCCCACACTCCAGGCTTCTGGAACAGGTGCTACAGATACTAATACTACTGCTAAACCTCCTAATGCCGTATAACCCATGATACCAAAATTTATTAAACCAGCATAACCCCATTGAATATTTGCTCCCAAGGTCATTACTGCAGAAATCATACAATAATTAAAAATTGTTAGTGCAATAGACCAGGATTGAAAGATGCCAACTAAAATTATTAAAAGCATCATTATCGAATATGCTACAATTATATTTAAATAATTTCTCATATACGTTTTCCTTCAAATATGCCTGACGGCCTAAATATTAAAACAATTACTAATATCGAAAATGAAATAGCAAATTTATAATCAGTTGATAATAATTGCATCAAAGAATTTGGTTCTAGTGACTCTGGCAAAATATAAACTAAAAATCTTTTATATGCATAAGTCAAAAATATTTCAGCAAATGCTATAACATAACCACCGAAGAATGCTCCGTATGGATTTCCAATTCCACCAACTATCGCAGCAGCAAAAATCGGTAGCATATTATTAAAATACACAAACGGTCTATAACTTTTGTCTAAACCATAAAGAATCCCACCAATTGTTGCTAATATTCCAGCAATGATCCAAGTAATTAGAACTACTTTTTTTGGATCTATTCCAGAAAGAAGTGCTAAATCTTCATTATCTGAGTAGGCCCTCATACTAGTTCCAGTTTTAGTTTTATTTAAAAACCAAAACATTATAGCAACAACAATAATAGTAACGACAATTGTTATCATTTGTGTAGACTTTATTGTTAATCCTTCTGCAAGACCTGTCATTTCTTTAAATTCAGTTGCTTTTAAAATGAATTTTTCACCATCTAAAAACCTTCGATCAGTTGGTCCAATTATAATCCTTATGACTGCTTGTGTTACAAACATTACCCCAACACTAACCATAGCAAGCTGTACTGGTGGACTTTTTTTAATTCTGTAATATTTAAAAACTGTTTGATCAATTAAAAGCATGTATAAAATCATCATAAAAATTGCAAAAGGAATAGTGAGCAAAGCTGTAGGCAGAAAACCAAAATTTATTCCAATAGATTGGAAGTAATAAGTCAAAAGTACAGCAAACATTGTACCAAATGACATCATGTCTCCAGTTGCAAAGTTAGCAAATCTTAAAATACCGTATATTAAAGTTACAAAAATTGCTCCAAGAGCTAACTGAGAGCCATAAGTTAAGGCTGGAATAATTGTATAATTCAATAAAACTATTACTGCATTAATTAAATCCATACTAAGCTCCTAAGAAAGATCTCCTAACTTCTGGATCATTTAATAATTCCTTACCAGACCCCTCAAATTTATTTTCACCAGTAACAAGCACATATCCTCGATCAGAAATGCTTAAAGCCTGTTTTGCATTTTGCTCGACCATAATGATTGCTACTTTTGTATTTTTAACTCTAATAATGTGTTCAAATAATTCATCCATAACTATTGGGGAAACACCTGCTGTAGGCTCATCCAACATAAGAACAGATGGTTTTATCATTAGAGCACGTCCCAAAGCTACTTGTTGTCTTTGCCCTCCTGATAATTGTCCTACAACTTGATCTTTTTTTTCTCTTAAAATTGGAAATAGATCATATATTTCTTCGATAACATTATTTACATTATCTGTTCTTAAAAAAGCACCAACTTCTAAATTTTCTTTTACAGTAAGTTCTGCAAAAACATTTCTAGTTTGTGGTACAAATGATATTCCCTTTTTTACTCTTTCTTGAGGAGATAGTTTAGAAATATCTTCTCCATCAATTGAAATATTACCTGATTTTAGATTTAACAATCCTAGCATTGCTTTCATTGCTGTAGATTTTCCAGCTCCATTTGGTCCAAGAATAGCAACTATCTCTCCTCTATTAACATTGATAGTGCATGAGCTAATAATATCAGGACCATCGCCGTATCCTCCTGTCATTTTATTTCCCTCAAAAAATGCCATTTACTTCTTTCTACCTAAATAACTATCTATAACTTTTTCATTTTTCTTAACTTCATCTGAAGTTCCCTCAAAAAGAACAGATCCTTCTGACATTACAATAACTGGATCACACATTCTGCTTATAAAATCCATATCATGTTCAATCATACAAAAAGTATAGTTTTTTTCTTTATTAAGTCTTAAGATTGCTGTGCCTAATTCTTTTAATAATGTTCTATTAACCCCTGCCCCTACCTCATCCAATAATACAAGTTTTGCATCAACCATCATTGTTCTTCCAAGTTCTAGCAACTTTTTTTGCCCTCCGGATAAATTACCAGCACGTTCATTGGCAAGATGTTTAAGATTTAAAAACTCAGTTACTTCATACGCTTTTGCTCTAATTAAATCTTCTTCTTTTTTAATTAAATTTGGTTTTAAAAGAGCATTTATTAAAATTTCTCCTGTTTGATTGCCTGGTACCATCATTAAATTTTCAAGAACGGTCATATTCGAGAATTCGTGAGCTATTTGAAAAGTTCTTAGTAAACCTTTTGAGAAAAGTTCATGCGATGGAACGTTTGTTATATCTTCATTACTAAATAATACTCTTCCATCTGATGATTTGAGATTGCCTGCTATAAGATTAAATAAAGTAGTTTTGCCTGATCCATTTGGACCAATTATTCCTGTAATTGAACCCTCTTTTATTTTTAATGAGCAATTTGATACAGCTGCCAAACCACCAAAATATTTTGATAAGTTGTCAATTTGCAGAATGTTTGATGATTGCTGCATGTAAAATTATACTTTATTTAATCTTTTAAGAATACTATTTAGGGTTTTGTTAGTGGCTTTATAGAATCCAGCTTTTTTTAATTCATTTACACCTTGCTCATTTAATCCTTTTGGTGTTTGGGAGTCTTTGACAAGTATTTTTAAATCTTTCTTTGAGTTAACCACAGCATCTTCAGAAAGCGCTAAAAAAAGAGATGTTATATATCTCTGAGATTGGTCTTTTTGAATTCCCCTTTTATTTAACCATTCAGACATTGTTCTTAATAATTCGTAAAAAGGTGCCATCATTCCAGATGTTGACCAAAAATTTTTAGATAATTTTTCGTTTTTAATTTCAACAACTGTTCCAAGATGTTTAAAAAAGTTTTTAACTTTCCTGTTTGGTGGAAAAATAGGAATTGGTCCCTTTTTAAGAGAGATAGGCGGTAAAGGAATTACTCTAGAAATATTTGCTTTTACTTTGACTGCCTTCTTAATGTTTTGAAGATTCATTGTTGATATGAAACTTACAATTACCTGACTTTTTTTAAATTTTAGCTTATGAATAATTTGATTAGCCACAGTAGGTGTTACAGCTAGAAAAATCCAGTTACAATCATTAACAATATCTTGATTATTTTTTGCAATATAAATTTTTTTAAAACTTTTTTTAAGTTGTTTTGAAATTTTTTTATTTCTTTCAGATACAATAATTTTGGTATATTTAATTTTAGACTTGCATATACCCGTCACCACTGCTGATGTAATTTTTCCGGTTCCTATAAATCCAAGTTTCATTAGTGTATTTTCTACACTTAATTGTTAAAAAAGGAACCTCTTATTCTTAGTAATTCTCTTGATAAATTTTTATTTTCTTTAAAAGGTTTTCGACCATGAAGCCAAAAATAATTATTCGCCACAACAGCACTGCCAACTGGTAAAGATGTGATTATCTTATTTTTACTACCCTCGAGAGCATCAGATAATCTTTGTAAAAAAAGTCCTTGATCCATATTTTTTGGTTCAGGAAATTGATCGATGTAAGAAATAATGGGTTTTCCATCACTATCTTTAGAAAACACAGGGTGTTCAACTTTATAATCAATATTTTTACTTTTTGGAGATCCCCAAATAAATTTTTGCTGTCCAATTTTATCATCTGAGAGATCAGACAAATGTTCCCAATCATCAAGATGTAGTAAGGCGGTCTCTCCACCAATCACATTCTCCTCCTCAAGCTTTGACATTAATATCCAATCAGTTATTTCTCTTACATATGTTCCATCAGTATGTAAATCCATATTTATATATGCCTTACGAAGATATGAGTCACTATTATCTTCATGTTTAACGTGAAATCTTGCATAGTATTTTCCAGCCATTGAGTCGTGATTTGGATTTCCAATTAAGTGAGTTATTGCAGTTGATAGTTTAACTAAAAATGTTTGATCTATTTTAGAAGACTTATTTTTTGGACCAATTATAAAACAACCAGTATCTCTATCTTTAATAATTTCGTTTAAAAAATTACTTAATTTATTAGATGCAGTTTCATCTAAACTTTTTGCAATAGTGAACCTCGTAAATGGTTTATATTCTAATGCTGTAATATTAAATTTTTTAAATGGAAATACTAATCGATCAATAATTTGATCCTCAATTTTTATATTTATTATTCTCTTAGATTTTTCATGAAAGGAAATTTCAAATCCATCTAATTTAAGAAGATTCTTCACGAATTTATTTATTACAAATACCTATAGACTCTGGTCCACAAATTTCTCCCATTGTCCAAGTAGCTCCAATTAAATTCGCACCATCGAAATTTGCATTTAAAATATTTGATGACGTAAAGTTTGCCTCCATTAGATTGGAATTCTGAAAATTTGCATCTATGAGGGTAGAACCTGTAAAATCAACTCTTGTTAAGTTAGCACTTGTAAAATTTGATTGCTCAAAATTTCCACCACCTAAATTTGACTCGTATAAATTAGCTCGTATGAAAGATGACTCTGAAAAAGTTCCAAATGTTAAATCTGAATTCATCATTATACTTTTATCAAAATTTACTTGAATAAAACTAGCAAATGAGAGATTAGAGTTAGGAAGAAAGGTTCCTTGTAAATCCTGACCATCTGAAAATTTACATTTAGAATAGTCTACTCCATCAGCTATTGGATCATCACATCCAGCATTTGCATTACTAGAAAGTATTAGAAAAAATATAATAAAAAAAAGTTTTTTCATACAGCAAAACTATTTAATGTAGCCAAAATTATAGCAGATAATATGGTCGGATAAACTAAATTTCTTTTAGTGACATAAAAAATTAATATTGATAATAAAATAACAATTATCCTTAAAATATAATGTACATCTGAAAGATCTCCAGATGGGAAAATTAACATTCTTGAGATTAAAGCTGCAAGAGTTGAATATGCTACACAATTAAACCATTTATAAATTTTAGATGTCTCTCCTATCTTTTCTGAAGTTAAAGCACCAAGAAATCTTGAAATATAAGTTGCAAGAGAAGTTACTAAAATTGCTAAAACAATATTAGCTGTCATAAACCTCTCCTATAAAGTAAGCAATTGAACCAGCTACCATCCCACCAAGTAAAACACTCCATTCTGGTGAAAAAAAATAAAAAATTGGACCTAAAAAAGCGCCCAGAATAATTGCAGAGGAAAGTTGTATAGTTTTCATAACTCCTATCATTGCACACATAAAATAAATTGGATTTACGATAGCAAGTCCAATTATCATATCTTTACTTAAATAGTCGGCAGCATAAAATCCTAATACTGTTGAAAAAATGGCAATCAGCCAAGTAGCTGTTCCTATACCAATCCAAAAATCTATTCTATATTTCCTATCAATTTCCTCATAATTATTTTTTAAAATCAACCACGACGAAACAGCTACAAAGTGACAAGATATATAATATTTCCATCTTGGTTGGCTATCATGTTTAAGTAATGGCATTATTGAAACTGTCATTGGAAATAGTCTAGAATTTACCAACCATACTGCTAAAAAAATATTTACAAGTGATGCGCCAATTAGCATTGATTCTGCCATCACTAATGATCCTGGAAGAGCATAAGTTAAAAATGTTGAGAAAATACTTTCTTGTATATTAAACCCCAAATTTTTTAATAAGGCACCTATAGCAATGAAGCTAGCTCCTAATGCGATTGCTGGACTATCAAATTTTTTTGAACAGACTATTCCTTTGATAAAATATTTAAAGTTTATCATTAACCGCCTAAAAATAGACGGCCGACATCTGGATTATTTAAAAGATCATCTCCTTTACCTGCAATAGCTGTTTCTCCTGAAACTAAAACATAACCAATATCAGCAAACTCTAAACCTTTTTTGGCATTCTGCTCAACCAATATAATTGTTTTTTTCTCATTTTTTTGAAGATCATCTAAAATTTCAAAAACCATTTGAATGTATCTAGGCTCAAGCCCAATTGATGGTTCATCAACAAGCAAGATAGAAGGTTTCATAACTAAGGCTCGAGAAATTTCTAATAGTCGTCTTTCTCCGCCAGATAATACTTTAGCAGGTTGATTTCTTCTGTTTCTTAATCTTTCATATTTTTGAAGAACTCTTTCTGCTTCTTCAAAAGACTCTTCTGTTTTATCTTTAATGTATCCACCCATTAGAAGATTTTCTTCTACAGTCATGTCTGGAAAAACCGAATTATCCTGTAGAATATATGCTATCCCCTCAGACTTAAGTTTTTCTGCAGGGCTGAGGTTAGTTATTTCTTTCCCATCAATTTCTATTTTTCCCGAAAAGATATTTGTAAAACCATATATTGAATGAAGTATAGTTGATTTTCCTGCACCATTTGGACCAATCAGACAGAGAGATTGTGCTTTACTTACAAACAAATCAAAATTGTGTAAAATTTCCATCTTACCATAACCAGCTGATAAACCCTTGATGGTTAAGTGAACATTTTCAGACGATAGTTTTTTTAAATCCTCTGCTCCAGGAGCTTTACCAAGAACTTCGTATTGATTTGCCATTATTGAGCTCCTAAATAAGCGTCAATAACACGCTTGTCGTTTTTAATTTCGTCAGGTGTTCCATTTGCAAGCATTTTTCCATGTGCAAGACAAAAGATGCTTTCAGCTAATTGCATTATTACTCTCATATTATGTTCAATAACAAGTAGAGTAATTCCAAAATCTTGATTTACTTTTATCAATCTATCAATAATTCCATTTATTAATGTAGGGTTGATACCTGCAGTCGGTTCGTCCAGTAATAACATCTCAGGCTCATTCATTAATGCCATTGCTAATTCTAATAACTTCTGCTGACCAAATGATAAATCTCCAGCTCTTAGTTTTCTTTTTTGATATAATCCAACAAAATTTAATAAATTTTCAGCTTTTTCTGTAAGATTTTGAGGTATCTGGGAAAATATAGAAACTAAACTTTCATCGCTTGCTTTATGACTTATAAGCATATTATCTACGCAATTCAATTTTCCATAAATTCTTGTTTGCTGGAAAGTTCTAAGTAAACCAAGTTTGGCTATTACTGGAACTGGTAATTCAGATACTTCTTTACCATTAAACTTAATTGACCCTTGGTCTATAGGATATGTTCCAACTATAGAATTAAACAATGTAGTTTTTCCTGATCCATTTGGACCAATTAAACCTACGATTTTTCCTTTTTCAACTGACATGGATATGTCAACATTCGCTTTTACTCCACCAAATGACTTACTGACATTGTTAACCTCTAAAATGCTCATTTAAGTGTAACCTGTGCTTTCCGATCTGCTTCATCCACAACTTCACCAAATCTTTCTGGATACTTTTCTCTTAACCAACCCATAATCCCCTCTGGGAAATAGATAACAATTACAACAATCAAAACTCCAAGAGCAACATACTGCCAACCTAAGAAGAAAGTCCAAAAACCCTCTTTAAATATATGAAATAAAGTTGCACCAATTACTGGGCCCCACAAGGTTCCTTTTCCTCCAAGTATAGCCATCAAGACCATGAATACTCCCATTTCTCTTCCATCAAATGCTACATCGGTTGAGTCTATATAACCAACTAGTCCGCCCATGATACCTCCGGCCAATCCACAGAAAAATGCAGAGATCATCCAACCAATAATTTTATATTTCATTGTTTGAATACCCATCGCTTCAGCCTTATCTTCGTTGTCTCTAATTGCATTAAGAACGAGTTTAAATCTTGTTGAATAAATTGCTTTAACTGCAAGAAAAGTGAATACCAAAACTATAAAACTGCAAAAGTAGAAAAACTCACCTCTTGCTTCTAATCTATCGACATTAGGAAATGGAGGTGTTGTAAAACCTTGTCCTGCTCCAATGATTTCTATTCCACCAGAAATTTCTCCAGCTGCAACCCCTAAACCTAATGTGCAAATTGCAAAGTAATGTCCTCTTAAACCTAAAATTGAATAACCAATTAAACCTGCAATAATTGCTGGAACTACTGCTGCAACTGCCAAACCAACTGCAAACCCTTGAAAAAATTGAGCAGGGGTATGAACAAAAGTTTTTTCTCCACCACCCTCAGTCCACTCTCCTAAAGGAAAAAACATTCCTACTTGAACTGAGGCACATAAATACATTCCCAGTCCATAAAATAAAATATTTCCAAAAGTATTATAACCCATTTCACCACCTTGGACGTTCCAAGTGATAGCTAGAATTATTAATATACAAAGGATTGATAATTGAACTTTAAATGCTGGAAAAATAAAAGGTGCCGCAATACCAAATATTAAAATAGCACCATATAAAATAATATTTTTGCTCATTATTTTAGATATTCTCTTTTTCTTGAAAGTTTAAATCTTCTATAAACAAGTATTAAAACCAATAGTAAAAATACTGATCCAATTCTAAATTCTGTTCCTAAAATATAATCTGCAAACTCCTCAAATACACCCAGTCCCATTCCTGACATTGCAACACCAGGTAAATTTCCAAGTCCAGCAACAATTACAATCATAAAGGATCTAATTGTGTAAGGTAAGCCCATATAAGGGTGTATAGTAAATGTAATAGAAATAAGTGCTCCAGCTACTCCACAAAGAGCAGCATTTATTCCAAAAGTTGCTGCATAAACTTTTTCAGTATCTACGCCTAATATTTTTGCGGCTCTAGCATTTTGAGCTGTAGCTCTAATAGCCCTTCCAAGCTTAGATTTTTTCATATAAATCACAAGCCCGATAGCAAACACAATACTTATAAATGCTGAAAAAATCTTTGAATTTGGCAATGTAACAGAGTTATCAAACAGCATTGTTGTACCGTATCCTGAGTTTGCAAGGACAACATCTGCACCAAATGCAAAGTTCATTAGTTGCATGAATAAGATACTAATTCCGAAAGTTGCTAAAATCGAAATGAATAGATCTCTATCAACTACTTTATTAATTACTAATTTATAAATTATTACACCAACAAAATACATTATTATTGGTGAAACTATTACTCCCCACGCGGGATGAATTCCATACAGATACATAAAGTAAGCAATGTATCCTCCTAATATAACTAAATCACCTTGTGCAATATTAATTATGTTCATTACTCCCCATTGGAGAGCCATTCCATAAGCGATTAACGCAAATAAAATTCCAAGTAACAAACCATCTAACACGGCTTGTAAAGTTAACATTGGAACTTGGAAAATTAAAAAATCCATATTTTCTAAATGCTATATAAAAAAAAGCCCCCTATTGCTAGGGGGCTAATATTATTTTTTATTATCTTTCAGACCACTTAGGAATTGGGTGAATTAATTCAGCCGATGCCCATTTTAATGGAGCTACAACTTTATTTTCACATTTTCCTGCGTCATCACACATTACTTGGAAAAGTACCATTGGTTTGTCAACGTTCTGACCACCTTCGGCAAACTTAATATTTCCATAAAATGTTTGCATATTAGTAGCTGCAAGAGCATCTCTTACTTTCTTTTGATCAAAAGTATTTGCTCTTTCAAATGCATCTTTGAATACTAATAAAGCAGCTGATGATTCTGCTGATTGATATGGTGGATCATAACCAAATAATTTCTCAAAGTCTGCAGCATATGTCATACCATCTTTGAAGAAATCATCTTTGTAAGTTAATGTTTTATGCCACTGAGATGCACATAAAGCGTACTGTGAGTTCTTACCGTGTTGCTTAGATAATTTAGCAGCATCACAGTGTGTCATTGCTAACATTGGAACATCAACTTTCATTTCAGCTATTTGTCTGATTGCAGTTAATGCACCTTTTGTATGACCTGATACAACTAATACATCTGGCTTAACAGCTTTAACTTTTGCTAAAGTTGCAGCCATATCATTTAGCTCTTTAGGTAGTTTGTCATCAATTATGATTTTAGATCCAGTTCTCTCTGCTGCATCTAGAATTCCTAATCTAACGTCCTGTGAGAATGCATCTTGCTCGAAAGCTTGTGCAATTCTTACACCTTTTCCACCATTCAGCGCTACAGCTGTTTCAATTGCAACATCTAAATATAAGTTTGCTGGTGCAAGCACTGCAAATAAATATTTATAACCTTTAGTAAATAAAGATCTTGATGCACCATTAGCTTCAACCATTGGAACACCATATTTCTCTGTTACAGGCGCAATTGCTTTTGTTAAACCTGAACTGTATGGACCAAGCATAAACTCAACACCATCCTGTGAAATTAATCTTTCTGCAAGTTGTGCTGCTCTTTTTGGATTTGACTCATCATCGTAATAGATAATGTCAAACTTATAAGTTTTTCCTCCAACTTTAACACCACCCATCTCGTTAATTCTATCAACGGCCATATTATAACCGTTTTGAGTGTGAACTCCGTTAGATGAATATTTTCCAGTTAAAGAAATTGCGGCACCTAGGATAATTTTATC
>CACMDZ010000010.1 GCA_902612575.1 uncultured Pelagibacteraceae bacterium | reverse complement strand
TTTTATATAATTTTTTCTCATAATCATTTTTAAATAAGCCTGGATCAGCAAAACCAAGAGTTTCAATAGATATTTTTTCTTCAGTATTTAATATATTTGAAGATCTTTTGTATACTGCAATAGTTTCAAAACCGATTTCTTTTTTAATATTTTTATTTAAACATAAAGATTTTTTATAAGCCTTTAATAAATCATCCAATCCAAGCAAAAATGTTGAGCTTTCAATTATATCTTGTCTTATTTTTTTTTCTTTTAAATAATTTTTTAATCTTTCAATTATGAAATGGCTTAATTCGTTTTGTATTTTTTTGGCTTCAAAATTATAGCCCTGATCTTTATATACTGAACAGGTGTAAACAATTAAATCTTTTAATTTGATTTTTGTTTCATTTTCAACAATTAATCTTACAAGACTTATAGCCATTCTTCTTATTGCATATGGGTCTTTTGAACTTGTAGGTTTCAGATTTATTCCAAAAAAGCCTACTAATGAATCTAGCTTATCACTTAACGATAAGGCAACACTGTACATTTTTTTTGGTAGTTTGCTTTCCATCCCGTTAGGTAAATATTGTTCAGATACAGCAAGGCAAACTTCTTTATCAAAGCCTTGAAACTTTGCAAAGTGACCACCAACAATACCTTGTAGTTCTGGAAACTCTCCAACAAGATCGGACATTAAATCAACTTTACAAATTGATGAAGCTATTTCAATTTTATCTTTACTAATTAAAAATTCATCAGAAATTAATGATGATAACTTTCTCATTCTTTGAATTTTATCAAAGTAGGATCCTAAACCTTTAAAATAATTTATATTTTTTAATTTATCTACTTGTTTAACTAGATTTTGAGTTTTATTTTTTTCCCAAAAGAACTCGGCATCGCTTAATCTTGCCTCAATCACTCTCTCATTTCCTAGTTTAACAAACCCTTTATTGTCTTTTATATCTGAAACTACAAAAAAATTATTTGTAAGATTATTTTTTTTATCAAAAGTTGGTAAATATTTTTGATGACTCTGCATAGTCGTAATCAATATTTCACTAGGTACATTCAAAAATTTTTTGTCAAAATCACAAACAATTACTGTTGGTTTTTCAACTATATTTACTATTTCATCTATAAGCCTATCATTTTGTTCAATTTTTAAATTTTTTTTATTAATTATTTCATTAATTTTACTCTGGATTATTTTTTTTCTTAAATCTTGGTCAATTAAAATACCTTTTTGTTTAAAAAATTTTAAATATGAATTAAAGTCGTTAAAAATTTTTAAACCTTCCTCTAGTGATTTATCTATAAAAGTTTTGTTAGAGCTTTTTATGTGGTTAAAAACAAAATGAAGGGGTTTTTTATTAAATATTGCTAAAATGGATTTAAGAGGTCTTCCCCAGTAAAGATCATAATTTGCCCATTTCATTGATTTATTCCAAGTTATCTTTGTTAAGATTTCACTTAAATTTTTTTCTAATAAATCTGAAACTTTTATTTTTCTAGACTCTTTTTTAAAAAAGTAGAATTCACCTTTATCAGTACTTTTTTTAAAGATTTTTTCTAATGTTGTATTGTTTGATCTAATAAATCCCTCTAAAGCTTTTTCAGGAGCATTAACATTTGGACCTCTTATTTCTTTCGAGTTAAGTTTAATTTCATTAGGGATTTTATCAATATGGAGAACTAGTCTATTTGGTGTTGAATAAACGTTGAAATTTTCGTTAAATTTAATTTGGTTATCAATAAAAAAATTTTTAACATTTTTTTTTAATTCATTCCTTGCATTAATTTGAAGCTTTGCAGGAATTTCCTCACTAAATAGCTCTACAAATAATTCTGACATTAACTTTGGCTTTCAATCCAAACTTTCCCAATTGATTTAGTTAGTTCCCTTATCCTTGCAATATATTCAGCCCTTTGTGCTACACTAATCACCCCTCTAGCATCAAGAATATTAAATACATGGCTACATTTTAAACATTGATCGTATGCTGGAAGTGAAATCTTTTTTTCAACTAATAATTTTGTTTCTTCTTCAAGCATATCAAATATTTTAAATAAATTATCAGTATTGGCATATTCAAAATTATAAGCTGAAAATTCTTTTTCTGATTGATGAAAAACATCCCTGTATAAGATGCCCTCATTATTCCAATTCAAATCAAAAACATTTTTTTTATCTTGAATAAACATACACAATCTTTCCAAACCATAAGTAATTTCTACAGACACAGGATTACATTCAATACCAGCCATTTGTTGAAAATAAGTAAATTGTGTAACTTCCATTCCATCACACCAAACTTCCCATCCAAGGCCTGCGGCTCCTAAAGTAGGGCTTTCCCAGTCATCTTCTACAAATCTAATATCATGATCTTCATGATTAATTCCAATCGAATTTAAACTATTTAAATACATTTTTTTAATATCTTTTGGAGAAGGTTTTATTAAAACTTGAAATTGATAATAATGTTGTAATCTATTTGGATTGTCTCCATATCGTCCATCAGTAGGTCTACGTGATGGTTGGACATATGCAGTTTTCCATGGTTTTGTGCCTAGAGATCTAAGAGTGGTTGCAGGATGAAAAGTTCCAGCTCCTACCTCTAGATCGTACGGTTGTAATATTACACAACCTTTTTTTGCCCAAAATTTTTGCAAATTAAAAATTGTATCTTGAAAAGAAAAATTATTTTTTTTTATTTTAGAGGCCATATCTTTGCCAGATTGATCTCTCCTCTAACACACTTAAAATCTTCTCAGCATAATTTTCTGAGGATGATAATTTTTTTGACAACCATCCCTTAGATTTTTCAAACTTCTTAATCTCAATTTGATCTCCAAATTTTTCTCTTAATATTTGCTCTGCATTACCCAAACCATCTATCAAACCTAATTCTTTTGCTTTTTTTCCAGCCCAAAACTCACCTGAAAAAAGTTCAATACCAGAGTTTTTGTTTAGTTTTTCTTTTCTACTCTCCTCAACGACATCAATAAAGTCCTGATGAATTTCTAATTGAATATTTTTTAACCGATTTATATCCTCTTCTTTTTCATCAAGAAAAGGGTCTAAAGTACTTTTATTCTTTCCTGCTGTATATACTCTTCTTTGAACTCCAATTTTTTCTATTAAGTTTTTAAATCCGAATGATGCAGAAATAACGCCAATTGATCCTATTATCGAACTTGAGTTTGCATATATCTCATCACCAGCACAAGCGATCAGGTATCCACCGGATGCAGCCACATCTTCAGCAAAGACAATCACTTTTTTTTTTGTTTTTTTTGATTGTTCCTTAATAAGTTTATATATAAGATGTGATTGAACTGGAGATCCTCCTGGTGAGTTTATTGTAATTGCTACTACTAATGCTTTTTTAAGTGAGAAAGCTTTTTTAATTATTTCTTCCTGGCTTGAATAATCTATTCCTTGTCTAAATTTTCCAACATTTCCTATAACGCCTGATAGTTTAAGATGGCTAATTATTTTTTTTTTTTTTAAAAATGAAAACATTAAAATTTTTATAAGTTTTTTAAATATATTATAAACCCTAGTTATAATTAAAGAATAAGGTGCGTCAATTGATAAGTATATTAATAATTTGTATATAATAGTTTTAAAACATGGGAACTGTAATACAGCTTAAAAAACAAATTAATAATTCTTATACTGACTTAAAAAACTCAGTTGAAGATAAGTTGATTCTAGTTGAAGAAAAAATTATTTCCAGATTAGCAAGTAAAGTTGAGTTAGTTCAAAAGATGACAAAATATCATTTAAGCACTGGAGGTAAAAGACTTAGAGCTCTATTAACATTGCAATGCTCAAAAATTTGTGGATACGAGAAAGGATTAAGAGATGTTAATCTGGCTGCATGTGTTGAATTAATCCATGCAGCAACTTTAATGCACGATGATGTAATTGATAACTCTAAAATCAGAAGAGGAAAAAAGACCTTAAATAAGATCTGGGGAAATCACTCATCAATTTTAGTAGGTGATTATCTCTTAAGCAAATGTTTTGAAATGATGGTTGAAGATGGAAATTTAGAATTACTTAAACTTTTGGCTAATACATCATCAGAAATTGCTCAAGGTGAAGTTCTGCAATTGCAACATAATAAAGAAATAGACATGTTAGAGGAGACATATCTTAATATTATTTCCTCAAAGACTGCATCATTATTTGCAGCAGCTACTAAAGTTGGTGCGATTATTTCAGAAAAAGATTTAAAATTTAAAAATGCTTTAGAATTTTATGGAAAAAACCTAGGTCTCACATTTCAAATTGCAGATGACACATTGGATTATAATTCTGAATTAAAATTATTTGGAAAAAACATTGGTAATGATTTTTATGAGGGAAAAGTAACTTTACCTATAATTCTACTTTATCAAAAATTAGATGATGTTGAAAAAGAAAAATTAAAATCTTTATTTGAAAAACAAATTCGTGAAAAGAAAGATTTAGAATATGTTCTAAATCTAATAAAAAAAAATAACATAATTAATGAGTGTTATAAAAAAGCAGAGCATTATATAAATTTAGCTTCTAATTCTTTAAGTGTATTTGAGGAGTCTGATGAAAAAAATGTGCTTAAAAATTTAACATCTTTTAGTATAGAGAGAAATTTCTAAGGGCTTAGCAATACTTTTTTCCAACTTTTAGTTTTTCTAATGTATTTCAATCTTTCATGAATTCGATTTTGACCATCAAGCCAGAATTCTATTTCTTTAGGTTTTATTCTCCAGCCTGACCAGTATTCTGGTCGTGGTACTTTTTTTTGATTTGGGAATTTTTTTTTAAATTCTTTTATAGATTTATATAAATCATCTCTTTTTTTTAAAATGCTACTCTGCTGTGAAGCCCAGGCACCAATTCTACTTCCATATGCTCTTGATTTATAATAATCATCAGCTTCTTTTTTTGAAACTTTAGATGCAATACCAACTACCCTAATTTGTCTTTGTAGGCTTTTCCAATGAAAACACATGGAAATTTTTGAAGAATTTTTAATGGCTTTACTTTTATCACTTTTTAAATTTGTATAAAAAACAAAACCATTTTTATCAAAATCTTTAAGAAGAACCATTCTGACTGTTGGAAATCCTTTTTTATTAACAGTCCCTACAGCAAACGCATTTGGGTCATTTATTTCAGTTTTTTTTGCTTTATTGAACCATTCTTCAAAAAGTTTTATTGGGTTATTATGATTTTTAAAGCAAAGATTTAATCCAAGTGAGTTTTTTTCGTTCATAATTTTTAAAAAATAATTTATACATTAAGATAATGTCATTTAATACTTTTGGAAAGTTATTTAGATTTACTACTTGGGGAGAGTCTCATGGTCCTGCAATTGGGTGTGTTGTAGACGGATGCCCACCAAATGTTCCAATAAAGGAAAGTGATATTCAAAAAGAACTTAATAAACGAAAACCAGGTCAATCTAAATTCACAACACAAAGAAAAGAGGATGACAAAATTAATATTTTATCTGGTGTTTTTGAGGGAAAAACTACTGGAACTCCGATATCTTTAATAATTTATAACAAAGACATGAGATCTAGAGATTATGAGACAATAAAGAACAAATTTCGACCAGGACATGCAGATTACACTTATTTTAAAAAGTATGGAATTAGGGATTATAGAGGAGGTGGAAGACAATCAGCCCGTGAGACTGCAGCAAGAGTTGCAGCAGGGGCAATTGCAAAAGTAGTTTTGAAAAATAAGATTGGCGCTAAATATCAAGCAGTAGGTGCAGTTATACAATTAGGAATTTTAGGGTGTGATATAAACAAATGGAAAGACAAAACTATATCTAAAAATCCATTTTTTTGTCCTGACAAATCTGTAATTAAGCTCTGGGAAAAATATTTACTCAGCATAAGAAAAGCTGGTTCATCTTGTGGAGCAATAATTGAGATAAGAGCAAGAGGAGTGCCTTTAGGACTTGGAGCGCCAATATATTCCAAATTAGATATGGATTTAGCATCTGCGATGATGAGCATTAATGCTGTAAAGGGGGTAAATATTGGATCAGGAATGAATTCAGCTATGCTAACTGGGGAAGAAAACTCTGATGAGATTTTACAAAGAAAAGGTAAAACTAGTTTTAAATCAAATAATGCTGGTGGAATTTTGGGAGGTATTTCAACAGGGCAAGAAATAAAAATTTCATTTGCTGTAAAACCAACATCATCGATTTTATCATCTAGAAAAACAATTGATAAATTTGGTAAGAATACAACAATATCTGTTAAAGGTAGACATGACCCTTGTGTAGGAATCAGAGCGGTTCCTATAGGAGAAGCTATGATGCATTGTGTTATACTTGATCACTATTTAATGAACACTGCTCAAAACAAAATTTAATTAGATTTTTTTATTAAAACTTTTGAATTTAATGTATCTAAAATCTTATTTTCAATTCCAATTGAGTCAAGATTTGCAAATTTATACATTAACTCAGGTTTATCATGATCTATAAATCTGTCAGGTAATATCATTGATCTAAATTTTAAATTGCTATCTAGAAGATTTTTTTCACTGAGAAACTGACTAACATGAGATCCAAATCCGCCAATAGAGCCCTCCTCTATTGTGATTAAAACCTCATGCTCTGTAGCAATTTGCCAGATTAAATTTTCATCTAAAGGTTTTGCAAATCTTGCATCAATTATAGAAATATTAATTCCTTTTTTAGATAAATTTTCAGATGCTAAAATACACTCATGAAGTCTTGCACCAAAATTTAAAATTACAACTTTTTTTCCAGTTTTAATAATTTTTCCTTTACCCAACTCAATTTTTTCATTTATTTCTGGTAATTCAATCCCTAGACCATTTCCTCTTGGATATCTAAAAGCTGAGGGTCTATCATTAATATCTATTGAGGTATTGATCATTCTTACAAGTTCGGCTTCATCGCTAGCCGCCATTACTACAAAATTTGGTAGTGTTGATAAGTATGTTATATCAAACGAGCCTGCATGTGTTGGTCCATCAGCACCAACTAGTCCAGCTCTATCAATTGCAAATCTTACTGGCAGGGATTGAATTGCAACATCATGAACAACTTGATCATAAGCTCTTTGAAGAAAAGTTGAGTATATTGCTGCATATGGTTTAAATCCCTCTGTAGCCATTCCAGCGGCAAAAGTTACTGCGTGCTGTTCTGCTATTCCAACATCAAACATTCTATTAGGAAATTTTTTTCCAAATAAATCCATACCTGTTCCTGATGGCATCGCTGCTGTTATACCAACAACTTTACTATCCTTTTCAGCATGCTTGATTAAGGTGTTAGCAAATACTTTTGTATATGATGGTGCATTAGATGAAGACTTTATCTGCTCTCCTGTTTTTACATTAAATTTTGAAACTCCATGGAATTTATCTTCAGATTTTTCTGCGAATTTATAACCTTTTCCTTTTTCAGTTTTTACATGAACTAAAATTGGACCATCATAATTAATTTCTTTTGCATTTTTAAATACAGAAACCATTGTATCAATATCATGTCCATCTATTGGCCCAATGTAATAAAATCCCATGGAATTAAATAAAGTACCACCAGTAACTGCAGATCTTAAAAAATCCTCTGCTTTTCCTGCTTTGTTTTTAAATCTTTTTGAGAAGGCAGATATGATTAATTTTAATGTCTCTCTAAAACTAAAATAAATCTTACCAGACAGAATTTTTGCAAGATACTTTCTCATAGCTCCAACAGGTTTTGCAATTGACATGTCATTGTCGTTTAAAACGACTATCATTTTTGTCTTACTTTCTCCTGCGTTGTTCATTGCCTCATATGCCATACCAGCACTTATCGCTCCATCACCTATGACTGCGATTACATTATCAGATTTATTTGACAATTTATTAGCAACAGCCATCCCTAGTGCCGAAGATATAGAAGTTGAACTATGAGCAGCGCCGAAAGGATCATACTCGCTTTCTGATCTTTTTGTAAAACCAGACAATCCCCTCCCTTTTCTTAGTGTTCTAATTTTATTTTTCCTACCAGTTAATATTTTATGAGGATAAGTTTGGTGCCCAACATCCCAAATTAATTTATCATGTGGAGTATTAAATATATAATGCAAAACCACAGTGAGCTCTACAACTCCAAGACCAGCTCCTAGGTGTCCACCAGTTTCTGAAACAACATCAATTAATTCTTGCCTGACCTCGTCAGCCAAAACTTTTATCTCAGATTGAGATAATTTTCTGATATCACTTGGAAAATTGACATTGTTTAAAAATTTGTAATTACTGCTCATTTTGTTCTACTTAAAATATAATTTATGGTTTCTTTTAGATCTCTACTTTTTTTTCCAAATTTATTTAAACTTTTGAATATATTTAATTTCAGTTCATTTGCATATTTAATAGTATTTTTAGTACCTAGTAAACTTATTAAAGTAGCTTTTCCCATTTTTAAATCTTTTCTAGTTTTTTTTCCAACGCTTGATGTTTTTCCCTTTAAATCTATTAAATCATCAGCAATTTGGAACAATAGGCCTATTTCATTACCAATTTTATTAAACGTTCCTAAATATTTTATTTTATCTGACATAATAATTGGTGCCACGCAACAAAAACTAAAAAGCTTACCAGTTTTCTTAATTTGCATATCAATAATTTGTCTTTTATTTTTTTTTGTTTTTTCATAACTTAAATCTAGATATTGACCTCCAGCTATACCAGAATGACCAGAACTCTCTGATAGTAAGTTTATTAATTTTATTTTCTTCTTTTCACTTAAATTTAATTTTTTCTGGCTCAAAATTTGGAAAGCTATTGTAAGTAAAGAATTACCAGCAAGTATTGCTGTGGACTCACTAAATTTTTTATGGGTCGTCAACTTTCCTCTCCTTAAATTATCATTATCCATACAGGGTAAATCATCATGAATGAGTGAATAAGCATGAATACATTCTACTGCAGCAGCTACTTGCAAGATATTTTTTTTATTTGTTTTAAATATTGAACCAACATCAAATAATATTTTTGATCTTATTTTTTTTCCTCCAGGAAGAAGTCCATACAACATCGGTTTGATTAGATCTGTATTTTTTTCTTTAGAAAAATATCGATAAAGATAATCGTTAGTTTTTTTAACAATTCTATTTAGTTTTTTTTCCATCTTTCTTTGATTTTATCTCTTTGATTTTTGAATTTGATTTTTCTGATATTTCTTTAAATTTTTTTTGAAATTTTTTTTCTATAAGTTTATTTATTTTAATCAAATTTGCATAGTCCTCTGATTTGTTTTCTAAATTTATTTCATTTTCCAAATTTTTAATAATTTTATCAGCTAAATCCGTAAGCTCATTTAAAGATTTTGATGTAATATCATCTAGCAAATTTTTTTCATTCATATATTAGTTGGTAATATTATATGAAAATTGACGATTCAAATATCAAAAAAACAATAAAATATTTGAATAATGATGAATGTGTAGCAATCCCTACCGAAACTGTTTATGGGTTGGCTGCAAATGCCTACTCAAAAAAGGCTGTATCAAAAATATTTAAGTTAAAAAAAAGGCCCAGTAGCAATCCTTTAATTGTTCACTATTATAATATCAATCAATTAAAAAAGGATTGTGAATTAAATAGTGTTTTCATGAGGCTTTACAAAAAATTTTGCCCAGGAGCAATTTCGTTTGTTTTGAAACTTAAAAAGACAAGTAAAATTTCAAAAATAGTCACAAATAACTCAAATTTGGTAGCAGTAAGATTTCCAAGTCATCATTTAACCAGAAAGATATTAAAAGAAATTGATTATCCTCTAGCAGCTCCGAGTGCAAATATTTCATCAAGTATTAGTCCGGTTTCAAAACAAGATGTAATTGATGAGTTTGGGAATAAAATAAAATTTGTTTTAGAAGGAGGTTCTTCAAAAGTAGGTTTGGAGTCTACTATAATAAATCTTGTCGGTAAGCCTAATATTCTAAGATTGGGAGGTATAGACAGTAAAACAATTTATAAATTTATCAAATCGTCAAAAAATAACCAAAAAAGAGAAGTAAATATAAAAATGCCAGGTAGCAGTAAATTGCATTATTCTCCTGGAATCCCTATGAGACTAAATGTCAAAAAAAATAATGATGATGAAGCTTTTATTTTGATAAAAAAAAGAAAAAAAAATAATAAAAATTATTTTTATTTAAGTAAAACTAAAAATTTAAAAGAGGCAGCAAAAAATTTATACAAAACATTAAGAAAAATAAAAAAAAATAGATATAAAAAAATTGCGGTTGAGAAAATACCAAATGTTCAAATTGGTGAGGCAATTAACGATAGACTTTTGAGGGCATCGAAAAAATGAAAAATTTAATTGAAGTAAAAAATATAAAAAAAAATTATGGAAAAAAGGAAGCTGTGAAAGGTATTTCTTTTAATGTTCAAGAAAATGAAATTCTAGGTTTGCTTGGACCAAATGGCTCAGGTAAAACTACAACTATTGGAATGTTGCTTGGTTTACTAAAACCTACAAGCGGACAAATATTGATTAATAATCTTAAACTTGAAAATCATAGAATTGAAATACTCGAAATGATTAATTTTATATCTCCATATATTGAATTACCAAAAAAGCTTACTGTAAAGCAAAATCTAAATGTTTATGCTAAACTTTATAAAGTCCAAAATATTAAGGAGAGAATTGAATATCTTTCAGAAAAATTGAGAATAGAAGAATTATTGGATAGTATTACTGGTGAATTATCCTCTGGTCAGAAAAATAGAGTAAGTTTAGCAAAAGCATTAATTAATGAACCAAGGGTACTTTTGCTTGACGAGCCAACAGCATCTTTAGACCCAGAGGTGGGTGATTTTGTTAGAACTTTTTTAGAGGAATATAAAAAAGAAAAAAAAATCTCAGTACTTTTAGCCTCTCATAATATGAGTGAAGTTACACGATTGTGTAAATCAGTGCTAATGATGAAAAATGGAGAGATTATAGACCAGGGTACGCCTGATGATTTGATTACTAAGCACGGAAGAACAAATCTAGAAGAAGTTTTCTTAAAACTCTCAAGGAGCCAAAGTGAGTTTAACTAGAATATATGGTTTATTTTTAAGACATTTTTATCTTATAACTAGATCATTTCCTAGAATCTTAGATTTAGTGTACTGGCCAACTATTCAAATTACTCTTTGGGGATTTATCTCAAATTTTTTTGCTACACACACAACTTATTACAACAATGCAGTCGGTGTGATTTTGACTTGTGCAATACTCTACGATTTTTTGTTCCGAACAAGTATTGGTTTTAATATGCTTTTTTTAGAGGAGATTTGGAGTAGAAATTTTACCAATCTTTTTATAGCGCCTATGAAGATTGGTGAAATTTTAACTTCACTTGTTATAACAGCCTTAATAAGATCTTTAATTGGTCTAGTTCCAGCAGTCTTGCTAACTTCCCCATTATTTGGAATTTCAATCTTAGAGTTAGGAATATTTTTGTTTTTTCTATTTCTTAGTCTTTATATTTTTGGGATTACGCTAGGAATTTTAGTTTCTTCAGGATTACTTAGATTTGGCCCATCATTTGAGAATATAGCATGGTCGACAATGTTTTTACTTGCGCCATTTGGATGTATTTATTACCCTATAGAAACTCTTCCAGAAGTATTTCAAAAAATAGCTTATATTTTACCGTTAGTATATATATTTGAGGAAGCTAGAAATATCTTGATTAACCAAACTGTAGATATTGAAAATATTTATAATGCTTTCATTTGGAACGCTTTATATTTCACACTTTCAATAATTTTATTTTATTATTCATTTAATGCTGCAAAAAATAGGGGTACATTAATTAACATGGGAGAGTAATGGTGCGCCCGCAAGGAGTCGAACCCTGAACCTCCAGAGCCGAAATCTGGCGCTCTATCCAGTTGAGCTACAAGCGCATATTGTATAATTATAATAACATGAAAAGTAATATAAATATAAAAGTTAAAAATAAAGAAAATAATTTAAGAATTGACGTTTTGTTATCAAATCAGAACAATAAATTAAGTAGATCAAGAGTAAAAGTTTTAATTTTAGAAAATAACTTAAAAATAAACAATATAATTGTTACTGACCCATCTAGAAAAGTTAAAGTAGATGATGAAATATTTTTTGAAATTGTTGAACCAAAAAAAGAAAGACTTACACCATTTAATTATCCACTTGAAATAATTCATGAGGATGAAGATTTGATTGTATTAAATAAATCAGCTGGAATTTCAATGCATCCTGGACCAGGAAATTATGACAATACAATTGTAAATGCCTTAATTAATTATACTGGTAATAATTTATCAAATATTGGAAACGAATTAAGACCAGGCATTGTTCATAGGATAGATAAAGAGACATCTGGATTAATTGTAGTTGCTAAAAATAATGTATCCCATGAAAATTTATCTAATCAGTTTTCTGAGCATTCTATTACAAGAGTTTACCAGGCTTTAGTCTGGGGCAAAATAAGACCCCAAAATGGAAAAATTGAAACATTTATTACAAGAAGTTCAAAGAACAGACAAATGATGGAGGTCTCTTTAAATAAAGGTAAAAAAGCTATAACGAACTACAAAACTTTAAAAATATTTGAAAATGATGATGTACCAACATTAAGTCTTATTGAGTGTAAATTAGAAACAGGTAGAACTCATCAGATAAGAGTTCACTTGTCTAACAAAGGAAATAATATTTTAGGTGATAAAAAATATAAGAAAAAATTTAAAAAATTCATTAATATAAATACTGAACTTGAGAAGTGCCTAGTTTCTCTTGATAGACAATTTCTACACGCTAAAACACTCGGTTTTAAGCATCCAAAAAATAATCGATGGCTAGAATTTTCATCAAAATTACCTTATGACTTGGAAAAAATTCTTAAAAAACTAAGAAAAATCAATAAATAAAAACATTGTAAAATTTTATTTATTTATTAAATAAATACTTCGAATGAATAACAATAACTACAATTTACCTGCACTTTCAAATGAAGGTGGGTTAGCTGCATACCTTTCGCAGATAAAGAAATTTCCTATGCTCGCAGCTGAGGAAGAATATATGTTAGCCAAAAATTGGCAGTCAACAGGAAATGTGAAATCAGCCGAAAAGTTAGTAACTAGCCATCTTAGGTTGGTTGCAAAGATCGCTATGGGTTACAAAGGCTATGGTTTGCCTCTAAATGAAATGATATCTGAAGGAAATGTGGGACTAATGCAAGCAGTAAAGAAATTTGAACCAGAGAAAGGCTTCAGACTTGCTACGTATGCAATGTGGTGGATAAAAGCTTCAATACAAGAATATATTTTAAGATCATGGAGTTTAGTAAAAATAGGTACAACAACTGCTCAAAAAAAACTATTTTTTAATTTAAAAAAAATAAAAAATCAAATAGCCCCTAGATCAGAAGGAGATCTTAAAAAAGAACATGTTGAAGATATTGCAAAAAGACTCTCAGTAAGTGAAGATGAAGTAATTTCCATGAATAGAAGACTTTCCGGTAAAGAACAATCTTTAAATGCACCCATTGGTGAGGATGGTGATGAGTGGCAAGACTGGGTAGTAGATAATGATATGGATCATGAATTAAAAATTGCTCAAAATGATGAAATGGAGCTAAGAAAAGACTTACTTCAAGACTCAATTAAAGTATTAAATGACAGAGAGAAAAAAATCCTATATTCAAGAAGGCTAACTGATGAACCAACAACTTTAGATGAGCTTAGCAAAAAATATAAAATAAGCAGAGAAAGAGTTAGACAAATTGAAAATAAAGCATTTGAAAAATTACAGAAGCATATGCTGAACTCTGCTAAATCAAAAAATTTATTACCTGCTAATTAAACGGATCTATTAAAAGAATAGTATCTTCTCGCTCAGGACTTGTTGAGATACTTGATATTTTTGTTTCAATAAACTCCTCAATTGCTTTTATATAAATCTTGGCATTCTTAGGTAAATTTTCAAATTTTTTAATTCCCTGGGTTTTAGATTTCCAACCTTTAAATTTTTTATAAACTGGTTTAACATTTAATTGATCCTCTACCGCGGCTGGAAAATAATCTATTTCTTTTCCGTTAAGATCGTATGCTACACAAACATTAATTTCATCAAGTTCATCTAAAACATCTAACTTGGTTAATGCTATACCATCAATGCCTGAAATCTTTATGGTTTGCCTTACTAAAACTCCATCAAACCAGCCACACCTTCTTTTTCTGCTAGTTACTGTTCCAAATTCATGTCCCTTTTCTCCTAAATGATTGCCAACATCATTTGTAAGTTCAGTTGGGAAAGGCCCTTCACCTACTCTTGTTGTATATGCCTTTGTTATACCTAAAACAAAATTTATCGAATTGGGGCCACATCCAGATCCTGTTGCTGCAGAAGCTGCAACTGTATTTGATGAAGTTACATATGGGTAAGTTCCGTGATCAACATCAAGTAATATACCTTGAGCACCCTCGAATAAAATTTTCTTATTTTCTGATTTAAATTGATCTATTTTTCTCCAAACAGGTGCGGAATACTTTAAAATATTTGGTGCTATTTTTACTAATTCTTCAACTAATTTTTTTTTCTCATATAGAGATTTACCTAATCCCTTGCGTATTGCGTTATGATGTTCAAGTACTAAGGTTAATCTTTTTTCAAGATTTTTTTTTGATGCTAGATCCATTACTCTTATAGATCTTCTTCCTACTTTATCTTCATAAGCTGGTCCAATTCCTCTTCTTGTAGTTCCAATTTTAGAATTACCTGCAGAGTCCTCTCTAATTTCATCCATCTCTTTATGAAATGGTAAAATTAAAGTTGCCGATTCAGATAATATCAAATTGCTATCATTTATTTGTACACCTTTAGATTTGGCTTCTTTAATTTCATCAAGCAAAGCCCATGGGTCGACAACAACTCCGTTTCCTATAATAGAAATTTTATTTTTTCTCACAATGCCAGATGGTAATAGTCTTAATTTATAAGTAACTCCGTCTATGACTAACGTATGACCTGCATTATGGCCACCTTGAAATCTAACAACCACATCAGCTTCACTAGACAACCAGTCAACTATTTTTCCTTTTCCTTCATCTCCCCATTGAGAACCGACAACAACTACATTTTTCATCTAAATTTCTTTTCTATAATAAAACTATTTAAATGGTTAATTGGTCCATTTCCTTTTCCAAAGTTTGGTCTTGTCTTTATAGCATTATTTACATACCTAATGCCTAACTCACAAGATTTCTTTAATGTTTTTCCACATCCATAATATGTTGCAATTGCACTTGATAATGTACATCCAGTTCCATGAGTATTTTTTGTTTTAATTTTTTTATTAGTAAATATTACAATTTCTTTCTTGTTTACAAAAACATCTTTCAAAATTTTAGAGCGTAAATGACCACCTTTAATTAAAACATTTTTTACACCTAAATCTAATATTTTATAAGCAGCGTTTTTCATATCATGCATAGATTTGATCTTCATTGCCGTTAGTATTTCTGCTTCAGGAATATTTGGTGTAATTAAATCCACTTTATTAATTAGTTTTTTTTTTAAATCTAAAACTGCTCTGTCATCTATAAGCTTAGTGCCACCTTTGGCTACCATTACAGGATCTAATATTATTTTTTTTAATTTTAATTTTTTTATTGATTTTAATACTGATTCAATAACTTGTGAGGAATATAACATTCCAATCTTTACTGAATCCGGTTTTATATCTTTAGAGGTAAATTCAATCTGGTTTGAAATCTCTTTAATTGGTATTGGTATTATTGATTTTACACCTTTGGTATTTTGTGCCGTAACCGCTGTAATTGCTGTCATTGCATAAGAACCAAGCGAGGTAACAGATTTGATATCTGCTTGGATGCCTGCTCCACCAGAAGAGTCTGACCCTGCAATTATTAATATTTTAGAATTTATTTTCAATTTACTGAATAGATTTTTTAATTATATTAATACATAATTTATTTAAACTAGAATCTTTCGACTCGCTCATAATTCTAATTTTTGGTTCGGTACCAGACTTTCTAACAAGTATTCTACCCTTATTTTTTATAATTTTATTTGCAACTGAAATCGCTTTTTTACATTTTGGACTATCAATGATTGATTTATCTTTTACATCCACATTTTCTAATATTTGAGGAGTGGGATTAAATTTATTAAAAAGTTCACTTGCTTTTTTTCTTTTTCTTAGAGAAAAAAGGATTTCTAAGGCAACCAATAATCCATCTCCCGTGGTTGCGAACTTCCCAAGAATTATATGGCCTGATTGTTCTCCTCCTAGATTAAATTTATTTTTTTTCATTTTTTCTTTAACATATCGATCTCCTACATCTGATCTGAAAAATTTTATCCTATTTTTTTTAAAAAATTCCTCTAAACCATAATTTGACATTAATGTTCCAATAACTCCACCTTTTAAAATCTTTTTTCTTTTCCATCTCTCACCTAACATTGCAAGAATTTTATCTCCATCAATAATTCTACCTTTTTCATCACATACAATAATTCTATCTGCGTCACCATCAAGAGCTATACCTATATGAGCCTTTTTTTTTATTGTCATTTGACAAATTTTTTTTGGATAAGTTGATCCAGATTTAAGATTTATATTTAATCCATTTGGAGAAGCACCAAATTTAAACACTTTGGCTCCTAATGATGTAAACAGTTTAGGACCAGCCTTATAACTTGCGCCATTGGCACAATCTAAAGCTATTTTGATACCTTTTAAACTAAATGAAGGAGGAAAATTTTGTTTTAAAATTTTTATGTAGTTACTGTTTGCATCTTCTAATCTTTTAACTCTTCCTAATTCAATTGGTCTTGAGAGATTTTTTGCAATCTTTGAGTCAATTAACTTTTCAATTTTTTTTTCAATTCTATCAGATAATTTAAGCCCATCTGGTCCAAACAGCTTTAAACCATTATCATAGTATGGATTATGAGATGCTGTAATCATTATCCCCATATTTGCTCTCATTTTTTTTGTTAACATTGCTAAACCATTGGTTGGTAGTGGTCCTAATGTATAAATATGCATACCTGCTGAGGCCAATCCAGATACCAAAGCTGGCTCAAGTGTGTAGCCAGATAACCTTGTATCCTTAGCAATAATTGCTGTTTGTTTACTTTTTTTTAAATTTTTAAAATATGTCCCTGCTGCTAATCCAAATTTAAAAAACATTTCACCATTAATTTTTGAACCATTAACTCTTCCTCTTATTCCATCCGTGCCAAAATATTTTTTAAACATATTTAATTTTGTAATTCTTTAAATACTTTAAATGCTTGATTAATTTCTTTAACATCATGAATCCTTAAAATTTGAACTCCTTGTAAATATGATTGAATACAGGATGATATTGTGCCTCCAAGTCTTTCTCTAGTATCATTCTCTTTTGAAATATCCTTTATAAATCTTTTTCTCGATAAACCCAACATTATAGGAAGTCCTAATGAATGAAAAATAGAAATATTTTTTAAAAGAGTAATATTATGTTTCAAATTTTTTCCAAATCCAATTCCTGGATCTAATATAATATTATTATGATTAATTCCCTTTTTTCTTATATATTTTAATTTTGTTTCAAAAAAATCATATATATCAAGTAAAACATTTTTATATGATGGTTTAACTTGCATATTTTTTGGTGTTCCTTTCATATGATGAATAACAAATGGCTTTTTTGTTTTTTTTAAAAAATTTATAGTTTCAATATCATAATCTAATCCAGATACATCATTAATAAGATCAACTTTTATTTTAGAAGCTTTCATCATTACAAAAGTTTTTCTTGTATCCAATGAAACAAAACACTTTTTATTTTTTAAAATTTTTAAAACTGATTTAATTCTGTCCCACTCTTTAGAAGGGCTTATATCATTTGCTCCTGGTCTTGTGGACTCTCCTCCGATATCAATTATTTTTGCTCCATTTGATAATAAGTTATTAATATGTTTTGAAGCTAAATTTTTACTATTATATTTGCCACCATCTGAAAAACTATCTGGAGTTAAATTGACAATACCCATATAAATTGGAATATCGGATAAAGTTAATTTTTTAAAAGTTTTCTTTTGTTTGATTTTTTTTAAATCCTTATTAATTTTTATTTTTATATTTTTTGGGAGTTTTTTAATATCTTTAATATTAATTATTTTGGTTTTTTTTCTATTTATAATTTCTAATTTATCAAAAGAGATAAGATTGTTTCCATTTAAAGAAATAGACTGTTTTTTTTTAATTTTTTTCTTAGATTCTGAACCAAAATAAAAATTACACGCTCTAGTGTAATATTTATTCATTAGTGCTTAGTGCACTATCTTTGGTTTTAGTCCCATTGAACCAAGCGCTGAACTTTGATCATCATCTTCAACTTTGAGATCTTCTTTATTTTTTGGATATATATTTTTATTTACTAAATCCTCTATCTCTTCCCCTGTCAAAGTTTCATACGTAAGTAAAGCTTTCGCTAATTTGTGTAGATCATCAATTTTTTCTGTTAACACCTTTCTTGCCCTATCGTATCCCATATCAACAAATTTTCTTATTTCACTATCGACTTTTCTTGCAGTTTCTTCAGACATATTTTGTTGTCTGGCAACTGATCTTCCTAAAAATACTTCTTCTTCGTTTTCACCATATGCGACAGGGCCCATTTCTTTACTTAATCCTGCTCTCATGACCATAGCTCTTGCTCTTTTCGTTGCTTGTTCAATATCACTAGCTGCTCCTGTTGTTACTTTATCTTCACCAAAAATTATTTCCTCTGCAACTCTGCCGCCCATAGCTATAGCCATTTGAGCATGAAGTTGTTCTCTTGTTTGTGAAACTTCATCTCTCTCTGGTAATTGCATCACCATTCCCAAAGCTCTACCTCTTGGAATAATAGTTGCTTTATGTATAGGATAAGCAGCTTTTTCATTTATTGTTACAATTGCATGTCCAGCCTCATGATAAGCAGTTAACCTTTTCTCCTCTTCTGACATTACCATTGATCTCCTCTCAGACCCCATCATCACTTTATCCTTTGCTTCTTCGAACTCTTGATAAGTTACAATTCTTTTATTTTTTCTTGCTGCAAGTAATGCGGCTTCATTAACAAGATTTGCTAAATCTGCTCCAGAAAAACCTGGTGTACCTCTCGCAACTGTACGTAAATTAACATCTGGCGCCATTGATATTTTTTTTGCGTGCACTTTTAAAATTTTTTCTCTTCCAATTAAATCTGGGTTTGAGACTACTACTTGTCTATCAAATCTTCCTGGTCTTAAAAGGGCTGGGTCTAATACATCTGGTCTATTAGTTGCTGCAATAATTATTACACCCTCATTAGTATCAAAACCGTCCATTTCAACCAATAACTGATTAAGTGTTTGTTCTCTTTCATCATTTCCACCACCAAGGCCTGCTCCTCTACTTCTTCCAACAGCATCAATTTCGTCAATAAATATTATACATGGAGAATGTTTCTTTCCCTGTTCAAACATATCTCTTACTCTAGAAGCTCCAACACCGACAAACATTTCGACAAAATCTGAACCAGATATAGTAAAAAATGGAACTCCTGCTTCTCCTGCTATCGCTCTTGCTAATAGGGTTTTTCCAGTCCCGGGTGGCCCAACTAAGAGGCATCCTCGTGGTATTTTTCCTCCAAGTCGACTAAATTTTTTTGGATCTTTTAAAAATTCTACAACTTCCTCGACTTCTTCCTTTGCTTCTTCTACTCCTGCCACATCATTAAAAGTTACTTTACCCTTTATCTCATTCATCATTTTCGCTTTTGATTTGCCGAAACCCATTGCACCACCTTTTCCTCCTTGCATTTGTCTCATAAAGAAAATCCATACTGCAATTAAAAGTAACATAGGAAACCAAGATAATAATATTCCAAATAATGACGGCATTTTTTCTTCTATTGGGCTTGCAGAAATACTAACACCCTTGTCACTCAATTTTTGAATTAAATTTGGATCATCAGGTGCATAAGTGTTAAACATTTCTCCATTTGACATCACACCTTTTATATTTTTTCCTTGAATTTCAACCTGAACAACTCTTCCATTGTCCACTTGTGTTAAAAACTCTGAGAAAATTATATTATTTTTTTGCTTTAATGATCCTTGAGGAC
>CACMDZ010000009.1 GCA_902612575.1 uncultured Pelagibacteraceae bacterium | reverse complement strand
ATATAAAGTTTAGATAAATAATATTCTCTCCTAGATATATATAAGCCGCAAAGAACAATTATAAAAAGTCCCAAATATGTCCAATTATCTGGCAATTCATTAAATATATAATAACTAAGCAAAATATTGGTAATAATTTCGGTATACCCAAGAGGAGCCAATTTTGAGGCATCTGCTAATTTTAATGATAGAATTATAAAAAGATGTGCAATTGCAGCTATAAAGCCAATTAACGCCATCATGATCCACTGACTATTAGACGGTTGAATCCAGACACCTGGCATAAAGAAAGTCATTACTATAGTCCCTACTATTCCAGCAAATAACAAAGTCAAAAGAGAGTTGTCAGATGAGCTTAATTTTCGAGTAATAATTAAGTAAAACCCATAGCAAATACCATTTCCTAAGGCAGCTAAAGTAGCTAAATTAATCTCTATAAACCCTGGTCTGATTACAATTAAGGTACCTATAAATCCCATTGATACAGCAGTCCATCTTCTTAAACCTACTTTTTCATTTAGAAAAAAAGGTGACATTGCAGTTACACATATAGGAGCAACAAATGCTAATGTAAGTGCTTTTGGTAATGAAATTTCAGAAATTGCATAAAAGAATAAATAAGTGGAAAAGACAAAAATCAACCCTCTTATCAATTGGAGCAAAGGTTTTTTACTCCAAACCAAAGATTTTCTATCAAAAAAAAACATTATAAAAAGAGCAAAAACAACAGTAAAAAAATATCTAGCCCAAGTAATTTGCAAAACGTCCATAGAGGAGCTTAAATATTTTGCAAAAGCATCCATAAAAGGAACAATCATCCAAGCGGAAGCATTGAGTATTACAGACCTCATGAAAGAAGCATAGCTCTTAATTAAAGTATTTTAAAGCAAAGAATACAGTTATTGGGACTGTTATTAAAGACATCAAAGTTGAAACAACAATTGTACTTGAAATATTATCTACAATTTCCTTTGGCGAATACATGGAAGCAACTAAATAACAAAGAATGGCACTAGGCATCGATGATTGTATTAGTAAAACACCTGCTGCAAAGCCAGATAAATTAAAAAAAGATATCAGAGCAAAGCCTATTAAAGGACCTATAATAACTCGTCCAGTAGATGTAATTAGAGCGTCCTTAAATGAAAAAACTTTCATTTGCGTTAGAGAAACACCTAAAGACATTAAAATCATTACAATCATTCCGTAAGCTAAAAGCATAACAGTATTCAAAACAAACATTGGTAAAGGTATTTCGTAATATAGAAATAGGATTGTTGCAATTATTGCATAAAATGATGGGCTTTTAACTATTACGTTTAAATCGAATTCTCTTTTAGCAAGAAAGATATTGAGAGTGAAATGCAATAAAACAACTAATGATGATATAGCTGCAGCTATTCCCATTCCAAGTTTTCCATATGCAAACAAACATATTGGAATACCCATATTACCAGTATTAGGTAAAAAGAATGTTGGTAATTCTCTAAGATAATCTTTTTTCATTAATAATAGGAAAATTAATCCAACGATCAAAAAAGAAGTCAAAAGAATAAGAGCGTATAAAAAATACTCAGAGAACATTGCAAAAGTTACACCACTAGCTGATATAGAAAATATTACTATAGATGGCGTTCCGAAATTAGCTGAGTAAGTTGTTATAAAAGATGTATCAAAATCTGGATTTTTTTTACCAAGAAAATAACCAATACCTACTATAAAAAAAACTGGAAATAGAACTTCAAAAAGTTTGATATAAAGTTCCATTAAAATAATCTTATTAATACTGGATTTTTAATTATGTCTCGATTTAATTTAAAAGATTTAATACATTTTTGAGAGCTTAATTCATTTGCATCATGTGTAATAATTACAATTGATGCCGTTTTTTTTTTGCTATCTGGTATCTGGATAATTCTTTGAATTGAAATTTTATGGTTTGCAAAAATTTTTGTAATAGATGACAAAACTCCTGGTTTATCCTTAACTTCTAGTCTTACATAGAGTGAATTAGATGAAATATCTTTATTAAAAATTTTTGGTTTTTGTCTTTTTGTTCTAGTAATTCCAAAAGGAAATTTAATATTTCCTCTTAAAATAGACAACAGGTCAGACATTATCGCAGATGATGTTGGTCCAGGCCCCGCTCCTTCACCTTGTAAAACACTTTCTCCTATTGGCGATCCATTTAAAATTACAGCATTCATCACACCACTTACATTTCCGATATAAGAATCTTTGTTAACCATGCAGGGATGAACTCTCTCAAAAATACTATTTTTAATAATTTCTGTAATACCAAGTAATTTAATTCTAAAATTTAACTGATTAGCTATTTCAATATCTTTAAATTCAATATTTTCGATACCTTCCATCAAACAATTTGATTTTGAAATTTTTTTATTAAATGCTAATGAAGAAAGTATTTTTATTTTTGCCAAAGCATCATATCCATTTAAATCTAATTTAGGATTTCCAGGTTCAGCATAACCGAAGTTCTGAGCTTTTTTTAAAACACTAACAAAACTATCTTTAGTTTTTTCCATCTCGGACAAAATATAATTGCATGTGCCATTAAGAATTCCATAAACTTTTGTTATTTTATTAGTTGCAAGACCTTCTTTTATAGTTCTAATTATTGGTATACCTCCAGCCACAGATGCTTCGAATTCTAAATTTACTTTATTTTTTTCAGCTAATTCACCAAGCTTATCTCCATATTTAGATATGAGTGCTTTATTTGGTGTAATAACATGAATTTTATTTTTTAAAGCGGTTTCAATAACTTTCTTTGATATTCCATCTGATAAACCGATTGCTTCGATTATTATATGAAGATTTTTTATTTTTAAAATATCTAAAGGATTTGAGTAAAATATTTTTTTGTTTATTTTAAATTTCCTTTTTTTGTTTTTATTTTTAGCTGAGATCCCAACAACTTTTATTTTCTTTCCAGTCTTAATTTCAATATCTTTTTTTTTAATATTTAACTCGTTGTAAACATATGATCCTATTTGACCAAGACCGATTACAGCAATATTTATATTTTTACTCATTTTCATTAATCTAATTTAGGAAAATCACTTAGTTCTCCATATTTAATTATATTACTTTTAAACTCATCGAAAGAAGTTTTATTTTCAAAATTTAGTTTTGTAATATCTGAATTTGTATTTTCATCTTCAATTTTCCACATTGATACAGGATGATTTAGTGAACAGTGTGATAAAATAATTAAAAACAATATCATTAGTATTTTTTTATACATCTAGGCCTTCACCCTCATTAAATTTAAAATAATAATTCATATTTTGCACAGCTTGTCCCCCACCACCTTTAATCAAATTATCTATTGCAGACAATATTATTATTTTATCTTTATATTTGCTATTACATACTGAAATTAAACAATTATTAGTATTAATTACATCGTTAGTGCTTAAAAATGTATTTGTTTTGGATATTTTCACAAACTTATGACTCTTATAATGATTGATTAAAACATTTTGAATTTTTCTTAGGGAAGTACCCTTTTTTATATCAACATATATAGTACTTAAAATTCCTCTAAACATTGGTGTTAGATGTGGGGTAAAATGAAATTTATTTTTTTTTCCAGTTTTTAAATCTAATTCTTGTTGAATTTCAGAATTATGTCTATGATTTGCAAGTCCATATGCACTAAGTGACTCGTATAGATTTTTATTTTTATATTTTTTATGTACGCCTCTTCCAGCTCCTGAATAACCAGATTTAGAGTCTATGATAATTGTTTTGTTGTTAATTAGGTTTTTTTTTATTAATGGGATTAGTGGAATTAATACCGTAGTTGGATAACATCCAGGACAAGATATAATTTTAAATTTTTTTATTAATTTCCCACTTATTTCGGGAATAGAATAAATACTATCTTTAATTAGATTTGATGCGCTATGTTTAATTTTATACCATTTTTCGTATTCATTTTTAGTATTGAGTCTAAAATCTGCAGCAAGATCTATAAGTAGATTATTTTTGTTTAGATATTTTGATATAAAATGGGCTTCACCATTTGGAAGTGCTGTAAATATAATATCTACATCTGATAGGTATTTTTTGTTAAACTTGGATATCTTTGGTAGTTTAAATTTCTTTAGATCCTTATCATAAAAATCAATTTTTTTTCCAACCGATGAACTACCACATAAATATTTTATATTTATATGTTTGTGTTTACAAAGGAGCTTTGTTAACTGCAATCCTATATATCCGGTTGCTCCACAAATAAGAACATTTTTCTTAAGCATAAATTAATATAACAGTTGAAAATTAAAAAGAAATTATCTTTTAGAGAATTGAAAGCTTCTTCTTGCTTTTGCTCTACCTGGTTTTTTTCTCTCAACAGATCTAGAGTCTCTGGTTGTAAGTTTTTCCTTACGTAGAGTTGATTTTAGTGTTTCATCAAATTTAAGTAGAGCCCTTGAAATACCATGTACTAATGCACCAGCTTGACCGGTTTGACCCCCTCCAACAACTTTAGATCTAACATCATAATCAGTTGATTGATTTATTATTTCAAATGGTCTTAAAATTTGCATTTTGTGGTTTTCTCTAGGAAAATAATCATCAAGTGATTTTCCATTAACATAGAATTTCCCTGTACCTTTTTTTAACCAAACTTTAGCAACTGATTTTTTTCTTCTCCCTGTAGCATACTTGCTATCTTTAAAATCTAATTTTATCTTTGGTGATGATGTTTGATTATTTTCCATATTAATTTCTAACTATATTTTTCTCATTAAGTTTGCTGATTTCAATTACTTTTGGATTTTGTGCACTATGAGGATGATCATCTCCAGAATAAATCTTAAGCTTTGACAATTGTTTTTTAGCTAGTGCTCCAGATGGTAACATTCTTTTGACAGCTAATTTTAAAACTTCACCGGGCTTTTTCTCACTTAATTTTTCTGGCGTTATTTCCTTTATTCCTCCAGGGTAACCAGTATGTCTATAGTACTTTTTGTTTTGAAATTTGTTTCCAGTAAATTTTATTTGGTCTACATTTTTAACAACAACAAAATCGCCATGATCCATGTGAGGTGTGTATTTTGTTTTATTTTTGCCTCTTATGATTTTTGATACAACTGTTGCAAGTCTACCCACTACAGCGCCTGTAGCGTCAATTTCAAACCACTCGCTATTTATCTCATCTTTTTTAACAAATTTTGTCATGAATGCGGGATTAATACTTATAATTACATATATTGTCAATTTATTATATTTTTTTTGGACTTAATGGTTGATTGAATTATGGGCATTTATTAGTAATAATGACCTCTTTAAAAAGGAATTCTCAAAGTTAATAATTAAAGGAGCCAAATGAGTGATAAAAAAAAAGAATTAAAACCAAATACTTATAAATTCGATACGTTAAGTTTGCATGCTGGTTATCAGCCACATAAAAATGCTGGTTCAAGACAGGTACCAATTTACCAAACTACATCATACTTGTTTGATGATGTTGACCATGCTGCTGCTCTATTTAATTTAGAAAGAGGTGGACATATATATAGCAGAATTTCAAATCCAACAGTTGGTGTATTAGAAGAAAGAGTTGCCTCACTTGAAGGTGGTACAGCTGCATTAGCTACATCTTCAGGAATGAGTGCAATATTTTTAGCTGTAATGACATTGTGTGAAGCGGGTGATCACTTAGTTGTATCATCACAATTATATGGAGGTACTGTAAACTTATTTAGGTTAACGTTACCTAAATTTGGCATTAAATGTACTTTTGTTAAGCCAAGAGACACAGAAGGTTTTAAAAAAGCAATTCAAAAAAATACTAAAGGAATTTTTGGAGAATTAGTTGGCAACCCAGGTAATGAGATAATGAATATGCCTGAAATTGCTAAAATTGCACATGATGCAGGTATACCTTTAATGGTTGATGCAACTTATCAAACTCCTTATTTGTGTAAACCTTTTGAACATGGTGCAGATATAGTAATTCACTCACTAACAAAATGGATGGCTGGACATGGATCCTCAATGGCAGGAATATTAGTTGAAGGTGGAAAATTTGATTGGATGCAAAATGACAAATTTCCAACTATGACAAAACCATATGAAGGTTATCACGGTTTGTCTTTTGCTGAAGAATTTGGCCCTACGGCTTTTACTATGAAGGCTAGAGCTGAAGGCATGAGAGATTTTGGACCGTGTTTAAGTCCTCAAAATGCATGGAACGTTTTACAAGGTATTGAGACTTTATCTGTTAGAATGAAAAAACATTGTTCTAACGCAGAAGAAATGGTTAAATATTTAATGAATCATGAAAGTGTTGCATGGGTTTCTCATCCAAGTGTTCCTGATCACCCAGACCATGAGTTAGCAAAAAAACTTTTACCTAATGGAAGAGGTTCAATGATAGCATTTGGTATTAAAGGTGGCAAAGAGGCAGGTGTAGCATTTATCAATAATGTTAAGCTAGCTTCTCATCTTGCAAATGTTGGAGACACTAGAACTTTAGTCATACATCCTGCATCTGGTACTCATTCACAAATGGATGAAGCAACTTTAAAGTTTGCTGGACTTTCGCATGATATGATTAGATTGTCTGTTGGTATTGAAGATATTGAGGATATAAAAAATGATTTCGAGGTTGGTTTTAGAGCTGCAAGAAAACCAAGACTTGTATCTAATCAATGAAATTTAAAGTAAATAATAGCGAGGTTTATGCTTCAACGGGAGGAAGACCATTTGATAAAAAAAAACCTTTAATTATATTTGTTCACGGAAGTGGACTAACCCATATGACATGGGTTCTCCAAACTCGATACTTCGCATTTCATGGATACAACGCTTTAGCAATAGATTTACCTGGTCACGGTCTATCTGGAGGCGAGAGTCTAAAGTCGATTGAGGAAATGGCTGATTGGGTAGCGGCAGTAATTGATGCAGTTGGACATAAAGAGGCCTCTTTAGTTGGTCACTCTCAAGGATGCTTAGTTACAGTGGAATGCACTTCAAGATACCCTGATAAAATTAAGACCTTAAGTTTAATGGGAGGAGCAGGAGCAATACCTATGAATCCTCAATTATTATCATTGGCAGAAAACAATGACCCAAAAGCAGTAGATTTAATGATGGACTGGGCTCACGGTCCTGCTGGACATTTTGGTGGTCACCCAGTACCCGGTTTATATCATATTAACACTGGAACAATGTTAGCAAAATCGCGTACTATACAGAATACTTTAGGTGTTGATTTTAGAGCTTGCGACAACTACAAAAATGGATTTGAAGCTGCAAAAAAAATTAAATGTCCTACACTGTCAATCTTAGCAACTGATGACAAAATGTGTCCTGTTAAAGAAGGAAAGAAATTAGCATCTTTGATAGAAGGTAGTCAGATAGACATAATTGATAACTGTGGTCACATGATGTTATTAGAAGAGGCTGATAGAGTTCTTACAGTGTTAAAAAAGTTTATAACTACTAATTATCCCCCATTATCAAGTTAAATTTAAGCTTGATTGTAATTTTCCATTAAAGTTAAATATTAGTTTAAACAGAAGGGGAAAAATGAGTAAAAATAAAAATCCAGAAACAATCGCTCTACATGGTGGCGATTACAGAAGTGATCCAGCTACTACTGCTGTAGCAGTACCACTTTATAGAACAACATCGTATCAATTTAACGATACAGATCATGCTGCAAATTTATTCGCACTGAAAGAATTTGGAAACATATACACAAGAATAATGAATCCAACAAATGACGTACTTGAAAAAAGAGTTGCAGCTCTTGAAGGTGGTCTTGCAGCTGTAACCGTTGGTTCAGGTCAAGCAGCATCAACATTTGCAATTATGAATGTTTGTCAATCGGGTGATAATTTTATTAGTTCTACTGACTTATATGGAGGAACTGTAAACCTTTTCACACATACTCTAAAAAAATTAGGTATAGAATGTAGATATGCAGATCCATCAGATCCAAATAATTTTGAAAAATTAATTGATGATAAAACAAGATGTTTTTATGCAGAAACTTTACCTAATCCTTATTTGAGAGTATTTCCAATTAAAGAAGTTTCTGACATAGGTAGAAAGCATAATATTCCACTAATAATGGATAATACTGCGGCACCAGTAATTTGTAAGCCCTTAGAACATGGAGCTGCCGTAGTAGTTCACTCACTTACAAAATTCATTGGAGGTCACGGAACAGTTATTGGCGGAGCTTTAGTAGATGGAGGTAATTTTGAGTGGACAAAGGATCCAAAAAGACAACCTTTGTTTAATGAGCCTGATGCTAGTTATGGTGGGGCAAAATGGGGCGAGGTAGTGCCACAACTAACAGGCGCGAATGTTTCATTTGCTGTAAGAGCAAGAGTATGTCTTCTTAGAGATCTAGGAGCTCCTTTAGCACCAGATAATGCTTGGGGAATAATTCAAGGACTAGAAACAGCTCCTTTGAGGATGAAACAACATTGTTCAAATGCCGAAAAAGCTGTTGCATTTTTACAAAAACACAAGAATGTTGAAAGAGTTATCTATCCTACCCTTCACGAAGGTGAAATAGCGGCAAGATCAAAAAAATATATGAAGGGTGGCAACGGAGCGCTCGTAGGTATTGAGGTTAAAGGCGGCGTAGAAGCTGGTAAAAAATTCATTGAGTCATTGAAAATGTTTTACCATGTTGCAAATATCGGAGATGCTAGAAGTTTAGCAATACATCCAGCTACAACAACGCATAGTCAATTAACTGAGGAAGAATTATTAGCTGCTGGTGTTACTCCAGGATATGTTAGATTGTCAATTGGAATAGAACATCCAGATGACATAATTGCAGATCTTGATCAAGCTTTAGGTGCGTCTGGAAAACCTAGCTTGAAAGCTGTGAGTTAGTTTTAGTATTTATAAATAAAAAATAAATACTTGAGGCAACTAAGAAAATTGAACTTATTTGGTGCATGGATGCAACTAATATCTGTGCACCATATAATAACGTAAATATACCTAATAAAACCTGTAAAATTATAAAAAAGCCTAAAACATTAACTGATTTATATAAACTTGATATTTTGTTTTTATAAACTTTAAAAAAAATAAAAAAAAATAAAAAACTAATCAAATACGCCAAATTTCTATGAATAAACTGCACCAATGATGGATCACTAAAAGCGGACATTTTAAATAAATTACTATAACTATTATCATCAGGAAAAAAAGAATTTCCCATTAAAGGCCATGAATTATAAATTTTTCCAGCATCCATACCAGAAACAAATGCACCTATTGATATTTGTATAAATACTAATAATAAAAAAGATAAAGGAAGAAACCAACCTAATGTATTATTGTAATTTGTCTTAACTTTAATTTTTAAATAGTTCCAAAATATTAACGATAAAATTATAAAGGCGATTAGTAAATGTACAGATAATCTGAAATGACTAACATCTACTCTATCTACTAGACCACTACTAACCATGTACCATCCAATAAATCCTTGGAAACAAATCAAAATAAAAATCAAATATAAGCTAATTAATTTTGAAAATTTTATCTTAAAAGTGAAGTAAATAAGAGGAATCAAAAATGAGATACCTATTAGCCTCCCTAAAAATCTGTGTGCCCATTCCCACCAAAAAATAACTTTGAATTCTTGCATCGTCATATCGTAGTTCTGAAGTTTAAATTCAGGTATTTCCTTATATAAATCAAAGTACATAATCCAATCTGATTTATTTAGAGGTGGAAAGAAACCAGAAAATAATTGCCATTGAGTGATTGAAAGACCAGAATCGGTCAATCTTGTTAATCCACCAACTACAATCATTATTGAAATAATCCAAAACATTGAGATTAACCAAAAAGAAATTTGACTATTTATTTTATGATTTTCGCTATACATATTTGGATAAATATAATAATTTTTTAATTATCCAAATATATAAATGTCGCCATTAAAGAAAGAAAAACTCAATAAAATAAGATCGGAATTAGATAAACTCGATAATTCATTAATCAAAATAATTAAAAAAAGAACTAACTTAGTTAAAAAAGTTCTGGCTCTCAAAGAGAGAAGAAATCAAATTGTTGATCAAGAAAGAATTAATCTTATTCTTCGTAATATAAAAAAAAAATCGATTAAAAATAAAATTGATCCAAAAATTACCAATAAAATTTGGAAAAACATGATCTATGCTTATATTGATTTTGAAAGAAGAAACTTTAAAAAAAAAAAATAAATTACTTGCTATGAGGTGGAAGTTTTTTTTCGATAAAAACTTCATGTTTTCTTGTAGCTGGATTGTACTTTTTTGCTTTTAATTTAACTTTTGCTTTCTCGCCTCCAGCTGGTTTTTTTACATAATAAAAAAAGGGACTATCAGGTTTTGCTTCTGGAACAAGTCTAACTTTTACATGTGTTTTTTTTGCCATTACGAACTTGCTATTGTTTTTATTATATTTTTAATTTTTTTTAATTTAGATTTAATAATATTTTTTTGGTTTATAGAGGTATTGTGCGATACGTCAATATTATATTCTTCAGAATTTAGAACCTTTTTTGCACCATTTAAAGTCATTCCTTTATCTTTTAGTAAAAATTTAATTTTCTTAAGAGTATTAATTGTTTTTTCATCGTAGTATCTTCTGTTACCAGTAAATATTTTAGGTTTAACTTGTTTAAACTCTTTTTCCCAAAAACGTAAGGTGTGAGTTGAAAATTTTTTTTTTCTTTTATTAACAAGATTTAAAATTTTAGCAACTTCACTAATTGTTTTGTATTTGCTGTTTTCTTTTATGTTATTGCTCATGACTATTAATAAATTCTTTAAATTCTTTTGAGGGTTTAAATAAAATTACATTACGTTCAGATATTATTTTAGGTTCTTTTGTTTTTGGATTTCTGCCTATACGTTTTTTTTTATTTCTTAAAAAAAATGTACCAAACTTAGCTATTTTTACCTTTTTATACTTTATAATATTAATTAATATAAGCTGAAGAACATCATCTAACAAAGTTTCGCTAATTTTTTTTGAAAATCCTATTTGCATGTATATTGAATTTATAATTTCTTTTTTTGTTAGATTTATTCTCATTTATTTAATATTATTTTTTATTTGATCTATTAGTTTTCCTCTTATTGTCTTTTCACAGACATTTAATGAATTTGCAAATCCAATTGCATCTGTCGAGCCATGACTTTTTATAACAGGTTTGTCTAAGCCAAGAAGTATTGCACCATTGTATAGTCTTGGATCTAATTTATTCTTAAATTTCTTTAAATTATTAAAATTTAATAAAGATGAAATTTTTCCAATTATTGTTGAAGATAATGCTCTTTTAAGCTCATTTATTATAAAATTAGAGGTTCCTTCTGCTGTTTTTAAAGCTATATTTCCAGTAAAACCATCCGCAACAATTACATTTACATCACCATCCATTATATGATTTCCTTCTATATAGCCTTTAAATTCAAATAATGAATATTTATTTTCAGATAATAATTGATAAGTATCCTTTATCATTGCATTACCTTTTAATTCCTCTGAACCAATATTTAAGAGTGCAACATTAGGTGTGGCATCCTCATATAAAGCTTTTAGAAGTGCAGAACCCATTATTGAAAAATCAATTAAGTTTTTTGAGCTACATTCAATATTAGCTCCTAAATCTAAAACAACATTCATTCCTTTTCTACTTGGCCAAAGAGCTGATAATGCAGGCTTATCTATATTTTTAATCATTTTTAGATTTAATTTTGATATTAAAAAAAGTGCACCAGTATTGCCTGCGGAAACTATAGCATTTGCATTATCATCTTTTAAAGACTCTACTGCTAGCCACAAACTAGTTTCTTTTCCTCTTTTAGCAGCGGTTAATGCTGTGTCTTCTCCATGTACTGCCTTGTCTGTATGAGTAATAACAAATCTATCATCTGAAATATTGTATTTTTTAACTAAAGGATTTATTTGGTTTTTATCACCAAAGATTTTATAAAATGTATTTTTTGATTTATTTGAATGTATACTTATTCCCTCAATAATTTTATCCGGAGAATTGTCACCACCCATTGCATCGATGGCAATAATTATTGGGTTGTTCATACAAAACTATTCTTTTGGATCTAGAACTTGTCTACCTTTATAAAATCCAGTTTTTAAATCAATATGGTGTGATAATCTATATTCTCCAGATTTTTTATCCTCAATTATATTTTTATGAGAAGTTCTTAAATGAGAACGTCTTTTACCAGATCTAGATTTAGTAGTTTTTCGTTTAGGTACAGCCATATTTAAAATTTAAGATCTATTATATCTTTTGTAAAGTTTTTTAAAGAGTTTTTTGATAAAAATACACTATATTTATCAAAATATTTAATTATTAAATCATTATCATCCTTTAAATTCAATAAATCACCCATAGTGCCTTTTTTTTGTATATTATTATAACTATCCCATTTCTCTACTTTATCTAAAATAGAAAAAAATAAGTTTACGTAATCCTTCATTTTCTTATTTACAGAAACATCGCCATAACCTATCTCTCTAATTGAAAGTTCCAATTGTCTAACAAAATAATCAAACAAATCTTGAGCGTCATTTTTAGTCATTTTTTTTTTGTAAAATTTAAGAAAAAAACCAAAATGAAATAATAAAATAATTAATCTATCTGAAAAGGTATCATTATTCTTTAAATTTAAATAAAGAGTTTTATTTCTAGTTAATTTAATTAAATTATTGTAAATATTTAAATATTCGTTTTTCATATGAAATATATATTTTTATCTTTTATTTTTTTGTTTACACTTAATTGCTCTATAAATAAAGTTTCTAATTCACACGGCGCTAAATTTATTGAAACCAAGTATGATAAAATTATATTAAATAAATCAAATAAAAATGATGTAAGAAAAATAATTGGACCACCTTCATCTATAAGTAAATTTAATGATAGCTGGTTTTATATTGAACGAAAAAAAACTAATCAGTCTCTTTTAAAACTTGGTAAAAAAAAATTATTAAGCAATAATATTATAATTGTAGAATTTAATTCTATGGGTGTGGTCTCGAAAAAAGAATTTTTAAATCTAAAAAATATGAATGATATAAAAATTGCTGAGAAAAAAACAAAAAAGAAATATGATCAAGATGATGTGCTTTATGATATATTTTCTACTCTAAGAGAAAAATTAAACGTAGCAAGTAAAAGAAAAAAGTAAGTGGCGGTCCCTAGGGGAATCGAACCCCTCTTTCATGGATGAAAACCATGTGTCCTAACCGATAGACGAAGGGACCAGTGCAGGATCTTTTATTGTAATTTTTTCAAATAATCAAGTAATCGAAAACTCTTTTTTTATAGTTTCCATAGATGTTTTTTTGTGCGTAAAAATTGTTTCAGTCACATATTTATCTTTTTTTTTAAAAATGCCCGTAAATAATTCACTAGAAGTTATACCAGTCGCACAAAAAATACTTTCTCCCTTTACAATTTCATTTATCTCATATTTTTTATTCAAATCTACTATGCCCATTTGTTTTGCTCTTCTGATATCATCACTGGTTTCAAATATAAATCTTCCTTGAAATTGACAATTTAATGCATCTAACGCTGCAGCAGCAATTACTCCTTCTGGTCCACCACCTACTCCCATAAAAATATCTACTTTAAATCTTTTATCTGTGACAAGAAGTACTCCAGAAATATCGCCATCAGATATAAGTTTAAGATTGACATTTAATCTATTCAATTCGTTGATAATTTTTTTATGTCTGGGTCTATCTAATATACAAACAGTTATTTCATTTATCTTTTTATTAGCTGCCTCTGCATAATTTTTAATATTTTTTTCTACAGTAAAGTCTAAATCTACTATATTTTTTGGCAGATGACTCCCAATTGCAATTTTGTCCATATAAGTTTCCGGCGCATTGAATAAATTCCCTTTTTTAGCTACAGCTAAAACAGTCATTGCGCCTGGCAAGTTTTTTGCAACAAAATTTGTTCCTTCAACAGGATCGACAGCAATATCTAATTCTGGTCCAACACCATTTCCGAGTTTTTCACCAATATAAAGCATTGGAGCTTCATCTAATTCACCTTCGCCAATAACAATTTTGCCTTGTATATTTAATTTATTTAATTCACTTCGCATTACATCTGTCGCAGCTTTATCAGCTAAAATCTTTTCATTTCTTCCTATGTATGGATAACAAGCTAATGCAGACTTTGATGTTATTTCAATTAAATTAAACAATAATTCTTTTGATAATTCCATTACGTATCAGGTTTCTAACTTTTTTAACTTTTCATCCATTTCTAATTTATATTCAAATTCTCTTAATCTTTTGTAAACACTTGCAAGCTCAATTATTGTCGGCCATGCTTTTAAAATATATTGCATTGAGCCTTCAACTCTTCCAAAGGCTCTTATAATTTGTTGCATTACACCTAAAGTAACAGCTCCAGCAACTATTGCTGGTGCAAGAAATACATATGCTGATAGCACATTGGCTTGTAAATATGCAATTCTACCTATGTTAAAGTATAAATATCTTATGTAACTTAAAAAATGTATACTTCTAACATCATCAAATAACTCTTCTATCGATTTTGGTCTTATAGTTCCATCATCTTCAGCTATTACTAAAATTTTTCGGTACGCTGCCTCTTTTTTTTGTAAATCGTATTCGACACCAACTAATCTAAGAATTAATCCTAAAATAATTAAAAATATTGTTCCCCCTATAGACCAAATAAGTGCACCAACAATCAAACCATAATCCCAATCACCAAAGAAGAAAATTGGTATACCTATGCTTAAACCAAATAGTATTGGCATGAACTCAACTAAAATCATTATTGCTTCTATTAAACTTGTTCCTAATGACTCCATTATTCTTGAAAATTTTATTGTATCTTCTTGCACACGTTGGGATGCACCCTCTATTTTGCGAGCTTTTTCATAGACACTATGGTAATATTCAACCATAGCTGTTCTCCATCTAAATAAATAGTGAGATGTAAAATAACTGACCACAACAGCAACACCTACATACAAAGCTGCTAATGTGATAAATGAAAATAAACTTGCCCAATACTCATCAATAGTAATTGCATTTGGTGCGCTAAGAGCTTTTTGAATCATATCGTAAAATTGACCAAACCATTCGTTAATTTTTACATCAATTTTAACTTGTATCCAAAGTGATGATAATATTACTAATGAACCAACCCACGACCATATATACCATTTTCTAATAGTAAAAAACCTAAACATTATTTTATAAAATTATCTGCGTAAGATTTTTTTGTAATTTTTCTTTTTTTTGCTTCTTGAATTTCATAGTCGATATTATTTTTTTTTGCATATCTTATTGCATCATCTTTTGATTTAAATTCGAGCTTTAATTCTGAGTAAGTATCGGAAGAACTCTCCCATCCCATTAAAGGATTTTTCCCAGGATCTTCAGAAATAAATTCAATAACCCACTTCTCAAATTTTTTTATACCAGATTGCATAGCAGTCTTTGAGGGTTTGTAAATTTTTGCTTTTTTCATAAATTGGTCGGGGAGAGAGGATTTGAACCTCCGACCCTCTGGTCCCAAACCAGATGCGCTACCAGGCTGCGCCACTCCCCGATTTGAGTACTAATACAGCAGATAAATGAAAATTCAAAGGTTATAATAGTTACAAATTTCTAATAAATTTGATATTTAATGCTATAAGAGATCATATGATCATAGAATGTCCTAATTGTAATAAAAAATTCAATCTAGACGAAAAATTAATTCCATATACTGGTAGATCTCTTAAATGTAGTGTTTGTGGTCATATTTGGCACTATGAAATTTTATCAAGTGACACTAAAAAAGATCAATTTTATACAGAAATTAAAAAAAAAAATACTAATATTAATATTTCTAAAATTGACAAAAAAGAAAAAGTAAATAAAGAGACAGTCGAAAATAATAATTTTTCAAAAATAAGTGATAAAATTTTATCAAATGAAAAGACAAAAAATAATAAAAAAACTGAAAATAAAAATGAAATAAAAGGAAAAATGATATTAGTGAATCTTATTATAATATTAATTTCTTTATTGAGTCTAATACTTTTATTAGATACATTTAAAACATCCTTATCTAATATATTTCCAAGTATAATTCCATTATTTGAAAGCCTTAATGAGACACTTTTAGATTTAAAACTTTTTTTTAAGGACCTAATTAATTAGTAATGATCCAAAAAATTACAAAAGCTTTTATATCTTTTTTTAAACTAGAAGCTGCAAGTGGAATAGTTCTTCTTTTTGCTGCAATTATTGCACTAATAGTAAGTAATTCTGAATTATCCAGTTTATATTTTTCAACTTTAAATGAATATCTATTTATTGGAATAAATAACTTTGGACTTAAACTTTCTGTATTACATTGGATTAATGATGCATTAATGGCAATATTTTTTTTCTTTGTAACACTTGAAATTAAAAGAGAATTTTTACAAGGGGAATTATCTAATATAAAACAGGCACTTCTTCCTATTATTGCAGCTGTTGGAGGTATGGTTGTTCCTGCGCTAATTTATGTTTTTATAAATTTAGGTGATGGCGAAACATTAAAGGGTTGGGCAATTCCATCGGCAACAGATATTGCTTTTTCTTTAGGTGTATTATCATTATTGGGTAGTAGAGTTCCGCTATCCTTAAAAGTATTTTTAACAGCATTAGCTATTATAGATGATTTAGGAGCAATTGTTATTATAGCTCTATTTTATTCTGGTGATTTAAGCTTTAAATATTTATCATTGATGCTGTTAGCATTTATAGTTTTATTAATCATAAATAAATTTAATATAAAAAAATTTCTACCATATTTAATAGTGGGTATTTTCTTATGGGATTTTACTCATAATTCAGGAATTCATGCAACAATTGCAGGTGTATTGCTTGCAATGACAATTCCTCACAGAAAAAAAGATAAAGATTTCTCATTACTTATTAAGGTAGAACATGCAATAAGTCCTTATGTTGCATTTGGGATAATGCCTATTTTTGCGTTTGCAAATGCAGGTGTATCCTTAGAAGGGTTATCATTATCATCATTATTAGATAAAGTGCCTCTTGGTATAGTTTTAGGATTATTTGTTGGAAAACAATTGGGTGTATTTATTTTTTCTTATGCATCAATAAAATTAAAAATTGCTCAAATGCCAAGTAACACAAGTTGGTATAATTTTTATGGAGTTGGGGTTTTAACTGGAATTGGTTTTACAATGAGTTTATTTGTTGGAAATTTAGCATTTGCAGAAAATTTACAATATATGGATGGTGTTAAAATTGGAGTTTTGACTGGGTCATTATTATCCACTTTATTTGGATACTTTTTAATATTACTTACACCAAATAAATAATTAAATAATGAAAAAACTTATAATATTTGGACTATCTATAACTATGATTTTTTTTAAAACTTCGTCCTTCGCTGAATATGAAAAAACTTTTTTTGACTTTAAAATAAATAGTATTTCAGGAGACACAATTGATTTAAATGATTTTAAAGGAAAACCTGTTTTAGTAGTAAATACTGCCAGCTATTGTGGATTTACTAAACAATATAATGATATGCAAAAACTATGGGAAGATTATCGTGAAAAAGGTTTAGTTGTGATTGGTATTCCATCAAATTCATTTAATCAGGAAAAAAACGACAACCGCGAAATAAAAGAATTTTGTGAAGTTAATTTTAATATTAATTTTCCACTTACTGAAATAACAAATGTTAAAGGTGACAATGCTCATGAAATTTATAAATGGGCTAGGGAAAACTATGGCAAGTCTGCTGTACCAAAATGGAATTTTTATAAAATATTAATAAATAAAGAAGGTAAAATTGAAGATACATATGCGTCTTTAACAAACCCAACATCAAAGAAAATTATTAAGAAAATTGAAAGCTTATTAGATTAAAATAGTTAAACCATCATATGCGGGTGTCACATTTGTTGGTAATTTTTTTTTTATTTCATTATAGTCTATTTCATTACTTAAATTTGTAAGTATTGTTTTCTTAGGTTTTATTTTATTGGTCAGCTTTAGTACATCGTCCAAATTAAAATGAGTAGGATGTGAATTATATCTTAAACAATCTACGATAAAATATTTTAAGTTTTTAAGATGCTTTAAATACTTTTCATCTATCTTATTAACATCAGGAGCATAAGCACATTTATCATTGATAATATAGCAGATGCTTTTTATTGAACCATGATGAACCTTTAAAGTCTTAATATTAATATTTCTATTTGAATCTCTCACTACATGTTTTTTCTTTAATATTTTGGCATCAAGTATTGATGGATAGTTTCTATAATTTTTAAAACAGTAACCAAATGTATTTTTAAGATATTTATTTGTAATTTTATCTGAATAAATAGGAATTTTTTTTTTATTTTTTAATGAAAAAACTCTCAATTCATTAATTCCATGTGTCTGATCAGCATGATAGTGAGTGAAAAAGACTTTATCGATATTCTTTATTTTATTTGCAAGTAATTGAGATTTTAAATCTGGAGAAGTATCAATAAGTATATTAATATTTTTTGAGCTTATTAGGGCTGAACATCTTGATCTTAAATTTTTTTTATTATTTGGATCACATTTACCATAGTAACCATCAATGCGAGGTATACCTAAGGAACTTCCACAGCCTAAAATGGTAAATTTCAAACTCATACATTGAAAAACAGTTTATTAAAGTTATCTGTGGTTATTTTATCGAGTTTTTCAAAATCAACATTTTTTAATTCCGACAGTCTTTTTAAAGTATATTTTACAAAAGATGGTTCATTCTTCTTACCTCTCACAGGTTCAGGAGCCAAGAATGGACTATCTGTCTCAATTAGCAATCTATCTAAAGGTAATTGTTTAAACGTATTTTGAAGATCAGTGCTATTCTTGAATGTAATTATGCCACTAGCTGAAAAATAAGTATTGAGCTCCATTAATTTTAATGCAAAAGGTAATGACCCAGTAAAACAATGCATTAATATCTTTAAACTACTGTCAGAATTTTTTAAGATTTCATATGTTTCATCCTCAGCATTTCTTGAATGGACAATCAATGGAATATTTAATTCTAATGCGGCATCGATATGATTTTGGAAACTTTTTATTTGTTTATCTTTTTCACTATTATTGTAATAATAATCTAAACCTGTCTCACCTACACCAATAATTTTATTTTCTGTCTTTATTTTATCTACTATTTCATCTTTAGAAAGTTGATCTCTATTTGTTTCATGTGGATGTATTCCAAAAGTCCCAAATATCATTTCATCCTTGTTAATAATTTCTAAAAGTTTAGGAAAACCATTCAATGTTGTAGAAATTGTTAAAAGTTTACTAATACCTTCTTTTTTACATTTTGATATAATTTCTTCAAAGTTTTTAACTAAAGGTTCATGATCTAGATGACAATGTGAATCAATCATTTTTTTTCAATTTTTTTGAATAATATATCTAATTTACTTAATTTAAGACCTTTTCTTAAATAATTATTATCTCTAATTGACTCAAAGTTAATTTTATCCTCCTTGATACCAAATATTTTTAACACTTTTAGAGATGAACTTGGTATTATTGGATATAGTAATATAGTTACTTTTCTTATTAGTTCCAATGCAACATAGATAATGGTATTCATTCTAAATTTGTCATTCTTTTTTTTCCAGGGTTCCTGGTCATTAAAATACTTATTTGCTGCAAATAACTGTTCTACAATAAAATTTATATATAAATTTACCTCTTGATCATCAGAATATTTTATTAAATTTTCATAATGTTTAGAGTATTGATCTAAAATCAATATATCATCATCTGTAAAATTGTCATAATCAGGAACTTCAAAGTTAGAATTTTTATCACAAAATGCCAAAACTCTTTGGCAAAGATTTCCATAATTGTTAGCCAAATCACTATTTATACAAGATTCTAATTTGTCTTGTGAAATATTTCCATCATTGCCAAAAGAAACTTCTTTAATTAAATAATATCTTAAAGGATCTAAACCATAAGTGTCTATAATTTCAAGCGGATCTAAAATATTACCTTTAGATTTTGACATTTTTTCATCACCTGAAAGTATCCATCCATGACCAAATACTCTTTTTGGTGGATTTATATTAGCGGCTAGTAGAAAAGCAGGCCAATAAATAGCATGAAATCTTAATATATCTTTTCCAATGAGATGAAGATCTGCCGGCCAAAAAGATTTGTATAAATTATCATTTTCATTTGGATAATTTAAAGCACTTAGATAATTTGTTAGTGCATCCAACCAAACGTAAATAACATGCTCTTTATTAGATGGGACTTTTATTCCCCAATTAAAAGATTTTCTGCTGACAGATAAATCTTTTAATCCTGATTTAACAAAACTTACAACTTCATTTTTTCTTGTTTCGGGTAGTATAAAATCTGGATTTTTGTCATAAAACTCAATCAATTTATCTTGCCAATTAGATAATCTAAAGAAATAAGATTCTTCTTCTACCCACTCTACTTTAGATCCTGATGTGATTGCTTTTTTTGTACCATCCAAATCTTCAATTTCACTCTCTGTGTAAAATGCTTCATCTGAAACTGAGTACCAACCTGAGTACTTGGATAAGTAAATTTCACCTTTTTTTTCTAAAATATTCCAAAGATTCTCAACAGATCTAGCATGTCTGGACTCAGTGGTTCTTATAAAATCGTTATTTGATAAGTTGAGTGTGTCAGATAAATCTCTAAAAGTTTTACTAATTTCATTGCAAAATAATAATGGATCCATTTTTTTTTCTTTTGCTGCACGTTGAATTTTTTGTCCATGCTCATCTGTGCCAGTTAAAAAATAAACATTAAAACCCTGTATTCTTTTTAATCTCGCAAAAAAATCAGCGATAATACTTGAATATGCATGTCCCATATGTGGTTTTGCAGATGGATAATATATTGGTGTTGTAATGTAGTAATTTTTATTCACTTAATAATTTATCATTAAATTCTAGAAAAAATGATTCAAAATCTAAATTATATTTTTTAACAAAAGAAAGTTTTAGATAAAAATATTTTTTTATTTTGAATGAAATTCTTTTAGAATTATTTATATTTTTGTAAAAAAAAAGTTCAATAAATAAATTCATGTATTCTTTAATAAAATCATCAGATGTATATAATTTATTTTTAATTATATAAGTCAATAAATCTTCGATATTGCACTCTTTTATAGATAAATCATTAGTTTCTAGAAAATTTACCAATGATATTAAAAATGATGGAGAATTATAATTATTAATAAAGTCTAAGTTTATATCATTATATATATCACTATTAAAATAATAATTAACAATCTCAATTACATCAGAACTTTTTAAATTTAATTTAAATTCCAAGCATCTAGATTTAATTGTTTCTAAAATTTTAAATTCAGAATTATTGATTAAAATATAATTTGTTTTATTATTTGGCTCCTCAATAGCTTTTAGTAAAGCATTTGCGGAATTTATACTCAAAAAGTTTATATCCTCAATTATAATAAATTTTCTGTCATTATTAAAAGAAGTTTGATTTGTAAATTGAATCATCTCTCTAATTTGATGAATATCAATTGTCTTTTTATCATTTTTTTTATAAATTTTTAAAATGTTAGGATGAGAATTAGTGGATATAAGTAAAGATAAGCTATTATTTGTATTGTATTCGTTGTTCTTGAAATCATAAAATTTTTCATTATTTTTAGAATAAAGATAATTTAAAAGATGATTTAATAAAAGTTTTTTACCTATACCTTTGGGACCATTTAATAATATCTTATTTGGAAGTTTTTTCGACTGATCCAGATAAATTAAATCATTAAAAATATATTGATGACCGATTAGTTTACTTACTTTATTCATTTATTTTAAAATATTCTTAATTTTATTGATTATTTTATTTTCAATTGTTTTTAAACTATCTTTATTGCTGTCTAATATTAAATATTTAGATTTATTTTTACGCGATAATTTTAAAAATCCCTTTTGAACTTTATTATAAAAATTATAATCAAAATTATCATATTTATTATTATTTTTTCTCAATTTAAATCTCTTAAGCATATTCTTTTTGTTTACAATACTTAAAAAAGTAAAATTTGGCTTTAATTTACCCAATAGAAAATTATTCATTTTTATAATTAAGTCTTTTTCTAAACCCATACCGTAATGTTGATAAGCTAATGTTGAGTCTATAAATCTATCAATCAATATAACTTTTTTGTTATAATTTTTTTTTATAATTTTATCGAAATTTTCTGATCTAGATGCCATAAATAAAAATAGATCAGTTTTACAATCTGATTTTGATTTTTTATTTAACATTAATGATCTTAATTTTTCAGAAAGATTAGCTCCACCAGGCTCTCGAAAAGTAATGAATTTAATTTTTTTTTTTTTTAAATATTTAATAGTTTTTTTAAGATTAGTGGATTTTCCAGAAGCCTCTATTCCTTCAAAGACTATTAAGGGTTTTTTAGACATCACCCCAGATCAGGAAATTTATGGATGATATAAACCTAGAAAATATATTTTGTCTTTTTACATTTTCAAATGCTAATAAATCATATTCTCCTATTTGTTCATCTTTATAGGAAATTTTAACTTTACCTATTATGTCATTTTTATATATTGGTGCTTTCAGTGGACCTTCATAATCAACTAAAACTTTCAAATATTTCTTTTTAGCTTTTGGAATTGTATGATAAACATCTTCACCAATATAAGATTTAATAGTTTTTTTGGTTCCTTGCCAAACTTCTAACTCATCAAATATTTTATTTTTTTTAGTTATATTTACTGTATCAAAATTTGTTAATCCATATGTCAATAACTTAAGCGACTCTTTAGACCTTGATTTTTTTGATACAAAGCCACTTCCAACTGCGATTATTCTTCTATCATTTCTTTTAATTGTAGATGCAAGTGAATATTTTTCATAAGCCAGATAGCCAGT
>CACMDZ010000008.1 GCA_902612575.1 uncultured Pelagibacteraceae bacterium | reverse complement strand
GAAGAGAAAAAATTTTAAGAAAAAAAATTAAATTAACCCCTTCTTTGTTGTAGATGGAGAGCCCATAAGATTTGGTACAATACGCCCCGATAAAAAAGATTTTCGTCCAGATACTACTGCATATTTCATTGCCTCTGCCATTTGAAATGGGTTTTTAGCTTTTGCTATTGCAGTGTTAATTAATACTGCATCACAGCCCATTTCCATAGCTTCGACAGCATCCGAAGCTTGTCCTATACCAGCATCAATAATTAAAGGGACTTTTGTTTGTTGCCTTAAAATTTTTATATTTGTTTTATTTTGAATGCCTAAGCCGGATCCAATAGGAGCCGCTAAAGGCATAATAGCTGATGCTCCAGAATTTTCCAATCTTTTGCACATAAGAGGATCGTCATTGCAATAAACCATTACTTTAAATCCCTCTTTAGTTAAAATTTCTGTAGATTTTAAAGTCTCGATCATATCTGGAAATAGATTTTTTTTATCTCCTAAAACCTCTAATTTGACTATTTTCCAACCTCCTATTTCTCTTGCGAGCCTTAAGGTTCTTAAAGCATCCTTTGAGGTAAAACATCCAGCAGTATTTGGTAGATACATTATTTTTTTGGGATCTATATAATCCATCAATATTGGTTTGGATCGATCCATTATATTTACTCTTCTAACTGCAACTGTAACTATTTCAGCTCCAGACAATTTGATTGCTTTTGAACACTCAAACATATTTTTGTATTTACCAGTACCAACAATTAGTCTGGATTTGAATTTTTTATCAGCAATTTTTAGAATATCTAATTTCATTAACCACCACCTATGAAGTGAACTATTTCTATTTTATCATTATTCTTTAAAAAAATTTTATTAATTTTTTTTTTATCAACTATTTCTTCATTTAATTCTATTGCTACTTTATTAATTGGAGTTTTTAACTTTTCGATAAGATTTTTTAAAGAAAATTTTAGATTTACAGTTAAAAGCTTACCATTTACTACTATTTTTATTTTATTTTTTTTATTCATATAATATAAAGCTTCAATGAGTAAAATAATTATTATTAATGGACCTAATCTTAATCTATTAGGTGAAAGAGAACAAACTCAATATGGTAGCAATGATTATAAATATCTTGAAGAAATTTGTCAAAATAGAGCAAAAGATTTAAATATCAATTTAGATATTAAGCAATCAAATGTTGAGGGAGAGATTGTAAATATTATTCAAGATGCTCGAAAAACTTATGCCGGTATTATAATAAATGCAGCTGGATATAGTCACACCTCAGTTGCAATCAGAGATGCTTTAAGTATTTTTAAGAAACCTGTCATCGAAGTTCATATATCAAACATATATAAAAGGGAGGATTTTAGACACAAATCTCTAATTAGTGGAGTTGTTACAGGTATAATTTGTGGACTAGGAGTAAATGGCTACATTTTAGCCATAAATTCAATGCAAGAGATATTAAAAAATGAAAATTAATAAGAACATTATCAAAGAATTAAATGATTATTTAGACGAATTTAATTTGACTGAAATAGAGTATACAGAAAAAGATGTTAAGGTTAAAGTTTCAAAATCTAGAGTGTCTAAAAATTTCGAGCCTTCAACACCAATTCATGAAAATAAAATCACAAAAGAGGATATTTCAGTTGATAATTCAAAAAAAATAATCTCACCAATAATTGGAACAGCATATTTAGCTCCGGAACCAGGAGGTAAAAAATTTACAGAGGCTGGCAGAAAAATTAAAAAAGGAGACACTGTAATGATTATTGAGGCGATGAAGACTATGAATCATGTACCTAGTCCCACTGAAGGAATTATAAAAGAAATCACAGTTGAAGATGGACAACCAGTAGAATTTGGTCAGACTATTGCAATTCTTGAATAGAACAAATGTTTAAGAAAATACTTATAGCCAACAGAGGTGAAATCGCAGTAAGAATAATTAGAGCTTGCAAAGAATGGGGTATAGCAACAGTTGCAATACACTCAGATGTAGATAGAGAAAGCATGCATGTTAGATTGGCTGATGAAAGTATTTGTGTAGGACCTCACCAACCCACGCTCAGTTATTTAAATATACCTGCAATTATGTCAGCAATAGAATTAACTGGGTCTGAAGCAGTTCATCCCGGATATGGTTTTTTATCAGAGAATTTTGAATTTGCAAAAATACTAGAGGAAAACAATATTAAATTTATTGGTCCTTCATCTGATTTAATTAAAATGATGGGCGATAAAATAGAAGCCAAAAAAATCGCAAAACAATATGGCCTACCTGTTATCGAAGGCTCTGATGGGGGTATAAAAGATATTAATGAAGCAAAAAAAATATGTGAAAGAGTTGGTTTTCCCGTTCTAATAAAAGCATCAGGTGGTGGTGGTGGAAAAGGAATGAAAGTTGTAAATAAGATTGAAGAATTTGAAAACCTTTTTTTAACAGCAAAACAAGAGGCAAAAAAGTTTTTTGGCAATGATGAGGTTTATATAGAAAAATTCTTTCAAAATCCTAGGCATATTGAAGTTCAAGTTCTTTCGGGTAAGAATAGAACTGTTCATTTACATGAGAGGGATTGCTCAGTTCAAAGAAGACATCAAAAACTCATAGAAGAAACTCCTAGCCCGATTTTAAATGATAGTATTAGAAAAGATCTGTTTGAAAAAACTGTAAGTATGGTTAGTAAAATTGGATATGAAGGTGCAGGAACAGTTGAGTTTATATATGAGGATAGAAATTTTTATTTTCTGGAAATGAACACTAGAGTTCAAGTTGAACACCCTGTAACTGAGATGGTTACTGGAATTGATATAATAAAAGAGCAAATATGGATAGCTTATTCAGGTGATACAGCTTTAAAACAAAGTGACATTAATCCAAGAGGTCACGCAATTGAATGTAGAATCAATGCAGAAGACCCAAGTAATAATTTTCAACCCTCTCCTGGTAGAATAGGAATGTGTCATCAACCATCTGGATTTAGAACAAGAGTTGATGGATCAATTTATCAAGGTTATAATATTACACCATATTATGACAGTATGATTTGTAAAGTGATCACTCACGGGAGAAATAGAGAAGAAGCAATACAAAGAATGCTTAGATCTCTAGATGAGTTTGTAATTGATGGAATAACAACAACTATACAGCTACATAAAGCTTTGCTTAAAAATAAAAAATTTATTACATCTGAATTCAATGTTAGTTGGCTAGATAAAGAAAAAGTAATCTAACTATAACATTTTTTTAACCATACATCGTAAACCGGATGGTCGAATGGTCTTATGGAAGGGCTTGATGCAAATGTCCAGTCATTGAAAACAAATACCTTATCGTTATTTTTCATTGTAATATCTTTTACTTGTAAATAAGCTGTTACTTCAGGGTCATCATCAAATTCTGAATTGTAACATTTTAAAACTTTTATATTTAAATTTTGAAAAAAAAATTCTTCTCCAATCTGAATTTTAATATTTGTATTTTTTGAACTAACTTTGTCAAGAACACTAAGCTCAGCTGTGGATTCGCTTTTGAGTAAAGTATCTCCAAATAGATTATTTGATAAAAGAAGCAAAAAAGCGTTAATAAATAAAAAATTAATTATTCCAGCTTTTATATTTTTTTTTGACAACATTAGTGTATTTTTTTGGATGATAAGAACTGCTTGAACCTGTTTGATTAGGCAAATGTTCTTTCTGCCAATCATATCTTTTTAAATCATGTTCATTTTCTATTTTATTATTTATGTTATGCATCCAGGAATACCACTCATTAGGTATTTTTGACGCCTCAACTTCACCACTATAAATTACCCATCTTCTTCCTGATTTGCTCTCATAATATTTGTTACCATTTTTATCTTGACCAATTAATTTTCCATTAAAAAATATCTGCAACCTAGTTCCAAATGTTTGGCGATTCCACCAAGTGAAGATTTCTTTAAATATTGTCAACATAATAAATTATATTTTTTTCAATTTTAAATTGTAAAAATTAAATTAGACTAAAATTTTAAATTTATATATACATTAATTCTTTAAGATTCAATTTTATAAAAATAAGGAATATAAATGGGAAAATATTTAGTAGAGACATATTATACATGTAGCTTTAAAGTTAGTCATTATCTTGATGATATTGATGAGAAAAATATCAAAAATATTGAAAAAAGAGACGATGGTAAATTTGAAATACTGGATGTCAAATTAGATAATAGAAAAACCAAAAATTTAGAAAAAACTGAAAAAAATAAAATAAATCTAGTTGATAAGAACCTTACTATTTCTGATGAAAAAAATAATTTAAAATTAAAAGAGGGAATTTTTACAAAAAATATCAAAGAAACTAAAGGAAGAAGATTTAGTATGCCAGACAGAAGGAAAGGTTATATTCAAAAGGCATCAATTGGAGATCATAAAGTTTATTTACACACAGGTGAATATGAAGATGGTAAAATTGGAGAAATATTCATTGATACTAGTAAAGAAGGTGAGTTAGTTAAAGCTACAATGAATAATTTTGCAATCGCTGTATCTCTGGGTTTACAATATGGTGTTCCTTTAGATGAATTTGTTAATGCTTTTGTTGACACTAAATTTGAACCCTCTGGTAAAGTATTTGGTAATGATAGAATTTTGAGTGCTACCTCTATACTTGATTATATATTTAGAGAATTAGCAATATCTTACCTAAATCGAGAAGATTTAGCTCATACACCTGCAATCGGTGGATCTGATGTATTAGAAGATGGAGAACTAGATGAAAATAACGTGGATAAAACTCATTTCTTGAAGTTGGTTAAGGATATTACTAGTAAAGGTTTTGTCAGAAGTAATTACAAAAAAAAATTTGTAGATATGTCGGATATCAGAATTAATCTTAAAGGAAAAAAATAGTTAAGTTTTCTTTTTTATTGAGAGGTTAAGTTCTTTTAATTGTTCCTCAGAAATTTCTGAGGGAGCATTCATCATTATATCTTGAGCATTTTGATTCATTGGAAATAATGTTACTTCTCTAATATTTTTTTCACCGGCAAGTAACATTACTATCCTATCAATTCCTGGGGCAATACCTCCATGAGGTGGTGCTCCATAACTAAGAGCATTGATCATTCCACTAAACTGATTATTAACATCATTTTTTGAATAACCTGCAATTTCAAAAAGTTTATACATTAGTTCTGGAATATGATTTCTAATAGCGCCAGAGGATAACTCAATTCCGTTACAAACAATATCATATTGATAAGCCTTAAGTTTTAAAGGGTTTGATAAATCTATTTTATTTATATCACCTTGAGGCATAGAGAATGGATTGTGACTGAATTTAATTTTTTTTGTTATTTCATCAATTTCATACATCGGATAATCAACAACCCAGCAAAAAGAAAAAGAGTCTTTATCAATTAAATTTAATTCTTCAGCTATCTTATTTCTTGCAACACTTAATAATTTTTCTACATCGCTTTTCTTACCACAAGAAAGAAAAATGGTGTCTCCAATGTTAGCATTTGTTTGCTTAATTATTTCCATCAAAGACATTTCAGAAAAAAATTTACCAATTGGACCCTTTGCACTAATTTGATCGTTTTTTTCAAAAGTAAAATATGCCAAACCAGATGAGCCTTGCTCTTTGGCCCATTTGTCGATCCCATCAAAAAAACTTCTTGGTTTATCTTTGGTATTCTTAGTAACTAGTGATCTTACTATAGAGCCATTTTTTACTAACTTTTTAAAAATATCAAATTTTACATCATCTCTTTCAAAAATATTTGTTAAATCAATTATTTCTAACGGATTTCTCAGATCGGGTTTATCTGATCCATATTTTAACATTGATTCCTCATAAGTTATCTTTGGGAATTTTTTATGAATAATTTTTTTGTTACTAAAATTTTTGAATAGTTTCATAAATAATGTTTCTATGACCTCAAATACATCCTCTTGTTCAACAAATGACATTTCGACGTCTAATTGGTAAAATTCACCTGGACTCCTATCAGCTCTTGCATCTTCATCTCTGAAACATGGTGCTATTTGAAAATATTTATCAAAGCCAGAAATCATTATAAGTTGTTTAAATTGTTGGGGTGCTTGGGGTAAAGCATAGAATTTTCCAGGATTTAATCTACTGGGTACAAGAAAATCTCTTGCACCTTCTGGACTAGATGAGGTTAATATAGGTGTTTGGAATTCTAAAAATCCAAGTTTTTGCATTTCATTTCGAATAAAGGCAATTACCTTAGATCTTAGAATGATATTTTCATGAATTTTTTTTCTTCTTAAATCTAAAAATCTATATTTGAGTCTTATTTCTTCTGAATACTCTTGGTCAGAAAAAACTGGCATTGGCAATTCCTTGGTTTTACCTAAGATATCTAATTCATTTATTTTTATTTCAATTTCACCTGTTGAAATATTTTTATTTATTGTCTCAATATCTCTTTCGATTACTAATCCTGATATTTTAATTACAGTCTCTAAGGAAAGCTTTTCAATTTTTTTGAATATATCATTACTTTTATCTATTACACATTGTGTTAATCCATAATTATCTCTTAGATCTAAAAATAATAAGTTACCATGATCTCTTTTTTTATTAATCCAACCAGACAAAGAAACTTTTTGACCTTTATTTGATTTGGTTAATTCTCCACAAGTGTGAGTTCTATATTTTTTCAATTTACAAAATCTCTTTTATTGTTTTAAAATTAATTGGTTTTTTTTTTTTTAAACTTATTTCGTCAATCTTATATATAAATTCATCAATTTTTCTATAAGATCTATCAATTCTACTAATTATGAAATCAATAATTTTTTTTTCTATTTTTATCTGACGGTCTGAAAAATTCTTTAAAATAATAGCAAATATTAATTCATCATCTGGGTTTTCGATTACTGCATAAATACAATTTTTTGATCTAGAAGTTAAATCAGCTAAACTAAACTTTATTTCATTTATTGGTTTAATTGAATTTATCAATAAATATTTATTATCTTGATCTATTAAATTAAATATTGAATAGAGTATCTTTTCTTCTTTGCACTCTTCAAAGTCATCAATGATAATACTTTCATATAATTTTAATTTTTTAAAAATAGAGTTGTTAATGCTACCTCCATTAATCATAAATGCATTAGATTTTAATTTAAAAATATGTGCCAAATGACTTTTTCCAGAAAATTTTTCTCCTGAAATATTTAATATCTTTTTTTCCCAATCTGGCCATTTGTTCATTAGATTAAATGCGTTAGTATTACTTTTTGATAAATAAAAATCGTGCTCATTAAAATTAGTTTTATGATCTAGTTTTAAAAGTAACTGATTCAATTCATTCATTTAATTTTCCAATTGGTAGATGAAGTGTCGATGGCAATGCCAAATGATAGCATGTCTTTTAAAAATCTTTTTGGATTACTACCATAATTTATTTTATATATGGTTTCTAAATTATTAAATCTCTCAATAGTAAAATCATTAACAAAATCTAAATTTGAAAGTACATTTTCAACATATAGTGATTTTTCGATTTTTTTACTTTTTAATGACAAACGAAAAGTAACAGAAGCTGACGGACTCATTTTATTTACAGATTTCCAGTTATCTTCATATTTATTTTTAATTTTAAGTATTAATTTACTCAAATTTGAGTCATTTTGATTTTTTATCTCTTTATAATTTTCATTTATTAAAAAAAATTTGTCATCAAATTTAACTTTTGAGAACATTTTTAATTTTTCATTATTTTTAAAAATTATCATTACAATGTAATTTTCAGAGTTATATTTTTTTAATATTTCGTTAAAATTGTAATTTTCTATGTTTTTCAAATTTTTTTTTAAATTCGAATAATCTTCTACATCTTCATTTGGTAGAATATAATTAATTTGAAAATAGTTTTCTTTATAATTTGACCAATTTTCTGCAAAAATATTACCGCTTAAATAATTTAAAGTATTTGATTTCAAATCGATTAAAATTGGAAGGAAAAATACATCAATATTTTTAGGCAATGAAGGGATTATATTTCTAGAATTGAAAAATTTTATTATTTTTTTTTTGTTGAATTGTACCTCCATAATATTTTTATAGTTTTTGTTAATGAATTTTTCATCTAATATTGAAAAGTTTTCAATTAATTTTTTTATATCTTCAATTGAAGTATCTTTAATTTTTTTATAATCATTTCTTTTTAAGATCATTCTTGATAGATCATTAAAAGCCATTCTAAAACCTCTATCCAAAATGTTCGATTTATTAAAATTTAAATTATATCTTTCCTCAACTTCAATTTTCGAAACAACAAAATTTTTTGCTAGTGTTTTATTTGTGGAAAACTGTATAAAATTAAAGGTTAAAAATAAAAAAAATATATATAAATAAATATAAAAATTTTTTTTTAAAAAAAAAAACATAATGTTGTTATATGGCATCAAATAAAATAACATACAGAAAGAGTGGAGTTAATATTCCAAAAGCGGATAAATTTGTAAAATTCATAAGCTCAGCTACAAGAAAATCACCTAAAAATGGTAATTTTAAGAATATAGGTGGATTTGGTGCAATTTCCAAAATCCCCAAACAATACAAAGACCCTCAAATTGTTACCAGTACAGACGGAGTAGGAACAAAAATTGAAATAGCAAATGATCTTAAAAAGTTCAATACAATTGGAATTGATCTTGTTGCCATGTGTGTAAATGATTTAATAGTTCAAGGTGCAAAACCATATTTATTTTTAGATTATATTTCAGTTAGTCAAATAAATTTAAGTAAACTCAAAAGTATAGTTAAAGGAATTATAAAAGGGTGTGAATTAGCAGGTTGTAATTTGGTTGGTGGAGAAACTGCCGAGATGCCAGGAACTTATGAAAAAGAAAAATTCGATATTGCAGGTTTTGCAGTTGGACTTGTGGAAAAAAATAAAATTCTTAATAAAAAGATAAGAAATGGTGACCTAATTTTAGCAGTTCCTTCTAATGGACTTCACTCAAATGGATATTCATTAGTAAGATACCTTTTAAAAAAGAAGAAAATAAATTTAAAAAGAAATATTTTTCTCAAAAAAGAATTAATTCGCCCAACTAAAATATATGTAAAAGAATTATATTATTTAAGTAAAGAAAATTTGATTAATGGATGTGCAAATATAACTGGGGGAGGTTTAGCAGATAATATAAAAAGAATTATTCCAAATAATTTAAGTGCTGAGATAAACCTTGGCAAAATTAAAACGCTAAAAATATTTAGATGGTTATATAAAATGGGTATAAAACAAGATGAAATGTTGAAAACTTTTAATTGTGGTGTAGGATTTTGTTTAATAATTAATCCAAAAAAATTAAATTTAATTAGCAAGTTTTTTGTAAAAAAATATAAACCTTATGTTATTGGAAAAATCTGTAAAAACCCGAAAAAAATAAATTTAAGTGGAAAAATTTCTTGGTAAAAAAAATATAGCAGTTTTTATTAGTGGAAGAGGAAGCAACCTAAAATCTTTAATTAAATATTCAAAAAAAAAAAATTCCCTAATAAAAATCAGTCTAGTAATTTCAGATACTCCACTAGCAAAAGGAATAGAGTATGCAAAAAATTCAAAAATTAAAAATTATTGTTTTAAATCAAAAAGTAAATTAAAATTTGAAAAAAAATCACTTGAATTACTTAAAAAAAATAAAGTGGAAATTTTATGTTTAGCTGGTTTTATGAGAATTCTATCTGAAGATTTTATTAAGAAATTTTCTAATCCAATATTAAATATACACCCTTCTCTGTTACCTAAGTATAAAGGTCTTAATACGCATACTAGAGCTATAAAAAATAGAGACAAGTACTCTGGAGCAACTATTCATAGAGTGACAAAAAAATTAGACTCGGGTGAGATAATTTATCAAAAAAAAGTAAAAATTTTTAAGTCTGATACTGTAAATAGTTTAGAGAAAAAAGTTCTAAAAGTTGAGCATGAAATTTACCCTAAGGCAATAGTGAAATTTTTGTCTAATCTTTAAAAAAAAAATCTAATTCTATTTTAGCATTTTCTACGCTGTCTGATCCGTGTACAGAATTCTTATCAATAGAAATGCCATATTTTTTTCGTAGAGTTCCTTCTTCTGCATCCTCTGGATTTGTGGCACCCATCAATTTTCTATTCTCTAGAACTGCGTTTTCTCTTTTTAGACTCATAACAATAATTGGTCCTGAGGATAAATAAGCACACAGGTCATTATAGAAAGGTTTGGACTCATGAACTTTATAAAATTTTTCTGCTTCTTCTTTTGTAATGTGGATTTTTTTTTCTTTAAGTATTTCAAATCCTTTATTTTTAAATTCACTTTTAATTTGATCTTGTAAATTTCTTTCTACTGCATCTGGTTTAATTATTGACAATGTCTGTTCGATTTTACTCATAATTCTCTTCTATAAATTTATTTAATAACCTAACCCCATATCCAGTTGCTCCACCTGAATTTAAAGCTCCAGCATACTTAGAAAATGCCATACCTGCAATATCTAGGTGCGCCCAAGGTGTTTTATTAATTATAAATCTTTGTAAAAATTGAGCTGCTGTTGTTGATCCAGCGCCACCAACATAATTTATATTTTGCATATCAGCAGTTTTAGAATTCATTAGTTTATTATAATTTTCATGTAAAGGCATTCTCCAAAGCTTTTCCTCAACCTTTTCTCCAGCGTCTAATAGTTGTTGAGATAATTTATCACTATTAGACCACAATCCAGCGTATTCAGATCCTAGGGCAACAATTATTGCACCGGTTAATGTTGCTAGATCAACTATCAATTGTGGTTCAAATTTTTTTTCAGTGTATGTTAATGCGTCAGCAAGAACCAACCTACCCTCGGCATCTGTGTTTAAAACTTCAATCGTTTGTCCACTGTAAGATTTAACTATGTCTCCAGGTCTTTGCGCATTTCCACCTGGCATATTTTCAACCAAACCTACTACTCCTACAGCATTTATTTTTGATTTTCTCAAAGCGAGAGTTTTCATAAGTCCAACAACCGTAGCTGAACCAGCCATATCGTATGTCATGTCCTCCATAAACTTTGCTGGTTTAAGTGATATACCACCAGTATCAAAGCAAACACCTTTTCCAACAAAAGCTAAAGGTTTTGTTTTTTTTTTGTTTCCATTCCATTCCATAGTAACTAAATACGAACCTCTTATGCTTCCTTGACCAACACCTAACAATGCATTAAATCCTAATTTTTTTAATCTTTTTTGATCAAAGACTGTGACTTTTAATCCAAATTTTCTCAATTTGGCAATTCTTTTTGCATATTCATCAGGATGTAAAATATTTCCTGGCTCAGAAACTAAGTCTCTAGTAAGAAACACACCTTCCAAAAGTGCATTTAATTTTTCTCTCAGTAAACTAGTTTTTTTTGTATTATTTCCAACTATACTTAAATTTATAGTTGATTCATTTTTTTTTTTATCTGTCTTATATATCCCAAAATTGTAAGACTTTAATTGAATGCCATGCAAGATTTTTTCTAATTGGATATTTGTTAATGAATTATTGTTATCATTAATAATAAAGTTTTCAATTTTGTTTTCTTTTAAAAATTCAAAGAGTTTTGAACCCAATTTTTCAAAATCAAGAGAAATTTTTGAGCTTAAACAGTTTACAAAAATGTAACTTTTATTATTAAAATCTTTTTTTAGAAAATTTTGTTCATTAAATAATTTGCTTGAAAATATTGAATTACTTAGGGATTTGATATAATTATTTTTTATTTTTTTTTGCTTAAGGAAAATTATCTCATTATTATTACTTCCTTTGGTGATTTTAGTCGTAAATTTTATATTTAATTTCATTTTTTTTGAAAATTTTATTAGATAATGTTGTATATTTATTAAAACATAAATTTCAATGAATAAATTAATATTTCGTAAATTTTCTCAAGATATAATCAATTTCTTTTTTATAGCCTCTTTCAGTATAACTTTTATAGTATGGATTATACAAGCTGTAAACTTTTTGGACCTAGTTTCTGACGATGGCCATAGTTTGGATGTATATTTTACCTACGTCTCACTTAATTTGCCAAAAATATTTAGCAAAACAATAATTTTTGTTTTTTTTATATCAATATTTTATGTGATTAATAAATACAATAATTCAAATGAATTAATTGTTTTTTGGAATAATGGAATACAAAAGATTAAGTTTATCAATTTTATTTTGCAATTTTCATTAATTTTTTTATTGTTACAATTAATTTTAAATTTATTCATAGTCCCTAAATCTCAAAATCTTGGTAGATTATATATTAAAGACTCAAATATTGATTTTTTACCAAAACTAATTTCGGAAAAGAAATTCATAAATGTAGTAAAAGATCTTACAATTTTTGTTGAGGAATATAAGAAGGATGGAAAACTAAATAAAATTTATATCAATGAAAAAATCGATACAGACAACTCAAAGATTATAGTTTCAGAGAGTGGCAAAATTATTAAAAAAGATAGTAAATATATTTTAAGACTTTTTAATGGTGGAATAACAAACATAAGTCCAAATAATACATACACTTTAAATTTTTCTGAGACAGATTATGACTTGTCAGACTTTTCAACCAAAACAATCACTAGAACAAAAGTACAAGAAGCAGATTCGTTTCAAATGCTTAAATGTATTAAAGAAATTTATTCAAATAAAGATATTAAGAAAAATGAAATTATAAATAACCCTAAAAATGAGTCTTGTCATACCAGAACTGTTAAATCAATTAGTGAAGAACTTTATAAGCGTTTAATATTACCTTTTTATACTTTAATAATTGCGCTTATAGCTGCAAGTCTAGTAATAGAACCTAAATCTAAATATTTTTTTAAATTACATAAACTAAATATTTTTTTTGCAGGTATTTTGGTAATAACTATTTCGCAATTAAGCTTAAAATTTTTTTTAAAATCAACTAATCTCACTTATTTAATAATATTATTACCACTAATTTTAGTATTAATTTACTATTTTATATTATTATTATTTACTAAATTTAAACTGGAATTTCTTTGATGTTAAAACAATATGAATATTATTTAACAAAATTATTTTTAAAAAATATTTTTATTATTTTTGTTGTTTTTATCTTTTTAAGTTTTTTTTTAAACATTTTTGAAGAAATTAAATACTTTGAAAATAAAAGTAATGAACTTTACTATCCAATAATTTTAACAATATTAAATATACCTTCAATTATATTTGAAATTCTTCCATTTATATTTTTACTAGGAGTTATGTTTTTTTTTATAAACCTTTTTGAAAATGAAGAGATAGAGCTTTTAAGAAGTAATGGAATAAATAATATAAAAATAACAGCAACAATATCAATAGTCTCATTAATAACTGGAATAATTTTCATAGTTGTCTACTATTCTTTCTCAGCCAATTTAAAAAGCCTATATTTAGATATAAAATATAAATATTCAGATGCTGGAGATTATTTAGCTGTTGTTAATGAAGATGGCTTATGGATTAAAGAAAAAAGTCAGGATGGAAATACAATATTTATTGTAAATGCTAAAACCTATAAAATTGATAATTTGGAGAGTTTAAAGATAATTGAATTAGATAAAAATTATAAACTAATCAATACAATTATTTCAAAAAAAGCGAGTATAATGAATAAAAAGTGGATCCTTAGTGATGTAAAAATTTACTCAGACAAAAAAAAGACTAAAAATATGGAAAAATTTATTTATTCATCTTCTTTTAATAGTGAGATAATTTCAAATTTGTATTCTAATCTAAATTCATTAAATATTTTTCAACTAATTAAATTGAAAAAAAATTATCAATCTATTGGTTATTCTGCAACTGAGGTAAAGCTTCATCTTAATAAAATTTATAGTATTCCATTTTATCTAACTTTAACTACAATAATCGGTGCCTTATTAATGTTAAAATTGAATTTTATTAAATCAAAGTTCTTTTTAATAGTTATAGGAGTATTGGTTTCAGTAATTTTTTATTATATTAATTATTTTTCAATTTTATTTGGAAAAAATGAAACATTACCTGTAGAGGCTTCTGTATGGCTACCTCAAATACTAATTTTTCTTATTTGCTCACTAGGACTTACAAAAATAAATGAAAACTAAATATTTAATAAATTCTATTTTATTTTTAATATTATTTGTTAGCTCAAATTTGAAGGCAGAAACAATTATTTTTGACTCAAAAAATATAAAAATTGAAGATGATGGTAATATGATTTTTGCTACAAAAGGAAAGGCAAACATACCATCTAAAAATTTAACTATTGAAGGAGATAAATTTATTTATGATAAAAAAATATCTGAGCTTGTAGTTTTAGATGATGTTAAATATTTTGATAATACAAATAATATATATATTGAAAGTCAAAAAATTATATATAACGAGATAAATAATACAATATTATCAAAAAACGAAACTTACATTAGTAATAAAGAGATATATAAGATCAATTCCTCTGATATTTTATATGATAGAAATTTAAACAAAATATCTAGTAATGAGTTTACTGAAATAAAAGATAAAAGTGAAAATAAATTTATATTCAGCAAAGGTTTGATATTTGAGTTAGTTCCTGAAATAATTACTTCAAAAGAAGTGACTGTAATAGATGTAAACTCTAATAACTACTCTTTTGAAAATTCAAGAATCAAATTAAAAATTAATGAAATTGTTGGTAAGGAAGTTTTTGTAAATTTTGAAGACTCTTTCTTTGGTAACAAAAATAATGATCCAGTTTTAAAAGGAAGAAGTGTTGTTTCTAATAACGAAAAAACAAAAATTTATAAAACTGTTTTTAGTACTTGCAGTATAGAAAATAAAAAATGTAGAGGCTGGGAAGTTCAAAGTCAAATTTTTACTCATGATAAAATTAAGAAATTGTTTGAATATGAGAAATCATGGTTTAAAATTTTTGATAAAAGGGTATTTTATTTGCCTTATTTTAATCATCCAGATCCATCGGTAAAAAGAAAATCTGGATTTTTAACCCCTTTTTACAAAGGCTCTGAGAATTTAGGATCATCAATAAGTGTTCCTTACTTTTATAATATATCTAATTCAAGAGATCTTACTTTTAAACCAAGAATTTATATGGATAATGATCTTATTTTTCACACAGAGTATAGAGAGGCATTTAAAAATTCCAATTTAAAAACCGATTTTAGCTTCAATAGAAATGATAATGATACCAATTCTCACATTTTTTTATCATTAAACGGTAAATTTGAAGATGATACAAACTATAATTTAAAAATTGAAAACGTAAATAATGATAATTATTTAAAAATTCATGATATTAAAAGCTATACCCCAATTATAGAGAGCGATAGCGTATTAAACTCAAATTTTGAGATTGAAAAAGATATTGATGATAATACAAGATTTAACAGCACATTAAGATTGTATGAGGATTTATCAAAAAAAAGTAGTGATAAATATCAATATGTTTTTCCAGAATTTAATTTTGAAAAAAATATAGAAATAGATGAAAGTTATAATGGTCAATTCAAATTTTTATCCTCTGGTTTTCAAAAAGTATATGACACAAATATATATGAAACTCTTATCAATAATGATTTTAACTTTGAGTCATATGATTTTATTACATCAAATGGATTTGTGACTGATTATAGTTTTTTATTAAAAAATTTTAACACCTACTCAGAAAATTCAACAGTTTATGAAAACAAAAATGATCACGAAATTTTTGGAACATTTTTACTTAAATCAGGATTGCCACTAAAAAAGAGTTTTAATAATGGTAATAATTTTTTAAAACCAATTGCTCAATTAAGGTTTAGTCCAACCAACGGGAAAAATATATCTTCAACAGGGTCAAGAATGGACTACAGTAGCATTTTTTCGCCAAATCGAATAGGCAGAACAGACATGGTTGAAAAAGGTAAATCTCTTACATTAGGTTTAGAATTTGAAAAACAAAATTTTGAAAATGAAAAAATTTTTGGTTTTAATGTAGGAAATATATTCAAAGATGAAAAAAACCAAACATTGCCAAGCAAATCTAAATTGGATCAAACAAGGTCAGATATTGTTGGAGACATTTTTTATAAATTCGATGACAAATTTGAACTAAAGTATAATTTTTCATATGATAGAGACTTGGATTTTTCAAATTATGATGCAATTACAGCTAAGTTAGGTTCAAATAAAATTATTACAACCTTTGATTATATAACTGAAAATCATGAACTAGGAAATTCTGAATTAATAAGCAATAATACTGAAATTAGTTTTACAAATGAGCATTCAGTTAAATTTGATACAACAAAAGATCTAAAAGACGATTTTACACAATTTTATAGATTAGCCTACAAATACGAAACAGATTGTTTGTCAGCATCTTTCGAATATGAAAAAAAATTCTTTAGCGATGGAAGTTTAAAGCCAGATGAAAGTCTTTTTTTTCTAATAAGATTTATCCCATTTGCGGAATTACGAGGTTCAGCAAACACTATTTTTGAATAACAATGAATAAGATAAAAATTTTATTTATTCTAATTTTTTTTCTTATTTTCAATGCAATTTCATACGGGATTATAGTAGAAATTAAAGTAAAAATACAAGACCAGATAATTACAAATTTGGATATAGAAAATGAAAAAAATTATTTATTTTTTTTAAACCCAAAACTACGTGAGCTGGAAACATCTAGAATTAATAATATTGCTAAAGAGTCTTTAATAACAGAAAAAATCAAAAAAATTGAACTTTATAAATTTTTTGATTTTGATTCAAATAATGATTTGTTGAATGTTGTTGAGAAAAATTTATTTAAAAAAAAAAATATAAAAGATAAAGATGAATTTATTGAAATTCTTGAACAAAGAGATTTGAATTATGAAATTGTCAGACAGAAATTATATACTGAGGCGTTATGGAACCAATTGATTTATAAAAAATATTCATCAAATGTTGTTTTAAATGAAAAAGAACTAAGAAAAAATATTATAGAAAAAGTTAATATGGAAAGAAAAAAGTTCTCATATAATTTATCAGAAATATTTTTCACAGAGAGTATCGAAGAAAGTTTAGATAAAAAAATTTTTAAAATTAATGAGAGTATAAAAAAAATAGGTTTTGAGAACACAGCAAATATTTACAGTATTTCGAATACATCAAATAAAGGTGGATTGATAGGTTGGATTAATGAGCTACAAATATCAGACCTGATCAGTAACAAAATTAAAAAGCTTGAAATAAAAGAAATTAGTGAACCTATTAAACTACAAAATGGTTATATTATAATAAAACTAAATGACAAAAAAGAATTTAAACAAGAAATAAATGTGAACGATCAATTAAAAAGATTGATTAAAAATGAGACTAATAGACAGTTAAATAATTTTTCAACAATCCTTTATAAGAGATTAAAAAAAAATATAGAAATAGATGAGTACTAAAATAATTTTGATAGTTCTTGGCGAGCCAAATTCAACTTTTTCTGAAATTTTATTTAAATATTTTAAATCAAAACAATTTAACAGTTTCAAACAAAAAATAATATTGATTGGAAGTTATGAGTTAATTTTAAAGCAAATGGACAGCCTTAAATATAAAATTAAACTAAATAAAATTTCAGATGTTAAAGACGCATTAAAAAAACAAATTAATATTTTAAATATAAACTATAAATTTAAATCTGCATTTTCTCAAATATCAGAAAATTCTAATAAATATATCGAGAATTGTTTTAAATTAAGTCTTAAATTAATAAGAAAAAATAATATTTATACTTTAATTAATGGGCCTGTTTCAAAAAAGCATTTTTTGAAAAAAAAATTTCCTGGAATAACTGAGTATATGGCTAATAAAACTAATTCTAAAAATCCTGTTATGCTGATTTATAACAAAAATCTTGCAGTAAATCCTTTAACAACGCACACACCAATTAAAAATGTTGCAAAATTAATTAAAAAAAGAAAAATAATAAACAACGTTATTAAGATTAATGAGTTTTATCAATCAAAACTAGGAAAAAAACCTTACATTGCTATTCTCGGTTTAAACCCACATTGCGAAACGATAGATCGTGTAAGTGAGGAGAAAAAAGAAATTATTCCAGCTATTCAAGATTTAGTAAAAAGAAAAATAAAAATTGTTGGTCCTTTATCTGCAGATACTTTTTTTCTGGAGAAAAATATAAATAAATTTGATGTTGTTGTTGGTATGTACCACGATCAAGTTCTCACACCGATTAAAACATTATTTAAATTTAATGCAATAAATATCACTATTGGATTACCATTTATAAAAATTACTCCTGATCATGGTCCTAATACCGACATGGTTGGAAAAAATAAATCTGACCCCTCATCTATATTTTATGCTTTTGAATTTTTAGAAAGTATAAGATGAATTTTTCGTCAAAAAAAAGTTTAGGTCAAAATTTTCTTAGGGATCAAAGTATAATTAATTTAATAACTGAGAAAGGAAATATTAATAAAAGAGATGTGGTATTGGAAGTCGGTCCCGGTACGGGCAACCTCACAGAAAAAATTATACAAAAAAACCCAAAAGACTTAATTTTAATTGAGAAAGATGAAAGACTGGCATTTTATTTAAATAAAAAGTTTGGTGACAAAATAAAAGTGTTTAACGAAGATATGATGAAATTTTCTTATCAGAACTATTATGATAAAAGATTAATAATATTTGGCAATCTTCCATATAATATTTCCACTCAAATATTAGCCAAATGGGTTAAAATTAAAAATCTTGATAAATTTTGTAAAAAATTAATATTAATGTTTCAAAAAGAAGTTGCTGATAGGATTATTGCAAAAACAAATTCGAGTAATTATGGGAGGTTATCTATACTTTCTAACTGGAAAATGAATGTTGAAAAAGTTATTGATATAGAACCTAACTGTTTCGAACCTGCTCCAAAAGTTAAAAGCACACTATTAGTTTTTACTCCTAAAAAAATTTTTTATGAAATTAATGATCCAACAAATTTAGAACATATTACTAATATTTTTTTTAGTCAAAGAAGAAAGATGATTAAGAAACCTCTTAAATTTTTATTTACAAATTTTCAAGATATAGCAAAAAAATTGAGTTTAGATTTAAATTTGAGACCTCAAAATTTAGATAATATTACTTACTACAAAATTTGCAAAGCTTATGAGTCATTAATTAATTAATTAAATATTTGACATGATTATTTATATTTTTTTTATTATACTTAATTTTTGTTTTACTATTTTTTTGTTTTTTGATGAAATTTAATATTTTATTGTAACATAATTCGATTTTATCGTTAATTACTGTAAAATCATAATCTTTCCAATGCATAACGTCATTTTTAAATTGTTTCATTCTTACGCTTGCAATTTTTTTGTCTTTTTGATCTCTCTTTAATAATCTGTTAAATAATTCTTTTTTTGAAGGAGGAAGAATAAATATTGTTATTATTTTATACTTTAATTTTTTATTTTTAATTTGTTGAGTGCCTTGCCAATCAATATCAAAAATAATATTTTCTCCATTTTTTAATTTAGAGATAACTGTTTCTTTTAAAGATCCATAATAGTTATTGAATACTACTGCATATTCTAAAAACTTTTTTTTTTTTATTAAATCTTTAAAGTCTTTAATGTTAATGAAAAAATAATCCTTACCATTTTTTTCATTTATTCTTGGTTTTCTTGTTGTATGAGAAATAGAGATTTTAAAGTCATTTCTTGACGAAATTTTTTTAACAAGTGTTGTTTTGCCGGCACCAGAAGGTGAAGATAATATTACAATCACCCCTACTTTTTTTTCGGCCATTTATGTAAAAAAATTAATTTGCTTTATTCTCAATAAATTTTACTGCATCACCTACAGTTAAAATCTTTTCCGCATCGCTATCAGATATTTCAGATCCAAATTCCTCTTCGAAAGCCATAACTAACTCGACTGTATCTAAACTATCTGCACCAAGATCATCAATAAAGCTAGAATCATCATTCACTTTTGCTTCATCTATGCCAAGGTGGTCTGCAACTATTTTTTTTACTTTACTTGAAATATCGTCTGACATTTTGTTCCTTATTAGTTAATTCGTTAATAAATATTTTATTTATTTTGTCAACTAAAATACATACCTCCATTTACATGTATGGTCTCTCCAGTTATATAGTCTGACAAATTTGAACTCAAAAAGGCGATAGTATTTGCAACATCTTCTGGACTCCCAAATTTGTTTAGAGATATCCTAGATTTCATCATATCTGTGTGCTCCTCGCTAATTTTTGCAGTCATATCTGATATTATAAAGCCTGGGGAAACTGAATTTACTGTAATATTTTTTTTTCCATATTCAATTGATAGACTTTTAGACATTGCGACTATTCCTGCTTTTGATGCAGCATAATTTGCTTGTCCAATATTACCTGTATGTCCAACGACAGAGGTTACATTTATTATTTTTCCCTTTTTTAATTTCAACATTTTTTTAATTACGTTTTTAGTAATTAAAAATGTAGAAGTTAAGTTTATATCAATTACTCTTTTCCATTCCTCCTCTTTCATTCTAATGGATAAATTGTCTTGTGTAATTCCAGCATTATTGATTAAAACATCTATTCTATTTGATAATATTTTGTTACAATCTTCTACAAATTGACTTAAGTTTTTATGATCTGATATATCAAACTTTAAGACTTTTAAATTTTTGTATTTTTCTTGGATAATTTGTAATTTTTGCTCATTTGTCCCTGTGGCTAAAATATTAGATCCTGCTGAAGTTAATTTATCTAGGATTGAATTTCCTATAACTCCTGTTGCTCCGGTCAAAACTATATTCAAATTTTTTAAATCTATCATTATTTTTTTAGATTATTAAGATCATCAATATTATTTACTTGAATTAATTCAACATTTCTATCAATTCTTTTTACAAGGCCTGATAATACTTTACCAGGACCTATTTCAATAAATTTTTTATTTCCTAATTTGATCATATTTATAATACTTTCTCGCCAACGTACTGGCTTTTCAATCTGCTCAATTAATAGGCTTTTTATATTTTGAGGATCATTGGTTGGCTCTGCTGTTACATTTGAGACTATCATGCTCTTTGGAGAAAAAAATTTAATTTCATTAAGTTCTTTTTTCATTATTTTTGTAGCTGGACTCATTAAAGGGCAATGGAAAGGTGCTGAGACTGGCAATCTAATATTTTTAATATTTGATTTCTTTAATTCAATTATAAAATGCTCCACATCTTTAGTTTTACCACTTATTACAACCTGACCATTAGAATTATCATTAGCTAAAAAACAATTAAACTGATTTTTATTATTTCCAATAATTTCTTCAATTTTATTTATTTCTTCACCTAATACTGCAACCATACCACCCTCATTTTTAGGAACAGCATTTTGCATAGCATTACCCCTTGTTTTTAAAAGTTTGATTGTTTCTTTAAAATTTATAACATCAGAGCAAGCTAATGCGGAATATTCACCTAAAGAATGTCCAGCAAAAAAATTAGCTTTGTTTATGTCGAACATTGTTTCTTTTTTAATTACATTGAAAATTGAATAGCTAACCAAAAAGATTGCTGGTTGAGTATTTTCAGTTTGATCGAGTAATTCTTTTGGCCCCTCAAAGATAAGTTTGCTAATTTGTAAATTCAGTATATCGTCAGCTTCTTTGAAATAATCTTTTACATAAGCAAAATTATCATACAATTCTCTTGCCATTCCAACTGATTGAGATCCTTGGCCTGGAAATAAAACAGAAAACATAGAAAATATAAGTAAAAATCGTATTTTTATATTGTAATTAAAAAATTATAATAGTATATCCTCTTTTTTTTAAAAGAAATATATGAACTTATATGAGCACACAATTATAGTGAGACAGGACGTAAGTCCCTCGCAAGTTAAACAAATTGAAGATAAATATTCTAAGATTGTTGAAAAGTTTGATGGGAATATTGTAAAACTAGAAAATTGGGGCTTAATGAACCTCTCATATTTAATAAAAAAAAATAAGAAAGGGAATTATATACATTTTAAAATTAAAGCTGATGGCAAAATAATATCTGAACTAGAAAAAAACGAAAAATTAGATAAAAATTTATTAAGATATTTGACTGTAAAAGTTAAAAAATTTGATCTCGATACAGATTATTTCAAAAAAAGTGATGATAAAGAAATTCCTGGGAAATAAATATTTTTATGAAAAAAAAGAATAATAAAAAAAAAACTAAACAAAGTAATTTTGCTAAACTAAGTATTTTTCAAAATCAAAAATATAAATTTAAAAAAAAATGTCCTCTTTCTGGGAAAGGTGCGCCAGTTGTGGATTATAAAAATATTAAATTATTGAAAAGATATGTTTCAGAAAACGGTAAAATTTTACCATCTAGAATAACTTCTGTTAGTCAAAAAAAACAAAGAGAATTATCTTTATCTATAAAAAGAGCTAGAAACCTAGCGCTGTTATAAAATGAAAGTTATATTATTAGAGAATGTTAGAAAAATAGGGTCAATTGGTGAAATAATTGATGTTAAAAGAGGGTTTGCTAGAAACTTTCTTATTTCAAAAAAAAAAGCTTTGTTCGCATCTAAAAAAAACATCAAAGAGGTAGAAAAAATCAAACAGGAATTAAGTAAAAAGGATCTGGATAAAAAAAAAGAAGCTAAATTGATACATGAAAAAATTAAAAATAAGACATTTGAAATTAAAAAATTAAGCACAGAAAATAACGAACTATATGGTTCAGTAAAACCAACAGAAATATCAAAAATTTTGGATGAAAAAGAACAGGTTAAAATTAATCCGTCTTTAATACAACCTTCAAAAGAAATTAAATCATTGGGCAATTTTGAAGTAATTATTAACTTACATTCAGAAGTTCAAACACAGATTGTAATTAAAACTGTTTCGCAAGAGGAAACAAAATAATTATACATAATTTTCCCCAATAGAAAAAATTCTTTGTATTTTAAATAAGTTGTTATAAATTTTTGAATGTGTCACAATCTCTAAATCTAATAAAAAATAAATTAAATGAGCTCCCAAATAATATAGAAGCTGAGCAATCAGTAATTGGTTCCATATTACTGACTAATGAAGTATTTGATGAAATAAGCTTAATAATTTCAAATAAAAATTTCTACGATCCAATGCATCAAAAGATTTTTGGTGCTATTGAAAGTTTAATTTACAAAGGAATGTTAGCTAACCCAATAACTCTTAAAAATCATTTTGAAAATGAGAAAGATGAACTTAATATACCTGAATACCTAGTTAAAATTACTAAATTTTCCACTTCATCTAGACAGAGTATAGAGTATGCAAAATTAATTTATGATTTATATGTCAAAAGAGAGTTAATAAAAATTTCTGACAATATTATTGATACTGCAAAATTAAATGATTTAAATAATGATGGACAAAAAATAATTGAAAATTTTGAAAAATCATTATTTGATTTGGCAGAAAAAGGATCTTTCAACTCATCGATTGTAAAATTTGATGATGCCATGAGACAAACAATAGAAATGGCATCTAATGCATATAAGAATGAAGAGGGAATTGTTGGTGTTCCTTCAGGTCTTAAAGATCTAGATGATAGGTTGGGTGGTATGCACAAATCAGATTTAATAATAATTGCAGGTAGACCTTCCATGGGTAAAACAGCACTTGCAACTAATATAGCATTTCATTCTGCAAAAAATATTTCAGAAGAGGGAAGAAAATCTTGTATTGCTTTTTTTTCTTTAGAAATGTCTTCAGAACAACTGTCAACAAGGATACTTGCAGAACAATCAAGAATTAAATCTAATGATATTAGAAGAGGAAAAATTTCTGAGGAGCAATTTGATAAATTCATAGAGACATCAAAAAATATTGCTGAAATTCCATTGTTTATAGATGAAACACCTGCGATTTCAATCGCAGCACTTAGCAATAGGGCAAGAAGAATTAAAAGAATACACGGGCTTGATATGATAGTTATCGATTATATCCAATTGATGAAAGGAACAAATTTTAAGGATGGACGAGTTCAAGAAATTTCTGAAATTACTCAAGGATTGAAAGCTCTGGCCAAAGAATTATCAGTTCCAGTATTAGCTCTTTCTCAATTGTCTAGAGCTGTTGAGCAAAGGGATGATAAAAAGCCTTTACTATCAGATTTAAGGGAGTCTGGATCAATTGAGCAAGATGCAGATGTCGTTATGTTCGTATTCAGAGAATCATATTATTTGAAAAATAAAGAACCTAGACCAGCAACAGTTGAACACGCAGAATGGCAGGCAAAAATGAACGAAATTTCTCATTTAGCAGAACTTTTGATACTTAAGCAAAGACATGGTCCAACTGGTACTATAATGCTTGAATTTGAAGAAATGTTTACAAAATTTAAGGATATTCAAAATAATTAATATAAATTATAAAAGCTAATATTCAATGTTAGCTAATTTTTACGAAAAAAATATTATACAAAAACCCAAGTTAATTTTCTCAATATTGCTATTAATTTTAATTAGCGCTTTTTACTTTTCCAAAGATTTTCGTTTAGATGCAAGTTCAGAAACATTATTATTGGAAAATGATCCTGATTTAAATTATCTTAATGAAATAAACGAAAGATATGGTGCCAAGGAATTTCTAGTACTCACCTACTCCCCAAATAGTAAAATGAATTCAGAGGCCTCAATTAAAAGTCTTTCTGAATTAAAAAATGAGTTAAAATCACTAGACTGGGTTCATAATGTAGTAACACTTCTGGATATTCCTTTGCTAGAAGCAACGGATGATAATTTAATTGAACGTATTCAAAATTTTAAAACGTTAACTAGCAAAAATGTAGATAAAAACCGTGGATTTAATGAAATCTTAAACAGTCCAGTGTTTAGAAACTTTGTAATTAGTGAGGACGGCAAAACAAGTGGTATCATTGTATATATAAAACCAAACAAAATAGATAAAGAAATCAAGACCGATAAGGAATTAGAGGTTTATAAAGATAAAATTAAAAAAGAGCGACATCAAAATATTTTAGAAATTAGAGAAATTATAAAAAATCATAATAAAAATACCCAGATTTATCTTGGAGGTATACCAATGATTGCAGACGATATGATGACCTTTATACAAAATGATATTGTAAATTTTGGTATTGGTGTACTACTTTTTATAATCTTAACGCTTTGGTATGTATTCAGAAAAATAATTTGGATTGTAATTCCAATTTCTAGCTGTTTCTTCTCAGTTGTAGTTATGATTGGTTTTCTTGGTCTAGTTGGGTGGAAAGTTACAGTAATTTCATCAAACTTCATTGCTTTAATGCTAATTCTAACAATGGCAATGAATATTCATATGAGCACTAGATTTTTGCAGTTAAACAAACAGTTTCCAAGAAAGAAAAAACTTGAAATTTTAATTTTGACAACAAGAAAAATGATTTGGCCAATATTATATACTGTCTTAACAACGGTATGTGCTTTTATGTCATTAATTTTTAGTGAAATAAAACCAATTATCGATTTTGGATGGATGATGACTTATGGATTAATTACCTCACTCATAATTACATTCACTCTTCTACCTACATTGTTAAGTTTTGTTCAAAACTCAAATATTGAATTAGCTGAGGAAAAAAACTCTAAAATAACAAGCTATCTGGGAATATTAGCTGTTAAAAATAAAAATTACATATTTGGTTTAACTGGGATAATTATCCTTTTAAGCATATTTGGTATCTCAAAATTAGAAGTTGAAAATAGTTTTATCAATTACTTTGATAAAAATACTGAGATTTATAAAGGTATGAAGTTAATAGATGAAAAGCTGGGTGGAACAACTCCGCTGGAAGTAATTTTAAAATTTCCAAATGATGATGATGAAGTAACTGATAGCGAGAATGATTGGGGTGATGAAGATGAAAATGACAACAAATATTGGTTTACAAAAGATAAAATTAATAAAATTACTAGAGTTCACAATTATTTAGATAATATTGATGCTGTTGGCAAAGTTTTATCCTTTTCATCAATAATTGAAGTTGCAACAAAATTGAACAACAATAAACCACTTGGAACTTTGGAAATGGGTGTTCTGTATACTAAAATTCCAGATAATATTAAAAAAGAAATAGTAGACCCATATATATCTATAGAAGATTCCGAAGCTCGAATAAGTTTAAGAATAAAAGATTCTTTGGATGGATTAAGAAGAGATGATCTGATTAATCAAATTAATTTTGATTTAGAAAATAAATTAAACATAAGTAAAGATGAATTTAAACTTGGAGGTGTGCTTATATTGTTCAATAATTTACTTCAAAGTTTATTTAAATCCCAAATATTAACTCTTGGTTTTGTGATGGTTGGAATATTTGTTATGTTTTTAATTCTTTTCAGAAATATTAAAATTTCACTGATTGGTGTAATACCAAATTTTATTGCAGCTTTTTTTATTTTAGGAATAATTGGGTTGGCAGGTATACCTTTGGATATGATGACAATCACAATTGCTGCTATCACGATTGGTATTGCTGTAGATAACAGCATTCATTATATTTATAGATTTAGGGAAGAACTGACTAAAATAAAAGATTACAATAAAACACTTAAATATTGCCATTCAACAGTTGGTGTTGCAATATTAAATACATCTATAACAATTGTATTTGGATTTTCTATTTTGGTTTTATCTAATTTTATCCCAACAATATATTTCGGGGTCTTTACTGGAATAGCGATGCTATTAGCTATGATTTCAGTTTTAACATTATTGCCATCTTTACTTTTAGTAATCAAACCTTTTAAGATTAAATAATTAATGGAAGTTGTAAAAGATTTTTTTAATGATCTATATACCTTTGATATTGTTTATTTAGTTTTTACAGCACTATCCTTGATTACATGTACAAAAAAAGGTTTTTTATTAAGTATTTTATCGGCCTCTAAATGGCTTTTAGCTTATGTAATCACTCTATTTCTATTTCCAAAAGTAAAACCATTCTTTGAAGATATAATTGATAGTGAATATGTGCTTGATCTAATAGTCGGTCTAGGATTATTTGTAATAATCATTTTTTTAATTTTATTAATAAATAGAGGAATCAATAGAGCAGTCACCTACTCTGGATTGGGGAATTTAGATAGAATCTTTGGTTTCTTTTTTGGATTTGTTAGGGCTTACGTGATAGTTGTATGTATTTATACAACTATAAATATCGTATATAATCACAAAAAATGGCCTATTAATTTAGATAATGCTTTTACATATGCATGGGTTGAAAAAGGTAGTAACTATCTTATAAAAGAATTCCCAGATAAAAATGATTATGAACAAACTAAAGAAAAAGTTCAAGATATATGATCCTAAATTAAAAGAAGAGTGCGCCGTTTTTGGTATAAGTAATTCTAATGATGCGTCTACACTAACAGCTTTAGGTCTGCACGCACTTCAACATAGAGGACAGGAGGGATGCGGGATTGTTTCATATGATGGTAAAAAATATCATTCTGAAAAAAGATTTGGTTTAGTTGGAGATAACTTTAACGACGAAAAAGTTATAAAAAAACTACCTGGAAAATATGCAATAGGCCATAACCGTTATTCTACAACTGGGGGAACCGCTTTAAGAAATGTTCAGCCATTTTTTGCGGATACAAATGCAGGTGGTATCGGGGTTGCACATAATGGAAATCTTACTAATGCTATAACATTAAGAAATAAATTAGTTCAAGATGGAGCTATTTTTTATACAACCTCTGATACTGAGACTATTGTTCAATTAATAGCTAAATCAAAAAGACTGAAAACTATTGATAAAATTATAGATGCTATATTTCAAATTCAAGGTGGTTATGCACTTGTAATGATGACACAAAATACTCTTATTGGTGTAAGAGATCCATATGGAATAAGACCATTGGTTATTGGTAAGCTAAAAAACTCATACGTTCTCGCATCTGAAACATGCGCTTTTGATATAATTGGAGCTAAGTTCGTTAGAGAGGTAGAAAATGGAGAAATTGTTTACATTGAAAATGATGAACTAAAAAGTGTTAAACCTTTTCCACCTAGAAAAATTAGACCTTGTGTTTTTGAATACATATATTTTTCAAGACCAGATAGTATTTTAAATGGTAAAACAGCTTATGAATATAGAAAAAATTTTGGTGCACAATTAGCAAAAGAAGATGATATTAAAGCAGATTTAGTTGTGCCGGTTCCAGATTCAGGAAATGCTGCAGCATTAGGATATGCCGAAGAAAAAAGACTTAAATTTGACTTAGGTTTAATTAGAAATCATTATGTAGGTAGAACTTTTATTGAACCTTCACAACAAATTAGAAGCCTCGGAGTTAAATTGAAATTAAATCCAAATATTTCTGTGATTAATAATAAAAAAATAATACTAGTTGATGACTCTCTTGTTAGAGGAACAACATCATCAAAAATAGTTAAAATGCTTTATGATGCTGGTGCAAAAGAAGTTCATGTTAGAATAGCAAGCCCTGAAATTAAGTTTCCTGATTTTTACGGTGTGGATACACCTACTAAAAAAGAACTCATGGCTGCGAATAAATCTACAGATGAAATTTGTAAATTTATTAAGGCAAAATCTCTTAAATTTTTAAGCTTAAACGGCTTATATTTAGGAATGGGTTTTGATAAAAGAAATAATAACTACCCACAGTTGACAGATCACCACTTTACAGGAGAATATCCTGTAAAAATAATTGATGAACTTGGTGAAGATAAAGTAACACAACTATCATTGCTTAGTACTGCATCAAATAATTAGTATGAAAAAAGTAAGTTTTACTGAAATGAAAAATGGTACAAAAGATGACTATCAGCTTTTAGAAAGGTTAGAAAGTCAGTATGAAAGAAAAACTGCGGATAGAGTTTTAAAATATTTGGCATCACAGACTACTACTTTAGAAGGATATCAAGTAACAAGACTAGAACATGCATTACAAGCAGCTACCCGAGCTTATAAGAATGGAGAAAGTGAGGAAATGGTAGTAGCTACGTTATTACACGATCTTGGAGACGAGTTGGCTCCAATGAATCATTCACAATATGCAGCATCAGTAATCAAACCATATGTCTCAGAGAAAACTTACTGGATTATTTTGCACCATGGTTTATTTCAAACTTATTACTCTGCTGAACATTTAGGTGGAGATAAAAATGCTAGAGAAAAATATAAAGATTCTGAACATTATCAAGCAACAATAGATTTTTGTGAAAATTATGACCAAGCGTCATTTGATCCAAATTACAAATCAATGACTTTAAAAGAATTTGAACCAATGGTTAGAAATATTTTTGCAAGAAAACCTTTCTATCATCACTAAATTGTCTAATATTTTAAAAAACGAGAAAAGCCCTTACCTTCAACAACATAAAGATAATCCTGTTGATTGGTTTCCATGGAATAAAGAAACACTAGAAAAAGCAAAAAAGGAAAAAAAGCCAATATTTTTAAGCGTTGGATACGCTAGCTGTCATTGGTGCCATGTTATGGCACATGAAAGTTTTGAAAATGAGGAAACTGCCAAACTAATGAATGAAAAATTTATAAATATTAAAGTTGATAGAGAAGAAAGGCCAGATTTAGATTATGTTTTTCAAAAGAGTTTATCAATATTAACTGGTGCTCAGGGAGGATGGCCATTATCAATGTTTTTAGATGAAAATGGTGTACCTTTTACTGGTGGAACATATTTCCCACCAAAAGAAATTCAAGGAAGACCGGACTTTAAAAAAGTCTTAAATAATGTTCACAATGTTTACAAAGAGAATAGAGAAAAAATCTTAGCTCAAGCCCCTCAAGTAAAAGATATTTTTTCAAAAATTAATCAAAGATCTGCAGTTTTAAACCAACCTCTGGAACCATTTGTTGAAAAAATTATCAATTATTTAGATGAAAGTAACGGTAGCTTTAAAGGAGCTCCAAAGTTTCCACAATTTTATTTATTTGATGCAATGTTTTATTTTTATTCGAAAACTAAAAATAATAATTATTTTAAACCTGTTGAAACTTTACTCACTAACCTATGCTCAAAAGGAATTTATGATCATCTTGATGGGGGAATCTCAAGGTACGCTGTAGATGAAAAATGGATAATTCCTCATTTCGAGAAAATGCTCTATGATAATATTCAGTTTATAGATCTATTGACTAAATTTTATCAAAATACAAAAAATAATTATTTTAAAGATAAACTTTTACAAACCATTCATTATTTTAATAATAATTTTAAAAATAATGAAAAATTATATGGTTCAGCATATGATGCTGACAGCGAGGGTGTTGAAGGTAAATATTACGTTTGGTCATATATAGAATTAAAAAATCTTTTAAAAGAGGATATTAAATTACTAGAAAATAAGTACGAAATTTCGGAGAGCGGTAATTTTGAAGGTAATAATATTTTGGTGGAAAAAAATTTGATCCCTGACGAAGATAAAAATAACATAGACCAAATAAAAAATAAATTACTTAATATTAGAAGAAAAAGAGTAAAACCATTTTTTGATGATAAATCTCAAACTGATTTAAATGCATATATGCTCCAAGTTCTTCTCAAAACTTCAGTGTATTTAGATGATGAAGATTTAAAAAATAACACGATAGAAACAATTGAAATATTAAATACAAAATTGCATCAAAAAATTATTCATTGTTATGAAAATAAAGAAATAGGAACTTTTCTTGAGGACTATGTATACTATGCTTTACTCATGATAACGCTATATGAAGTTAATGCTGACAAAAAAGCTTTAGAAAAATCAATAAATATAATGAATGATACTTGGGAATTATTTTTTAATAAAGAAACACAGCTATTCCAGAAAAACATTATTAAAGATAATGATTTGTTTGCAAGTCCACTAGACTTAAATGATAGCAATATACCAAATGGTAATAGTGTTTATCTACTAATTTCAAATAAATTATATTCAATTACAAATGATAAAATATGGTCTGAAAGAAATGAGGTTCTTAAAAAATCATTTCATCAGGTTTTAAACTCTTATTATTCACAAATGTTTAGCTTTATTAAAACCCTAGATATTTGCGATAATAGCTTATCATTCACATTCAGTGGAACATCCCAGTCTATTAAGGAAATACAGCTTTATCTACAAAAAGAATATCTAGGAGTTGCAACATTCGTTTACCAATTAAATAATGATACAAAACCTAGTGTTATTGTATGTAAAAACCAAACTTGTTCTAACAAATTAACTAGCATAAACGAAGCTGTTGAATATTTAAGTAAGAGTTATTAAATCACTAATATGAATAAAGATAATATAATAGATCATTTTAAATCTGGAATTAAGGAGCCTATAAATTCAAAAATAGGCGTTGAGCACGAAAAATTCCTTTTCTATAAGAAGAATAACAAAAGAATTAACTATTCTACAATTAAAGATATTTTCAAAATTTTATATGAATTTGGTTGGAAACCATCTTATGAAGGTGAAAATGTTATAGCGTTAAATAAAGAAAAAAAGAGTATAACTTTAGAACCGGGTAATCAAATTGAGCTTGCAGGTGCTCAATTAAATAATATTCATGAAGTTTGCTCTGAAGCTAATACTTATTTGTTTGAACTTAAACAAGTTGTTGAAAAATTAGATTTAAAAATAGTAAGTGCTGGATTTGATCCAATATCTAAGTTGTCTGAAATTCCAAATAATCCTAAAAAAAGATATGAAGTAATGACAAAGGATATGCCTAAAGGCGGACCTCTCAGTTTAGATATGATGTATAGAACATCTGGGACACAGCTAAATCTAGACTACACGTCTGAAAATGATTTTATAAAAAAGTTTAAATTAGCAAATAGTTTAGTTCCGTTAAGTATCGCACTTTTTGCAAACTCATCAATAGTTGAGAAAAAAGATAGTAAATACTTATCATACCGATCAAAAGTATGGCAAGAAACATCAAGGGGTGGTCTTCCAGAAATTTTTTTAGAAAATGTTGATTTTGAAAAATATGCTGATTTTGTAATGGATTATCCAATACTCTTTATAAAAAAAAATGATAAATATTTATCTGGTAAAAATTATAAATTTTCTGATTACATGAATGGTAATATTCAAGAAATAAATAAATCTTTACCAAGTATTGACGATCTTGGATTGCATTTAAGTACTATATTTACAGAGAATAGATTAAAACAATATATCGAATTAAGATCTATGGATACTTGTGGTTGGGACTGTATCTGTGCTGGCCCTGCTTTTTTTACTGGTCTTTTATATGGTAATTTAGACGAAGCATTAGAGTTTATTTCAAAATGGCAAAAGAAAGATTTATTGAATGCGTATAAAGATGCACCAATTAAAGGACTTGATACAAATTTAATGGGTAAAGATATGATTTATTGGATCTCTTACTTGTTAAAAATTGCTGAAAAAGGCTTAGAAAAGAGAGATTTTATTGGAAAAAGCGGTACAAACGAAATTAAATACCTGGAACATCTAAATAATATTGTCAATAATAAAGAAACAGTTGCCAGTCATGTTATAAATAAATTCTCTAAATTTCAAAATTTAGAAGATTTATATGACAAATAAAATAATAGGAATACAAGGCGATAAATTAGATAAAATTAATATATCTTCTGACACATCAATATTTTTAGCTCATGAAGCTCAGAAACTAGGATATAAAATATTTTATTATACTCCTTCAAACTTATCTATCATCAAAAATAAAACATATGCAAATGGAGTATTTGTAAAATTAAATTATGAAAGAAAAAAATTTTATAAAATTTATAAAAAACAAAAAATAAATGTTGAAAATCTTAAATTTATTTTAATTAGACAAGATCCACCTTTCAACTCAGAATATTTAATTACTACTCTTATTTTGGATGATCTAAAAAAAACAAGGGTAATAAATAACCCAGCAGCTATTAGAAACGTATCTGAAAAATTATATTCGAAAAAATTTACAAAATATATGCCAGATACAATATTTTCAAATAATATTGATGAAATTAGAAAATTTTTTAATAAAAATAAAAATATGATTATGAAACCCATTAATGGATATGGAGGGAATCAAATTCATCTAATTAAGAAAAAGTTTAATAAAAAATTAATTACAAACTTTCTGAAAAAAAATGGACATTCAATGTTTCAAAAGTTTTTAAACAATATATCTAAAGGAGATAAAAGAGTTTTTATAATAAATGGCAAAGTATGTGGTGCAATTTCAAGAGTTCCTAAGAAAGGCTCGTATTTAAGCAATATGAGCAAAGGTGCTGTACCAAAACTTACTAGCCTTACTAAAAAAGAAATTAGGATTTCAAAAATTATTGGTAAAAGATTAAATAAAGATAATATTTATTTCGCTGGGATAGACTTTATAGATCAGCAGTTAAATGGAGATATTAATGTTACCTCCCCTACTGGATTAAAAACGTACTACGACCTATCTAAAATAAATCTTGCTAAGACATTTTGGAAAGGTTTAAAAGCTTGAATAAATTATCTGATCAAAAAAAAGGATCATTGCTAGCTTTCGTGGCTGTAATGTTCATAACACCTGACTCACTTTTAATTAGACTTTCTAACATTGAAACTTGGGGAATGCTTTTTTATAGAGGTATAATCCCTTTTTTTCTAGTTTTTATTGGATTGTTATTATTTTATAGAAAAAATTTCATAAACGCATTTTTCAAAGTAGGTACTGTTGGCATATTTTATGCTATCAGCTTTTCAATATGTAATATTACCTTCATAATATCTATTCAAAATACAAATGTAGCCAATACTTTGATCATGATTGCGTTAGCGCCAATGATATCTGCAATTTTAGGTGCTATTTTTTTAAAAGAGATACCTAGTAAAGGAACCTGGATAGCTATTTTTATAACATTTTTTGCTGTTTTATTCATATTCTATGACTCAATTAAAATAGGAAATCTCTTTGGAAATATTATGGGATTTGTTACCGCTGCAGGATTAGCAGTCAACGCTGTACTGATAAGATATGCTAAAGACAGAGATCTTTTGCCATCTGCTGTCATGGGAAAATTAGGAGTTGCTGTTTTTGCCTTTTTTTTCGTAGAAAATTTTAATTTAATCGGATCTGATCAGATTTATATACCTTTGATGTGCATAGTCTGTGTAGCTCTTCCATTTGTTTTGGTAACAATTGCACCTAGGTTTATTCCTGCTGAGGAAGTGAATTTGTTTTTCTTACTTGAAACTATAATTGGCCCAATTTGGGTTTGGTTGGTTATAAAAGAGCAGCCAACTTTAGAGACTATAATTGGGGGAATTATAATTATAACAACTATAGCCATCCACTCTTTTTTAAAACTTAAAGAACCTCAAAAAATTAATAATTAATTTCTTGATTTAATATTAAATCATCCATAGATAGCGAAATTATGGATAAGATATTAAAAAACTCGTGGGCCCTTTTTACTGGTATGGGACTAATTATGTTAGCTCACGGTTTCCAAGTATCCTTGCTAGGAGTAAGAGCCGTACATGAGAGTTTTAGTATAACAGCTACAGGGTTTATGTTAACGGGATATTTTGTTGGGTACTTTATTGGTGCACGATCAGTACCTATCCTTGTTTCAAGGGTAGGTCACATAAGGGTGTTTGCGGCTTTTGCTTCAATTGCATCAATAGTCGTATTAGTTCACTCAATTGTAATAAATCCTTTTACTTGGTTTGTGCTTAGAGTTTTTTCAGGATTTTCTATGGTCTGTCTTTATACCATTGCAGAAAGTTGGTTAAACGATAGAGCAAGTAATAAAAATAGAGGAAGTGTTTTATCAATTTATATGATTGTACTCTTTAGTTCTATGGCAATAGGAATGTTTTTTTTAAATTTTAGTAGACCTGAAAACTTTCAACCTTTTATCTTAGTTTCATTATTTATGTCTTTATCTCTTGTTCCAATTCTCCTTACAAAAAAGAAAGCTCCAAAATTTAAAAAAATTATTGGAATGAAAATTAGAGAACTTTATGAGGCCTCCCCATTTGGTATGGTAAGTGCTGTTTTGTGTGGTATTTGTCATTCAGCAATGTTTGCATTAATTGCAGTGTATGCTGCTGCAATGAATTTTAGTATATTTGAAATATCTTTTGTAACTTTTCTAGTCGCAATTTCTGGTGCAATTTCACAGTGGCCAATTGGAAAATTATCTGACATTTATGATAGAAGAACAGTAACTGTTTATTCTACGTTTGCCGCAGCTTTTTTTGCGGTATGTGCAATTTTTTCTGTAGGGACAATGCATTTGCCTGATGGATTAGCAAGTTCAAAGTTTTGGTTTTATGTGTTTACAGGTTTATATGCATTCTTTAGTCTTCCAATGTTCGCGTTGATATTTGCGCACACAAATGATTTTGTAGCTAAAGAGAAGTTTGTTTCTGCAGGTGCTGGTTTACAATTTGCTTTCGGTATGGGAGCTATGAGTGGTCCATTTTTGTGCTCCTTGTTTATGGATTTTATTGGAGAAAATGGATATTTTATTTTTTTAATCATATTTCATTTAATGATAGGTTTTTATGGTATTTATAGAATGAAAATCAGAGAAGTTATTGAGAATCCAGAATCTCAGTTTACCCCTTTACCAACAACAATTACACCAATTGGTTTAGAATTAAGTCCAGCTGCAGAGCCTATTGAAGAGCCTACAAAATCAGGATCAATTGAGTAGACTAATGTCAAAGATGATAAAATTTATTAGTAATTAAATTATGAGTATTTACCTTCACAAAATTTTTCCTTTAATTATAAGCCCATTATTTTTAATTTTTTTTTTGTTATTATGTGGGGCAATATTTAAATCAAGAAAGATAATTATAGCATGTTTTGCTTCATTATTTATTTTTTCATTACCAATTATATCTAATAGTCTTAACCTCTATTTACAAAAAGATTATAGCCCAAAACATATAGCGACCATTAATCAAGCTGATGCTATAGTTGTATTGAGTGGAATGGTATCGATAGTTAAAACTGGAGAAAAATTAAAGTATGAATTTGGTGGCGCTGTAGACAGAATTTTATCAGGTATGGATTTGTTCAAGCAAAATAAGGCACCAATATTAATTTTAACAAGAGGTAAATTACCTTGGCACTACGGTATCCCTGAGGGTGAATTTTTAAGAGATTTTGCCATAAAGTTTGGAGTACCAAAAGAAAATATTTTACTAACTGAAAATGTTAAAAATACAGACGAAGAAGCAAAATCAGTGAAAAAAGTTTTAAACATTGAAAATGCCAAAGTTATATTGGTAACCTCTGCTTTCCATATGCGTAGAGCTCAAAGAATATTTGAAGCAGCAGATATTAAGGTGATACCTTTTGCTGTAGACTTTCAAAATTCAAAAAAAATAACATTTATCGATTTTATTCCTTCAGCTTCAGCATTAAGCGGAACCAGTAATTTTATAAGAGAAATCATGGGTAGAACTTACTATTATTTGAAATATTGAAAAAAAATGTGCAAAGTGGACAATGGTAAATTCATTTGGCCTATGTTAGGTAAATTTAATGAGTAAAAAATTTAGCTTAGTCGTAATAATAATGATAATAATATTTGGCCTAAGCTATTATTTTGTAAATAGCGTGATTGGTGGTCAAAAACTTGACATGACAAAATTGCCTTTCACTATTGAACAAAGGCAATTTATTAAAAAATATCTTTTTCCTCACAAATATTATTCTCAAAAAAATAAAACTATTTTTCAACAAAAAGAGCAAATTAGATCATTAAATTTTACTCAAATTGAATATGATTTCAAAAATAGCTACGCGGACATATATTTGCAACAACTAGATGATATTACGTTATCTGATAAAAAAATATTAAAAAGATATAAAATAAAAAATGGTTTTTATACTGCAATCTTTGGTTTACGCCCTGGAGGTTATATTGATTTCCACGATAATAATTTGTTCGTTTTATCATCACGTGGAATTTTAGGATTTAGTGAAAATATGGCTAGTAGCCTTAAAATAAAACAGGTTAAAAATAATATATATGACTTCATTGGTTTAGAGCAGTTTGAAAAAAAAGAAAAAAGTGGAAAAAATTATAGTTTTGCAATAAGAGATTTATTTATTCATAAAGATAAGATTTATATTTCATATACGGATGAGATTGAAAAAGATTGTTGGAATACGAGTGTAATATATGGCGATATAAATTATAAAAATATTCAGTTCCAAAAATTAAACTTTAATGACAAATGTATAAAATCAGATGTTAATTCTGCATTAAATATTGATGGAGAATTTAACAATGGTTCTTCTGGGGGGAGAATTCAAAGTTTTGATGATGATCATATTTTATTAACAGTAGGTTGTTATTTATCGAGATATCTTGCTCAGGACAAAAATAGTATTAACGGTAAAATTTTAAAAATAAATATTCATAATTCAAATTATGAAATAGTTTCAATGGGTCATAGAAACCCCCAAGGTCTATTTTTTGATAAAGAAAATAATATAATTATAGAGTCT
>CACMDZ010000007.1 GCA_902612575.1 uncultured Pelagibacteraceae bacterium | reverse complement strand
TTGTAGCCCCTATATTTCCAGATCCCAGATCTCTTATATCTTTTTTAAGAAATATTTTTGTAAATATGTATCCAAAAGGAATTGAGCCAAATAAATAAGATATTAAAGCTGTAATTATGTAATCCATTATTCAGCCTTAAACAATTCTTCTCCATTAACAAAAGTATTTATTACTTTACCTTGCAATTTTTTATCTTCTATTGGTGTATTTTTTGATTTCGATATTAATTTTTCTTTTCTCACTACCCATGGTTTGTTTATGTCTACTATACAAAAATCAGCATCATTACCTATTGATAAGTTACCTTTATTTATTTTAAGTATTTTTGCAGGATTAGATGTTAAAGCCTTTATAATAGTTTCTAATTTTACTGATCCATTATGATATAACTCCAAACTTAATGGCAATAAAGTTTCGATACCTGATGCACCAGTTTCTGCTTGTGCGAAAGTTAATCTTTTATTTTCTTCGTCTTCAGGTTTGTGGTCTGATACTATTACATCAATTGTTTCATCGACCAATCCTTGAACTAAAGCATTTCTATCTTCTTCAGTCCTCAAAGGTGGAGACAACTTTAAAAATGTTTTAAAATCACCAATATCATTTTCATTTAAAGATAAATTATTAATTGAAACACCGCAGCTAAAGTTAACTTTACTCTTTCTCTCTTTAATTATTTCAACTGAGCTCGCTGATGAAATTTGTGATATATGGTATCTACAATTATTATACTCTAATAAAGTTAAATCTCTTTCTAAGATCAACAATTCAGCACTTACAGGAATTCCCTGCAAACCAAGTTTTGTAGCAATTATCCCATCATTAATCATTCCATCTTTCGATAACTCTGCATCTTCAGCATGTTGTATAATTAAAGAATTTAAATCTGAGGCTGAATTCATAATTCTATTCATTATTCTTGGGTTTTGAATAGTTTTAATTCCATCTGTAAATCCAATAATCCCTTTTCCTTGCAATAACCCAAATTCAGTCATGTTCTCTCCCTCTGTATTTACAGTTAATGCAGCAGTTGGAAAAATATTTATTTTAGATTTATCTCTTCCTCTTCTTCTAAGAAAATCAACAATTGAAACATTATCAATTACTGGATTTGTGTTAGGCATTGTTACAACTGATGTTACTCCACCTGATAATGCAGCTTCGCTCAAAGTTCTAAAATTTTCTTTATATTCAAAACCAGGCTCACCAACAAATACACGCATATCTACTAAACCCGGGAATATATGTTTTCCTTTTAAATCAATTACTTTTTCACGAGATGGAATGTTATTAGTATTTACTTTTTTTCCAACAGCCTCAATCTTACCATTTTCACCAATTATTAATCCACCTGTCTCATTTAATGAATTATACGGATCAATTATATTTGCATTTATAAAGTATTTTTTTTTCATTTATTCACAAAATATCTTTAAGCAAGCCATTCTTACTGCTACTCCTAATTCAACTTGTTCTTTAATTACACTTTTATTAATATCGTCTGCTAAGTTTGTATCAATTTCAATTCCTCTGTTCATTGGACCTGGGTGCATTATAAGTGCATCTTCTTTAGCAAATTTTATTTTGTCTGGTGTTAAACCGTAATATTCATAGTATTCTCTGTTAGAAGATAGAAAAGAACTTGTCATTCTTTCATTCTGAAGTCTTAACATCATCACTATGTCACAGTCTTTAACCCCTTTTTTCATATCTGAAAAAATATTGACACCAAATCTTTCTATTTCATTTGGCATAAGATTAGTTGGAGCTACTATATTTACTTCAGCACCTAACATATTTAGTAAATAAATATTTGATCTTGCTACTCTTGAATGAAGGATATCTCCACATATAGCTATTTTAAGACCTTCTATTTTTTTCCTTCTATTTATTATAGTTAACGCATCTAGTAGAGCTTGAGTAGGGTGTTCTCTTCGTCCATCTCCTGCATTTAGAACTGCACAATTAACTTTTTGAGATAACAAATTACAAGCACCTGAATCTTGATGCCTTATAACGATGATATCTGGATGCATTGCATTTAATGTCATTGCTGTATCTATTAGAGTTTCACCTTTTTTTATAGCAGAGTTTGTAATATTCATTGACATTACATCTGCACCCAATCTTTTTCCTGCTAATTCAAAAGAACTTTGAGTCCTAGTCGAAGGTTCAAAGAATAGATTTATTTGCGTTTTTCCTTTTAAAATATCAAGCTTTTTGTTTTTACTTTTGTTTAATTCAATGAATTTTGAGGCTTCGTTTAAAATTATATTAACATCATTAACTGATAAATCTTGGATACCTAACAAATGTTTTTGAGAAATTTTAATAGCTTTTTTGGATTTAATTGCCATTAAAATTAACTCTATAACTATATAGAGTTAACTATGCAAGCATTAATTCTGTAAATAATCCAGTGCTCCTTGTAAAATAAATGCTGCAGCAAATTTATCTATATCTTTCACTCTTTTGCTAACGTTTATATCTAATTCACTGGACATATTAAAAGCTCCAACTGTAGACAATCTTTCATCCCATAGACAAACGGGAATATTAAATTTATCTGCAAGATTGATAGCCGTGTCTTTTGCTGATTGTGATGATTTTCCATAAGATCCATCCATATTTATTGGATTTCCAACTATTATGCCTTTGATATCGTTTTCTTTAATTATACTTTTTATATCCTCAATTAATTTAGAAGACTTTATTTTTTCTAAAGTTTTATAAGGGGTAGCAATTTTTAAATTGCTATCACTTATAGCAATACCAATCCTTTTTGAACCTAAATCTATACCTATAATTCTTGATCCATCTCTTACTTTTGATTTGAATTCGTTAATTGTGATCATATTGTATATTTTTAACTTAAGTGGTAGTTTGCGACAATATTTTTACCATATGACTATAGATCTTAAAACTGTAAAACACATATCTAAATTAGCTAGAATCTCATTAGAGGAGAAAAAAGCTGAAAAACTAGCAACTGATATGAATTCAATATTTGAATTTATAGAAAAATTAAATGAATTAAATACAGATAATGTTGAACCATTAACTTCTATAGCTGAAACAACGTTAAGATTTAGAGATGATAAAATAACTAGTGAAAATATAAGAGAAAAAATATTAAAAAATTCACCAGAAAAAAATGATGATTTTTTTGTTGTACCGAAAGTTGTTGAGTAATGACTGAAATAACATCTTTAACACTTTATGAATTAATTAAAAATATTAAAGAGAAAAAAATATCTTCAAATGAAGCTGCAAAATCTTTTGTTGATAGAGCTGAAAAGTCAAAAAAAATAAATGCATATGTAACTGAAAATTTTGAAAATTGTCTTAAACTTTCAAAAGAGTTTGATGATAAACCAAATTTTGATTTAAAACTTCCAGGCATTCCAATTGCTGTAAAAGATCTCTTTTGCACAAATGAAGTAAGAACAACAGCTGGAAGCAATATCTTAAATAATTTTATACCAACCTATGAATCTACTGTAACACAAAATATATGGAACGAAGGTGGCATATTGCTTGGCAAACTTAATTGTGATGAATTTGCAATGGGATCATCTAATGAAACAAGTTTTTTTGGCAATGTTCAAAACCCAATAGCAGAAGATTTAGTTCCTGGTGGATCATCTGGTGGTTCTTCAGCGGCTTTAGCAGCTAATTTAACACCTGTAACAATAGGCACTGACACTGGTGGATCTATTAGGCAACCTGCCTCCTTCACTGGTACAGTAGGATTAAAACCTACTTATGGCAGCTGTTCAAGATATGGAATTGTTGCTTTTGCATCATCTCTAGATCAAGCAGGTCCAATGAGCAAAGATGTCAAAGATAGCTCCATTCTTTTAGAGGTGATCTCATCATTTGATAAAAAAGATTCAACCTCAATTGATTTTAAAAGAAATAATTATTCATCAGAGCTAAATAGAAATATTAAAGGTTTAAAAATCGGTATTCCAAAAGAATATAGAGTTGATGGGATGCCAGACGAAATTGAGAAACTTTGGAAAAAAGGTATTGAGTATGCAAAAGATTGTGGAGCAGAAATAATTGACATTTCATTACCTCATACTAGCTATGCTTTACCAACTTATTATATTGTAGCGCCAGCTGAAGCATCATCTAATTTAGCAAGATATGATGGTGTTAAATATGGTCTAAGATCTTCCGGGAAAAATTTAATTGATATGTATGAAAAAACTAGATCAGAGGGATTTGGTGAAGAAGTAAAGAGAAGGGTAATGATTGGCACCTATGTTTTATCTTCTGGATATTATGATGCTTACTATCTTAAAGCTCAAAAAGTTAGACAATTAATTAAACAAGATTTTGACCAAGCTTATAATAAAGTAGATGCTATTTTGACACCTTCAACACCTAGTTCTGCATTTAAAATAGGAGAAAAATCTAATGATCCAGTTTCAATGTATTTAAATGATATATTTACTGTTCCAGTAAACCTTGCAGGTTTACCTGGAATTTCAATACCTGCAGGTGTAGATAAAAATAATTATCCATTGGGTTTACAAATAATAGGTAAACCATTTGATGAACAAACAGTTTTAAATATTGCTTATTCAATGGAGGAAAAAATCAATTATAAAAATAATATAACTGATTGGTGGATGAAATAATGTCTAAAAATAATTCGGAATATTTAATTGAAAGAAATGATAATGTTTATGAAGTTGTTATAGGACTTGAAGTTCATGCTCAAGTAACATCAAATTCAAAACTTTTTTCATCTTCTTCTACAAAATTTGGTGCTGAACCTAATACTCAAGTAAGCTTAGTTGATGCAGCTTTTCCAGGCATGCTTCCAGTAATTAATGAATTTTGTGTTAAACAAGCTATAAAAACTGGCATTGGTTTAAGAGCTAAGATCAATAATAAGTCTGTTTTTGATAGAAAGAATTATTTTTATGCAGATTTACCTCAGGGTTATCAAATTTCACAATACAAATACCCAATCGTGGGTGAGGGTAATGTTATTTTGGATATGCCTGAAGGTCAAAAACAGGTTGGAATAGAAAGATTACATTTAGAGCAGGATGCAGGTAAAAGTATTCATGATATTGATCCTAGTAATACACTAGTTGATCTTAATAGATCAGGTGTAGCTTTAATGGAAATTGTTAGTAAGCCTGATCTAAGATCACCAGATGAAGTGAATGCTTATATAAAAAAACTTAGATCTATTATGAGATATTTAGGAACTTGCGATGGAAACATGCAAGAGGGATCCTTAAGAGCTGATGTTAATGTGTCTGTAAGAATAAAAGGCTCAACAGATTTAGGAACAAGATGTGAAATAAAAAATGTTAATTCTATCAAATTCATGCAAATGGCAATTATTTATGAAGCAAATAGACAAGTCGATTTAATAGAAGAAGGTCAAGAAATAGATCAAGAAACAAGGCTTTTTGATACAAAAAAAAATGAAACAAGATCAATGAGGTCGAAAGAAGATGCTCATGATTATAGATACTTTCCAGATCCAGATTTACTTCCATTAGAAGTTACGGATGAATTTATTGATAAACTAAAATCTGAAATCCCTGAATTACCAGATGATAAAAAGAAAAGATTTATTGATGAATTTAAAGTGTCACCTTATGATGCAACAATACTGGTCTCTGATATCGATACAGCTAAATATTTTGAAGAAGTTGTTGCCAAAATGGGTAAAAATCGTGACATGAAACTAGCCGTAAATTGGATTACAGGAGAATTATTTGCAGTTTTAAATGAAAAAAATATTGAAATTGCTCAAAGTCCAATAAGTGCAAAAAATTTGGCAAAATTGATTAATTTAATTAAAAATGGAACAATCTCAGGAAAAATTGCTAAGACAATATTTGAGTTAATGTTAGATGGTGACATAGACCCTCAAATAATTGTTGAGGAAAAAGGGTTAAAGCAAGAAAGTGATCCAAAAGCATTAGAGGCATTAATTGATAAAATAATCAATGATAACAGAGAAAAAGCTATTGAGTATAAACAAGGAAAAGAAAAGCTATTTGGCTTCTTTGTTGGACAGGCAATGAAAGCTTCTGGTGGAAAAGCTAACCCTCAATTAATTAATGAGATATTAAAGAAGAAACTTTAATTTAACTAAACCTATAGTCATTATATAATTAAGATAGATGGGAAAGAATATTGAAATTTCTGAAAAAATCGAAAAATATATTAATAATTTTAGTTTTAAACTAAACTCAGTTCAAAAAGAAATCATAGATTATAATAATACCCTTGGAAATGAAAAAAGAATGCAAGTAGCAATATCTCAATGTCATTTTCTCCATTTAATAATAAAAATATCTAATATAAAAAATGTGCTTGAGATTGGAACTTTTACTGGTTTAAGTGCACTTTCTATTGCCCTTGCACTCCCTGATGATGGAAAACTTACAGCACTTGATAAAGACAAAGAGACAAACAAGATCGCAGTAAGTTTTTTTAAGAAAGCTAATCAAGATAAAAAAATTCAAACGATTGTAAAACCTGCGCTAGATAGTTTAGATGAATTAAAAAAACAAAAATATGATATGGTTTTTATTGATGCTGATAAGCTTAACTATAAAGAATATTATGAAAAATCATTAAAAATAATAAAAAAAGGTGGTTTGATCATTATTGATAATGTTTTGTGGCATGGTGAAGTTGCAGATGAAGATAATATGGATAAATTTACATTAAATATTAGAGAATTAAATGAGCATGTATCAACTGATAAAAGAGTAGAACAAATAATTATCCCATTAGGTGATGGAATGACTGTTTGTAGGGTTTTATAATGTTCAATATTTTTGGTTTTTATAAATTTAAAAAACTTAATAATCTTAAAAAATTGAAAAATAGATTAGAAAATAATCTTAAAGATTATGAAGTTAGAGGAACAATAATAATTTCACCCGAAGGTGTTAATGGAACAATTTCAGATAAAAAAAATAACCTTTTAAAATTCAATAAACTTCTAAAAAAAATATTATCTATAAAAAAATTTAATTCAGAAAATAATTCTAATAGTAAATTTAATCCATTTCATAAACTTAAAATTAAAATCAAAAAAGAAGTTGTTCCAATGGGTTTTAAAGTTAGAAACTATAATTTTCCTAAGAACAACCTAAATCCAAGTGAATGGAATAAAATAATTAAAAAAAAGGATACAGTTTTGATAGATGCACGGAAATCTTTTGAGTATGATGTGGGTACTTTTAAAAAATCTTTAAATCCAAATATAGAAAACTTTCGTGAATTTCCTAAATATTTAAATCAATTTAAAAATAGCGAAAATATAGCAATGTTTTGTACAGGCGGTATCAGGTGCGAAAAAGCAAATATTTATTTGAAAAAAAAAGGATTTAAAAATGTATATGTTTTAAAAGGCGGAATTATTAACTATCTGAATAATATTAATAAAAAAAATAGTCAATGGAACGGCGAATGTTTTGTTTTTGATAATAGAGTTTCAATAAAACATGGCTTGAGGCAGGGGAGTTATTCAATTTGTAGTGGTTGCAGAAAACCTGTTTCTATCAAAGAAAAAAAATCTTCTAAATATTTAGAAGGCATTCATTGTCCAAAATGTCACGATTCTTTAACAGATGATCAAAAATCAAGATTTGCTATGAGGCAAAAACAGATATTACTTGCAAAAAAATTAGGTAAGAGACATATCTTCAAAAAAGAATATTAAAATAATAATTATTTTATATGGACTTGCTTAAAGAAAATATTCCTGTGCTTGTAAGAAAACTTGCAATACCAGCAAGCGTTGGAACGCTCTTTCAAACTCTATACAATATTGTAGATACATTTTATTCTGGATTAATTTCACCAGAGGCTCTATCAGCTTTGAGTAAATCTTTTCCAATATACTTTATAATTGTTGCAACATCTATTGGTGTTACTGTAGGTGGAACTTCATTGATAGGAAATAGTATTGGAGAAAAAAATGAAAAAAATGCTTCGTACTATTTTACTCATATTATAATTTATGGTTTACTAATTTCAGTTTTTATAACATTTATAGGACTCTATTTTTCAGAAAAGGTATTTAATCTGATGGGATCAACTCAAGAAATTACAAATTTGGGTCTACAATATACAAATATTATGTTTTATGGATCATTTCTATTTTTCCTTGTTGTTTCATTAAATTCGCTTTTACATGCAGAAGGAGATACAAAAACATACAGAAATGTTTTAATCCTTAGTTTTCTTTTAAATATAATTTTAAATCCCATTTTAATATTTGGGTTTTTATTTATTCCTGCAATGGGAATGATGGGAATAGGTTTATCAACAATTATTGCACAATTAATAGCATTTCTTATTATTCTTTTTAAAGTTTTACAAAATCCACGTGTTAAAAAAATTACAATTGAATATTTTAATGTAAAATTTACTTTTTTAAAAAATATTTTCTTTCAATCAATGCCCATATCAATTGCAATATGTGGATATGCTGTTGCAGCTACATTTATTTTCACCTATGTTGGCCAGACAAGTGAGCTTGCAGTTGCTGGTTATGGTGCAGCTACGAGAATAGAGCAGGTTGTTTTACTGCCAATACTGGGAATAAATACTGCAATAATTTCAATTATAGCTCAAAACTTTGGTGCAAATAACTTTGATAGAGTTAAAGAGACTTACTTCGTTTCAATTAAATACGGACTTATCTTGATGGTTTTTTCAGGGATATTAGTTTATTTAACAGCGGATATAGTTCCAAGGTTTTTTTCTAGTAACGAAGTGGTATTAGAATATGGAAGAAGGTATTTAAAAATTGCAGCTTTCATATTACCCGCTTATCCAATTTTCTTTTTATCTAATGGATTTTTTATGGGTTTGAAGAAGTCCAATTATGCAATGGTTAATAATATGATGAGAAATGTACTAGTGCCAATATGTGTTTTCTATTTAGCTAAATACTTATCAGCAGACTTTGATACTTTTTTTTGGCTATGGTTTGTTTTCCAGTGGACTCTATCTATACTTCTATTTACGTATGTTAGCTATTATATAAAAAAAAAATTAGATAAATCTAGCACTGTCCTTAATCCACAACCATAAATCTTCAGAAAAGGATCTTCTTACAAATAGATTAATTTCATTGATTTCTTTATGGTGGATAATCACATCTGTATGATTTAACAGGGTTTGTGTAACTGAGTTCTTAGTTTTTTTGAAACTTTCAAAATTAAATGGCGATCCAGAGGAAAGAAGATCAAAAGTGTTATTGCCTTTTATATTAATACAAATCCATTGATCTGAGACATCAACGACTGAACCAAAATTGAGTTTTGAAATTTCATTAAAAAGGTTATTGAATAATTGTCGATCTTCACCGTTAAAATATACTAACCATTCGTCTGGACTTAGCCACAGTGTATTGTATTGTTGATTTGATGAACTTGTATTCGGCTCAATAGGTAAAATTATAGATAAGATTTTTCCTATTTTGGTAAAAAATTCTTTCTTTTTTCCTCTTAAATTTATTTTTACGATTGGTTCAGATAATGAAATTTCGAGACCTTCAAATGAATTTTTTTCAAATTTAGGATATTCTTGATTAAGCATTAATCCTCTTATTTTCTTTATCTAAAAAAACAGAGTCAGAAACTGTTACATTTATGTTTTTATTTTCCATTGGTACAATAAGTTTTTGACCACTCATTTTTTTTCCACTTTTTACGACAGCAAGTGCAATTGATTTATTTAAATTTGGACTAAAGTAACTCGATGTTACATGTCCAATCATTTCTATTGGTTTTTTGCTCATATCAGAGACAATCTGAGCTCCTTCCTCTAAAACTTCATTTGGATCATCTGTGAGTAATCCTACAAGTTGTTTTCTATCTTCTCTAATAGTATCACTTCTATAAAGTGATCTTTTTCCAATAAAATCATATTTTTTTTTGCTAACTATCCAATCCATTTGAAGATCAATTGGAGTCATTGTTCCATCTGTATCTTGACCGACAATAATAAAACCTTTTTCAGCTCTTAATAAATGCATAGTTTCTGTTCCGTAAGGTGTAATCTTAAACTCTTTTCCTGCCTCAATGCATTTTTCCCATAACGATTTTCCATATTTTGACTCTATGTTAATTTCATAGCTAAGTTCGCCAGTAAAACTTATTCTCATTATTCTACAATTTATCTCATCAATTTTGCCATTTTGATAAGACATATGTGGAAAAGCATCATCACTAAAATCTTTATCTGTAAATATTTTTTTTAATATTTTTTTAGAGTTTGGACCACATATACTTGCTGTCGAGTAGTGGTCTGTGACTGAAGTTAAGTAAACATCTAACTCAGGCCACTCTGTTTGTAAATAATCTTCAAGTTTTGAAAGAACATTAGCTGCTCCTCCTGTTGTTGTAGTCATTAAATAATGATTTTCACCTAATCTAGTCGTAACACCATCATCATAAACCATACCATCTTCATTTAACATCAATCCATATCTGCATTTTCCAATTCCTAATTTTGACCATGCATTCGTGTAAACTCTATTTAAAAATTCAGATGCGTCAGTTCCTTGAATATCTATTTTTCCAAGTGTAGAAGCATCTAAAATTCCTGCACTATCTCTAGCTGCCTTACTTTCTCTTTGAACAGCATCATGAAGATCTTCGTCATTAATAGGGTAGTACCAAGGCCTTTTCCATTGTCCAACATTTTCAAATTTAGCTTTATTTTGAATATGCCATTTATGAATTGACGTTTTTCTTATTATATCAAAAAAATTACCTACACTTCTTCCAACTATTGATCCAAAAGTTAATGGCGTGAACGGAGGTCTAAATGTTGTTGTCCCTAGTGTACCCATTTTAACTCCAGCTGTATCTGCAATAATACCCAATGCATGCATGTTGGATAATTTGCCTTGATCAGTTGCCATACCAGTCGTTGTGTAACGTTTTACATGTTCAATAGATTTAAAACCTTCTCTGAGGGCAAGTTTTATATCTTTTGCAGTAGAGTCATTTTGAAAATCAATAAAAGATTTGCATTTACCCTCTGATATATAATTTGGTAGTAGCCATATATTTCTTTTATCTAATTCTTTTGAGTTTAGTATAGAAGTGTTATCAAATTCAGTTTCGCTGACCTTCAAATAATTCTTTACCTTTTTATTTGTATTATTAATTATTTCTTCAAGTTCAAAGTCACCATTACATGAACCAACATTAATGTGATTTTTGTCGATTTCATTTGGTATAAAAGTCTGATCAATTTCTCTAAAATCTAACTTTCCACCAGATTGTGTGTGCATGTGGACCATCGGTGTCCAACCACCACTTATCCCCAAACAATCACAGTTAATTCTAATTTTATTTCCAACAACATTTGATCCATCCTCTGATAAATTCATTATCTCAATAGAATATATTTTTCTAAGACCAAAAGTGTTAACCACTGTTGAGTTCCAATAGATTTTAACTCCAAGTTGTTCAGCATTTTTTACAATTTTTGAATTAGATTTTTTTCTTATATCTATCATTTCGACAGATATTCCTTTTTCTTTCAAGGAAACAGCCGTTTCATAAGCGCTATCATTATTAGTAAATATCACATTCTTGAATCCACAAGACACACCATAAAAGTCTAAATATTTTTTTACGGAGTTAGAAAGCATTATTCCTGGTCTGTCGTTATTATTAAACACAAGGGGTCTTTCTATAGCACCAGTTGCTACTATTACTTTATCAGCTCTGATTTTCCATAGTCTCTGTCTGATGCCACCATTTTTTTTATCCAATGGTAGATGGTCTGAAATATTTTCTTTTGCTAAAAGGTAATTATAACTATGATAAGCTGCTAAGCTAGTTCTAGTTTTGATTGTTAAATTATTTAATTTTTTAAGTTCTGCTATCTCCTCATCTATCCATTCACCAGAATATTTATCATTAATTTTATAATTTTCATTCTTTTGAAATATTGTTGATCCGCCAAGAATATTTTTATCTTCAATCAATATTGTTTTTAAATTATTTTTAGCAGCAATTTTTGATGCTATAATTCCAGAAATACCACCACCTATAATTAATACATCACAATGGACATGTTTATGATCATACAATTCAGGATCGGGTTTTGTTGGTGATTTCCCTAATCCCGCAGACCACCTTATCAACGGTTCATAAATTTTTTTCCAGAAACTTTTAGGCCACATAAAAGTCTTATAATAAAAACCTGCAGGTATAAATGGAGATATAAAATTGTTAATTCCTCCTATATCAAAATTAACACTGGGCCAACAATTTTGACTTGAGGCTTTTAAACCCTCATACAATTCAATCTCTGTAGCTCTTACATTAGGTTCTGTTAAATCTGTATCTTCGTTTATTTGGCATATCGCATTAGGTTCTTCTGATCCACTAGACATTATTCCTCTTGGTCGATGATATTTAAAGCTTCTACCAACTAAATGAACTCCATTTGAAAGTAGGGCAGATGCCAAAGTATCACCTTCAAAACCGTGATAGGATTTTCCATCGAAATCAAATGAAACTGTCTTAGTTTGATCTACATGTTTTGTCTTATTAACTCTATATTTTGTCATTTATTCTACCGGTGGTTTTTCACCCATTTTATAAACTGCGTGTATCTTGTCATTTGATGTGTCTCTAACCATATTAAACCATTTCCTACATCCATGAGCATGGTTCCATCTTTCGAACTGAACTCCTTTAATATTCTTTCTCATAAATAGATATTCTGCCCATTGATCATCACTTAGCTCAGTTGGTTGTTTTGGTCTAATTATATGAGCTTCACCTCCACATGAAAATTCACTTTGGTCTCTTTCACCACAATATGGACAATTTATTAAAAACATTAGTGTGCTACAGCAGCTGCACCATGTTCATCAACTAGATCTCCACTCACAAATCGATTAAGATTAAATGCAGCATTTAATTTATGTGGTTCATCATTAGCAATAGTGTGTGCGAATAAATCACCTGATCCAGGTGTTGCTTTAAAACCTCCAGTGCCCCAACCACAGTTAAAATAGAGTCCTTTTATATTCGTTTTACTAATTATTGGACTTGCATCGGGACATATATCAACAATTCCACCCCATTGTCTCAACATTTTCATTCGGCTAAAAATAGGGTAAAGCTCCAATATTGCTTTTAATGTTCCTTCAACAACATCGTGACTACCTCTTTGAGTATAAGAAATATAAGCATCGGTACCAGCGCCAATTACTAGTTCACCTTTGTCAGACTGACTAACATATGCATGTACAGCGTTGGACATTACTACAGTATCAATTATTGGTTTGACTGGTTCTGAAACTAATGCCTGTAAAGGTTTGCTTTCCAGTGGTAATTTTAATCCTGCCATGTTAGCAATTACACTTGAGTGTCCTGCTGCAACAACACCGATTTTTTTTGTTTTAATAAATCCTTTTGATGTTTCAACACCTTCAACTTGATCCCCATTTCTTTTTATACCTTTAACTTCACAATTTTGAATTATATCAACTCCCATTTCATTAGCGCCTCTTGCATAACCCCATGCAACAGCATCATGTCTAGCAGTTCCCGCTCGTCTTTGTAATGTTCCACCAAGAACAGGGTATCTTATATCTGGAGAAGTATTTATTATTGGACAAAATTCTTTTACTTGATCTGTATCTAACCACACTGCATCAATACCATTAAGTCTGTTTGCGTGAGTTCTTCTTTTTAAATCTCTTACATCTTGGAGGTTATGGGCTAAATTCATAACTCCTCTTTGACTAAACATTATATTGTAATTTAATTCTTGAGATAAATTTTCCCAAATCTTTAATGCATGGTCGTATAATCCAGCACTTGCATCCCACAAATAATTTGATCTTATAATTGTAGTATTTCTTCCTGTATTTCCTCCACCAATCCAGCCCTTTTCTAACACTGCAATATTTCTCATGTTATGCTTTTTAGCTAGGTAGTAAGCTGTTGCTAAACCGTGGCCACCACCACCAATTATAATAGCTTCATATTCTCTTTTTGGCTCAGGATCACTCCAAGCTTGCTTCCAATTTTCATGCTGCGAAAAAGCATTTTTAATTAGTGAGAATATCGAATATTTGTTTTTCATAATTGCCAGAAATTACTTGATTAATATTGAATATTCAATGATTTCAAGTTACACATCTACGTACGGAAGGATGGGTGAGCTGGTTGAAACCAGCGGTTTGCTAAACCGCCGTACGCTTGAAAAGGTGTACCGAGGGTTCGAATCCCTCTCCTTCCGCCATTAATATAGTGGCTTATTTTTAAAAAAATCGCTGAGATAAATCGGTTTTTGAGACAATATGTACCTATAAACATTATAATTTTCCAAAACTCTTTGAACATAATTTCTGGTTTCTTTAAATTTTATTAGCTCAACCCAATCTACATAATCTATTTGTTTTTTTTGGGGATCTTTGTTTAATTTCTTCCAGTACTTAACTCTTTTGGGTCCTGCATTATAAGCAGCTGTAGCAAAAGGGTATGATCCTTTATAATTACTAATTAATCCAGCAATATAATGAGATCCTAAATTTATATTATATTCAGGGTCAGTTGTTAACTTTGATTTAGAGTAACCAAGTTTAGCTTGCTTTGAAACTGTTTTAGCAGTGTATGGCATAAGCTGCATTAATCCTTGAGCACCAACTCTGCTTCTAGCTGAAGTATCAAATTCACTTTCCTGTCTTATAATAGATAATATTAAAGCTGGATCAGGAATTTTCCTACCACCTACAAATTTTGGTACACTCATGATTGGGTAATTAAATTGGTTATGAAATCTTTTTTGATATGATGCTATTTTAGAAACTTGTATTGCAAAATCAAATCGTGAAATATCGGACGCTAGTTTCGCAGCTAAAACCTCACTTCCTTTTTCAATATTATCATTAGCTAAATGTCTTAATATATGTTTGGTGTATTTATCTTTATTTAAATAATCAAGTAGATCCACAATTGCGACAAGTTTTTTTAAATAAAATTCTTGCTCATATTTATCATCAACAAACATTAGTTTATCTAGTTCGAATTTATCTTGAGGTTTTACTTTCATATGTGAAAGTTGACCATAATAGGTTGTTAAATATTTTGATCCTTCAAAATACCATTTGTTAGAATTTTCTTTATCACCAATTTTTTCATAAGTTCTTCCTAACCAGTAAGCACCCCTTGAGAGACTTATCGGGTAGTTAACACTATAATAAAAATTTTTAAAATGGTTTTCTGCCAGCTCAGGTTTTTTTAAAAAACTTAATGCTATCCAGCCGCTCATCCACTCAGCCTCTGCATATTCAGGACCCTCTGACATTGCATGTTTTGAAACTATTTTATAAGCAGTATTATATTTTTTTTTGTATAATAATGATCTTCCAATTATTGACCTTTCTTTCCACCATTTATCAGGTCTAACTAAATATTCCTTTGTATTTTGTATATCATTTAATATCTCTAATGAACTATCCACACGACCTTTTTTTCTTCTCCATTTTAATCTGTCATATTGTAAGCCAGGGTCTTTTTTTAATTTTTGTGGTACTTTTTTTATTGCCTCATCAACACCATAACCTCTGCTTATTAATATTTGTCTAGCTGTATAAAGTAATTGATAATCCTTTGGTAAATATCTAACAATTCTTTTAAGGTCCCAGTGTTTACCTTCCCACGCATAATAATCTGCTCGTTTAATATAATCTGCTGTATCTAAAATATTTTTAAATTTCTTTCTAAAATATTTTAAACTATTTGTATTTAAGTCAGCATTTACAAAACCTTCTTTTACAAGTTTAACACCTTCTCCCGATCTACCAATCTTTATCAAACTTTCACCTAACATCATTTTTCCATATCCGCTTAATGGTTCATTTTTTGTAAGCCAATTAATTATTTCTGATGGTGATTGATTTTGTAAATTGATCTTGTGTTCGGCTAGATATTTAATTCTATCAAATCTTGGATAATCTTTAACCCTTTCAATAAATCTCTTATATTCAGCAAATGATGCTTTATTTCCTGATGTTAACAAATGTCTCCATTCAATAAAATCGTAAATTGATGAGGCTCTAGCCCTTTTTGCAACTATTTTAGCATCTTTCCAATTAGACTTTTCCATAAATCCAATTGCTTGTTTTGCATATTCAAAATCTCTTTCACTATAATAGTTTGTTTTTTTTGCAGTTCTTAATAATTGTTTTTTAACAACAAGTGGTTTTTTTGGAGGTAATAAAATTCCAAATATCTCTTTAGGTAGATCTTTATCGTTTTTTAAGCTTTGTTTTTGAATAACAGTGCCTGGTTTAAAAGGAGGAATTATTAACTTGTTTTTAAAAAAAGGTTTTTTTTTTGGTATTATTAATTCATTTGAATATGATGATTGAAAAAAGCTCAAAAAAAATATAATTGTTAATAGGAATTTAGATTTTCTAAAAATCATTTCTAATAACTTATGATATAAATATTTATGTTTAAAGGTTCAAATGTGGCATTAGTAACACCTTTTAAAGACGAAAGTCTTGATGAGGAAACTTATATTAAAATTATTAATTTTCATTTAGAAAATGGCACAAATGGTCTTGTTCCAGCTGGTACAACTGGCGAATCTCCAACTTTATCACATAGTGAGCACGAAAAAGTAATTGAGCTTTGTATAAAAGAAGCAAAAGGAAAAATACCTGTTATAGCCGGAACAGGATCAAACTCAACTGTTGAAGCAATTTCACTAACAAAGCATGCTGAAAAAGCAGGAGCGGATGGTGTGTTGATAGTTACTCCTTATTACAATAAACCTACTCAGGAGGGCTTATATGCTCATTATAAGGCCATAAATGATAGCTGTGGGATACCCATAATAATTTATAATATTCCTGGAAGATCTGTGATTGATATGACAGTCGATACTATGGCTAGATTATTTGAGCTTAAAAATATTGTTGGTGTTAAGGATGCAACTGGAGATTTGAATAGAGTTGATGAGACTTTTAAAAAAATTGGTGATGAATTTATCCAATTAACTGGAGAGGATGGACTCGCCTTTGAATATAATAAAAGAGGTGGAGTGGGATGTATTTCAGTAACTGCCAATATTGCTCCTAAGATGTGTTCAGACATGCAAAAATTTTCTAAGTCAAAAGATAAAGATGAATTAAAAAAGGCAGAAGAAATCGATAAAAAACTTCAACCTGTTCATAAATCATTGTTTATCGAAAGCAACCCATCCCCAGTAAAATATGCAGCTAAACTTATTGGTCTCTGTGATGATAATGTTAGACTACCATTAGTAACAGTTTTAGATACAACTAAAAATGAAGTCAAAAAAGCTCTTTTATCAGCTGAATTAATTAATGAATAACAAAACCAATACTGGTTTTAAAATTATTACAATTAACAGAAAAGCATCCTTTAATTTTTTTTTTAAGGAAGTACTTGAGGCAGGAATTGTATTAAAAGGATCTGAAATAAAGTCAGTACGGGCCGGAAAAATAAATATTGCTGACTCATACGCTGTTGACAAAGAGGGAGAAATTTTTTTGATAAACTCTCATATACCTATCTATAAGCAAGCAAGTTATTCAAATCACAATCCTTACTCTGAAAGAAAACTTTTACTTAACAAACGAGAAATAAATAAGATAATTGGTAGTATTCATGAAGATGGATTAGCTGTCGTACCAACTAAAATGTATTTTAAAAAAGGTAAAGCTAAACTTGAGATAGCGATAGCTAAAGGAAAAAAACAATTTGATAAAAGACTTACAAAAAAAACTAGAGATTGGAACCGTGAAAAAGCAAGATACATTAGAAAATCAAGTTAATTCTGCTTATCTCGCCTTTGGTTCTAATTTAGGAGATAGAAAAAAAAACTTAAATAAAGCTCTAAAATTATTAAATAAAGAAAATATTATCATAAAAAAGAAATCAAAATTATATATATCAAAATCGTGGCCAAATGAGAAATTTCCAGAATTCATCAATTTTGTTATATTTATTGAAACAAGTCATAATTTAAATAAATTATTCCTAAAAATCAAAAATATTGAAGTTAAAGTTGGAAGAGTTAAATCAAAAAGAAATTTCCCAAGGGTTTGTGATATTGACATTATTGATTTCAACGGAAGAATAATCCAAAAAAAAATTGGAAATAACATAATTAATGTCCCTCATGAAAGAATGCACAGCAGAAATTTTGTCTTACTTCCTTTATTTGATATAAATAAAGATTGGTTTCACCCTAAACTTCGCAAAAATATAGTATATTTGTTGTCAAATTTATCTTCTGAGCAGTTATTGGGGATTAAAATTGTCCAATAAAATGGTATAAATAATTATGCTTAAATCTGAGGAATTAATTAATAAGGTAAAAAATTATAACAAATTTTTAAATCCTAAAACATTAACCAAAGCTTATGATTTTGCTTTGAAAGCTCACGAAAAACAAAAAAGAGACGAGGGATCGCCTTATATTATTCATCCAATTGCTGTAGCTGATATCTTAACAGAATTAAAGCTCGATAGCGCAACAATAGCAACAGGATTGCTTCATGACACAATAGAAGATACTTATGCAACATATAACACTATAGAGACTGAATTTGGAAAAGAGGTTGCTGATTTAGTTGATGGAGTTACTAAAATATCAGTATTTGAAAATCAAGCAATTTCAAATTCTAAAGCAGAAAATTTTCGAAAGTTAATACTAGCAACATCAAAAGATATTAGAGTTTTACTCGTTAAACTAGCAGACAGACTGCATAATATGCGAACAATAAAGGTTGTTGATAAGGAAAAACAAATAAGAAAAGCAAAAGAAACAATGGAAATATATGCACCGCTTGCTGATAGAATGGGAATGCATCGTATAAGAGATGAATTAGAAGATCTATCATTTGAGGTTTTAAATGAAGATGCCCGTAAATTAATTAAAGATCGATTAGATAAAATAAAAGAAAACAATCTTATTAACTTTAATAATATTTCTGACCAATTTGCTGAAATATTAAAGGAAAATAAAATTAATCCTTTTATTGTTGGAAGAGAAAAAACTCCTTTTTCAATATGGAGGAAAATTCAAAAGAAAAGAACTTCATTAGAGCAAATAACAGATATAATAGGCTTCAGAATTATTTTAGAAAATGTTGAAGATTGTTACAAGGCATTAGGAGTTTTTCATAGCAAATGGAATTGTATACCAGGAAAATTTAAAGATTACATCTCATCACCTAAAATCAATAAATATCAATCTCTTCATACAGCAATAATTGGACCAAATAAAAGACCAATAGAGATTCAGTTAAGAACAAAACAAATGCATGAGTTTGCGGAAAGAGGTATAGCTTCACATTGGAAATACAAATCATCTGAAAAATTTAATTCTTTGACTTGGAAAGAATACGATTGGTTAGCAGATTTGGTAGAAATAATTGACAAAAATGAAAATCCTGATGATTCCTTTGAGTATACAAAACTACAAATGTTTCAAGAAAATGCTTTTTGTTTTACTCCAAAAGGATCAATAATAAAACTTCCAAGAGATGCTACACCAATTGATTTTGCTTATGCCGTACATACTCAAATAGGAGATGCTGCAATTGGTTGTGAAATAAACGGTAAAGAAAGTGCTTTGCAGTCTATTTTAAGAAATGGTGATGTAGTGAAGATTATAACTTCAAAAAAAGCTACTCCTTCACTACATTGGTTAACTTGTACAAAAACTGGAAAAGCAAGAGCTGCAATTAGACGTTATTGGCAGTACCGCGAAAATGCTAAACCAATTAAAGAAAAAAAATATAATACCACACTTTGGATATCCCTTCCTGATGAACCAGGTAAAATGGGTGATGTAACAACAATGATTGGAGAAAATTTTGTTAATATCTCTAGCGTTGAAATGGTAGAAAAAATCAATGGAAAAATTAATTTTAAATTTAATTTGATTATTCATGATCTTAAAAACTTTACAAAATTAATAAGTGAATTAAAACAAAAAGAATATAAATTTAAAATTATAAGACATAAAAATAAAAAATATGCTTTCTTTAAAAAACTCTTTAGCAGTTTTAAGAAAAACTGATGCGCTGTTAGACGGTCATTTTATATTATCTTCAGGTCTACATTCACCTTCTTATGTGCAATGTGCAAAATTACTAAGTTTCCCAAACAAGTCTGAAAAATTTACAAGATCTTTGGCAAATAAAATTAAAAAAAATTTTAAAAATATTGATTTAATTCTTTCTCCAGCAATGGGTGGAATTGTTATTGGTTATGAGATTGGAAGAGTTTTAAAAAAAGAAACAATTTTTTGCGAACGAGTTAATGGAACTTTTAAATTAAGAAGAGGTTTTAAAATAAAAAAAAAATCAAGAGTTTTAATTATTGAGGATGTCATAACGACAGGGAAATCAAGTCTAGAATGTGTTAAATTAATAAAAAAATCCAATGCAATTTTATTAGGATTTTCCTGTTTAATAGACAGATCTGAAAAAAAAACTTTAAAAATCAAAGGAAAGAAAATTGTCTCACAAATTAAATTAAAAATACCTACATATAAAAAAAAAAATATTCCAGAAAGTCTAAAAAAAATTCCAATTACAAAACCTGGAAGTAGATTTATAAAATGAAAAAAAGACTAGGAGTAAATATAGATCATGTTGCAACACTAAGAAATGCTAGAGGTGAAAAACATCCTGATCCGTATACTGTAGCTTTAGAAGTTCTAAAATCTGGAGCAGATTCTATTACAGTTCATTTAAGAGAAGATAGAAGACATATTAAAGATATTGATTTAAAGATTTTATCTTCCAACAAAATAATTCCAATAAATTTAGAAATAGCCTCAGACTCAACTATGGTTAAAATTGCTCTCAAATATAAACCATCTTTTATTTGTCTTGTACCAGAAAAAAGAGATGAAATTACCACAGAAGGTGGTCTAAATTTAAAAAAAAATAGAAATAAAATTAAAAAAATTTTAGATGTCTTTAATAGAAATAATATTAGAACTAGCTTATTTATAAATCCTTCAATGCAAGATATAAAATTATCAAAAATTTTAGGAAGTAAATGTATAGAAATTCACACAGGTAAGATTTCTAACCAAATAAAACAGAATAAAAACTACTTAAAAGAATTTAATAAGATTAAAAAATGTGTTTCTTATGCAAAAAATATTGGTTTAGAGGTTCATGCTGGTCACGGAATGGATTATAAGACAACGAAAATACTTAATAAGATAAAACAAATTGAGGAATTTAATATAGGGCATTTTATAATTGGAGAGTCTGTTTCTCATGGTATTTCAAAAGTAGTTAAAAAATTTATTAATATTTTAAGATAATGGATATTATAGGCAATGGTGTTGATATTATTAAAAATAGTAGAATTAAAAAATCATTAAAAATAAAAGGATTTCTAAATAGAATATTCACTAAAAAAGAAATTAAAAATGGAAAAAAATTTAACAATAAAATTAATTTTTATGCAAAAAGATTCGCTGCGAAAGAGGCATTTGTCAAAGCAATTGGATCAGGATTTAGATCTGATATAAATTTTATTGATATTGAAATTAATAATTATAAAAATGGAAAACCTTATATTTTATTATCAAAAAAATTAAAAAATTTTCTTAAAAAAAGATTTAAATTTCAAAAATATAAGATCTTTCTATCACTTTCTGATGAAAAGGATTACTCAATTGCATTTGTAGTTATAAATAAAAAAATATGAAAAAAATAATAATCGAAAATCTTAAAACTATAATTTATGCACTTATTATAGCTGTTTTAATTAGATCTGTTTTATTACAACCTTTTTATATCCCGTCCTCGTCAATGGAGCCAAATTTATTAGTTGGAGACAGGCTTTTTGTAACAAAATTTACGTATGGTTATAGCAAGCATTCATTACCATTTAGTCCACCTATTTTAAAAAACCGTATTTTTGCGAACAATCCTGAAAGAGGAGATGTTGCTGTATTTAAAACACCGGCAGATAACAGAACTGATTATATAAAACGAATTATTGGCCTACCTGGTGATACAATTCAGTTTATTAACGGTGATCTTTATCTTAATGGAAATCAGATTTTAAAAACTATTAAATCAAAAAATAACACTAACTATTGCGGCAAAACAAAAATAAATGTTAATACATTTGAGGAAAAATTACCAAATGGCAAAGTATATTTAGCCTCTTATAGAACTGACATTTCTTTTGCTAACACTGACAAATACATTGTTCCAAAAGACCATTTATTTTTCTTGGGAGATAATAGAGATTGTTCAAAAGATAGCAGATTTCTCTCTGAGGTTGGTTATGTCCATAAAAATAACCTTGTAGGAAAAGCTCAAATTTTATTTTTTTCATCCGATCCATTTATTGGAAGCATCGTAAAATTTTGGAGATGGAATGAAATATTAAGGTTAAATAGATTTTTCAAAAAAATTATATAAATATGGATAAAATCAAAATTCTTCAAAGAAAAATTAAGATAGATTTTAAAAATGAAAATATTCTTTTGCAGGCTATTACTCATAAAAGCTTTGACTCAAACAATAATTACGAAAATCTTGAATTTTTAGGAGATAGAGTGCTTGGCCTTGTTGTTTCTAAAAAACTATTTGAGCTTTTTCCAAATGAAAAAGTAGGATCTCTAGATAAAAAATTAGCTTCTTTAGTAAATAAAAACAAATGTTTAGAAGTTGGTAATTTATTAAATCTTAAAGAGTTTGTTATTACAGGGAACTATAAATCGAGTAAAAATATGGTGGAAAATAAAATTATCTCAGATTGTTGTGAGGCAATAATAGGGGCAATTTATTTAGATAGAGGATTTGAGGTTACTAAAATTTTTATTCTTAAACAATGGAAAAATTTAATTAATAACGCTGAAACCACTTTTGTTGATGCTAAAACAAGACTACAAGAATACTCTTTAAAAAATTTTAAAATATTGCCCATTTATAAGTTAGTCTCTAATACTGGACCTAGGCATAAACCTAAATTTAAAGTAGGTGTAAAACTTAAAAATAGCACATATATTTATGCAATAGGATCTTCAAAAAAAATTGCTGAACAATCTGCTGCTTCTGAACTTCTCAAAAAAATAAATCAAAAATGAATTGGCAAGATAAAGGGTATTTATTGTCTTTAAACAAATATAATGAAAATTCGTCTATAGCTGAATTTTTCACTGAAAATAACGGAAAAGTAGTAGGTGTAATTTTTGGGTCAACATCAAAAAAAATTAAAAGTTATTTATTAATAGGCAATAAGTTCCACATAAATTCAAAACTTAGAGAGGATGGTAGATTAGGTTATCTCAAAGTTGAAATCGATAAAATTAAAACACCAATCTATTTAGAAAATAAAAAAAAATTGTTTTGTATTATTTATTGTATGAATTTAATTAAAATTCTTACTGTTGAAAATGAAAGTAATATGGAAATTTACTCTCTTTTAGAAAAATTATTTAAAATTATTGATTTTGATAATTGGTTACTTGAATTTTTATATTTAGAGTTAAATATATTTAAATCTATTGGATACGACATTAATTTTAAAGATTACGTGGTTAATAAGAACATTAATGGTGAATCTAAATATGTTGTTGACTCAAGTCAAAAAATTATACCCAATTTTTTAATAGATAAAAAAATCATTCCTGAAAATATAAAAGATATTTATAGTGGCTATTCAATAGTTGGAGATTTTCTTGATAAAACGATTATTAAACCTAATAACAAAAGTTTTCCTTCTTCAAGAAATGATTTTATTAATTTGCTTAAATAGTTAAAGATCAATTTGGTCTGCAAAATAAGTTACAATACTACTTGCTCCAGCTCTTTTAAAAGAAATAAGAGATTCTTTTATAGACTCTTTGTCTATTAGCTTCTTATTAATTCCATTCATTATTAAACTGTACTCACCTGATACTTGATACGCTAATACTGGTATTTTGAAATTATCTTTTACTTTTTTAATTATATCAAGATAGGGCATACCTGGTTTAACCATGACCATATCTGAACCTTCTTTTATATCTAATGAAACTTCTCTTAATGACTCATCTGAATTTCTAAAATCCATTTGGTATGTTTTTTTATCACCTTTTAACAATTTTTTTGATCCAACGGCGTCTCTAAATGGTCCATAAAAGCTAGAAGAAAATTTTACCGCATATGACAATATCTGAACATCATATAAATTATTTTTGTCCAATGCCTTTCTTATCATGCCAATTCTCCCATCCATCATATCTGATGGAGCAATTACATCACATCCCATTTTAGCTTGGAGCACGGCTTGTTTAGCAAGTATTTCCAAGGTTTCGTCATTTAGAATATTTTTTTTTTTTAACAATCCATCATGGCCATGAGAAGTATAAGGGTCAAGCGCTACATCACACATGATTCCAATTTTATTTTTAAATTTTTTTTTAATAAACTTTATTCCTCTACAAACTAAATTGTCTGGATTTAATGCCTCCGAACCATATTCATCTTTTTTTTTTGTTTTAGTGTGTGGAAACAAAGCTACCATTGGAATTCCTTTTTTTATAGCTTTGTTAACTACAGTGTGTATTTTATCTACACTATATCTAAAAACATTTGGCATAGAATTAATCGATTCTTTTTTATTTTTTCCTTCAATTAAAAATATAGGCAATATTAAATCGCTGTAAGACAATGAGTTTTCTTGAACAAGTCTTCTAGACCATGCATATTTTCTTGATCTTCTAAGCCTTAAACTTGGATATTTTCCTGTAATCATATTGCGTTTTATTATGCGACAAATCTATTATACAAATATATATAGAAATGAGTAGAAAGCAAATATCATGAATCAAGTTAATGATAAAATTATAAATTTAAATCTTCATAATGAAAATGATAGAGTATTAGATTTTAGCGATTTTCAAAAGCAAACTATACAATTTGACATTGATAAACTACAAGATGCATACAATCAAATTGTAAAGATTAAAAAATTTGAAGACGCAGGTGTAACAAATTTTGGAGCAATATCTTTGACTCAAATACCAGGTGATCCAGATTCTATAAAAGGGAATAAGGCCAGGGGAGTGTACTGGACTAAACCAGATAAATCTGGAAAAGAAGTTTCAAGAGATGTTAACATTGATGAGTCAAAATATTGTGAATTTATCAAGGATTATGAAAATACTTACTTTAAAGAAGTTTACGATACTCTATCTTCAAAATATAAGTTGGGAAGAATAAGAATTTTATTAAAAGAACCTAGATCAACTTTGAGTTGGCATAGAGATCCAGAACCAAGATTGCACATACCTATAATAACTAACCCTGGATGCTTAATGGTAATAGATAATGTGGCAATGCATATGCCCGCAGATGGCTCAGTTTGGGTAACTAATAATACAAAATATCATAATGCCTTTAACGGTGGAGAAGAAAATAGAATTCATCTTGTTGCTTGCGTATTAGATTATAAATTTAATTAACTTGAAAAACATATATATTGCATCAGATCACGCAGGATTTAATCTAAAAGAAAGTATTAAAAAAAAATATTCAAAAAAATATAATTTATTTGATTTAGGACCAGAAAATTCCTCTAAATCTGTAAATTATCCTGATTATGCTCATAAATTATCTAGAAAAATTAATAAAAAACAAAATATTGGTATTTTAGTATGTGGATCAGGAATGGGCATGTCAATGTCTGCTAATAAACATAAAAATATTAGAGCGGCATTATGTTATTCAGTAAAAAACGCTAAATTATCTAGATTGCATAATGACGCAAATGTTATTACATTAGGAGAAAGGTTGATTAGTAAAAGTTTAGCCTTTAAATGTATAAATGCATTCTTAAATACTAAATTTGAGGGAGGCAGACATTTAAAACGAGTAAAAAAAATATAAATTTATGTCAAGTGAAACAAAATATTTAAACAGTGAATATAAAAACTTTTTTGAAAAAAGTTTGTTGGAAAGCGATCCTGAAATTTATAAAGCTATAAATGATGAGTTAGTTAGACAACAAAATCACATAGAGTTAATAGCATCTGAAAATATAGTATCTCAAGCAGTTCTTGAAGCTCAAGGATCAGTTCTGACAAATAAATATGCTGAAGGTTATCCAGGTAAGAGATATTACAATGGTTGTGAACATGTTGATGTAGCTGAACAACTTGCAATTGACAGACTTAAAGAATTATTTAATTGCAAATTCGCTAATGCACAGCCTCATTCAGGAGCACAAGCAAATGGAGCAGTATTTTTAGCTTTGTTAAAGCCAGGTGATACTTTCATGGGAATGAGCTTGAATTCAGGAGGTCATATTACACATGGGTTAAAAATTTCAATGTCTGGTAAATGGTTTAATGCAATAGGATATGATGTCGATAAAAAGTCTGAGCTTATTGATTATGATAATGTTGAAAAACTTGCGCTTGAGCACAAACCTAAACTTATAATTGCTGGTGGGAGCGCTTATTCTAGAGTAATTGATTTCAAAAAGTTTAGGGAAATTGCTGATAAAGTAGGAGCATATCTAATGGTTGATATGGCTCATTTTTCAGGTTTGGTTGCAGGTAAGGGATACCCAAATCCTTGCGATTATGCTCATGTAGTTACATCAACTACTCACAAAGTATTTAGAAGTGCAAGAGGTGGAATAATATTAACTAACCATGAAGATTTATCTAAAAAATTTAACACTGCTGTTTTTCCAGGATATCAAGGAGGACCTTTAATGCACATCATAGCTGCAAAAGCTGTAGGCTTTAAAGAAGCTTTAAAACCTGAGTTTAAAGAATATATCAAAACTGTTTTAGCTAATGCAAAAATCTTAGCTGAAACATTAAAAAATAATGGTTTTAAAATTTATTCAGGGGGTACTGACACACATTTAATGTTAGTTGATTTAAGACCTTTTAATGTAAAAGGAAATGTTGCTTCTGAAAGTTTATCAAGAGCAAACATTACATGTAACAAAAACGGTATTCCTTTTGACACTGAAAGCCCAATGGTAACATCTGGAATTCGACTAGGCTCTCAAGCTGCAACAACTAGAGGATTTGGTTTGAAAGAATTTCAAAAAGTAGGTGATTTAATAACCAAGACTATTCAAGGCCTTTCAGAAAACCCTGAAGATAACTCTAAAATTGAGGATGAAGTAAGAAAAGAAGTTGTTAGCCTATGCTCAAATTTTCCTATATATAAGCACTTAGGTTAATTTAATCATATGATATGTCCTATTTGTAAAAAAGGAGACACCTCAGTAGTTGACTCAAGACCAACAGAGGACGGAACAACTATAAGAAGAAGAAGACTTTGTGTATGCGGCCAAAGATTTACTACATTTGAAAGAGTACAATTTAGAGAACTTACTGTTATTAAAAAAAATGGTAGAAAGTCATCTTTTGATAGAGAAAAGTTATCTAAATCGATTTATGTAGCACTTAAAAAGAGACCAATTGATACAGAAACTACAGAAAAATTTATATCAAGGATAAGTAGGTCTCTTGAGGAATTAGGACAAAGTGAAATTTTATCTAATACTATTGGAACGATGGTTATGGAAGGTTTAAAAGAACTTGATCCTGTTGCTTATGTTCGTTTTGCATCTGTTTATAGAAACTTCAGAGAAGAAAAAGACTTTGTTCAATTTGTGGATAGAATAGATGTCTTTAAAAAAAGATAAATATAAACTCTTTGACAAAAAAATCATGAACTTTGCTATAAATATAGCAGAGAATAATAAATTTTTGACAGGAACAAATCCATCTGTCGGATGTGTAATTGTAAAAAATAAATCAATATTATCATTTGCTGCAACTAATAATGGGGGCAGACCACATGCAGAAAATATTGCATTAAGTAAAAATAAAAATAATAAGGGAACAACATTGTACTCCACACTCGAACCATGTTCACACCACGGGAAGACACCACCATGTACTCATGAGATATTAAAAAATAAAGTAAAGAAGGTTTATTATTCAATTGAAGATAAAGATTTACGATCTCACAAAAAAACTAAAAAACTTTTAGAATCAAAATATATAATTACAAAGTCAGGACTTCAAAAACAAAAAGTACATGAGCTCTACAAAGAATATAATTTTATAAGATCAAACAAAGGTCCCTATATAATTGGCAAAATTGCCTGTTCCTCAAATTTAAATATTTTGAGAAATAATTCTTTAATAACTAACGAACATTCTAGGCGTGTCTCTCATCTTTTAAGATTCCAAAATCATGCAATATTAACGTCTTATAAAACTATCAATACAGATAATTCTAAGCTCAATTGTAGATTAAATGGATTGGAGAATTTTTCCCCTAGGGTGGTTGTAATTGATAAAAATTTACAAATAAAAATTAGCTCTTTTGTAGTTCAAAATTCTAAAAAAAATAAATTAATAATATTTCACTGTTCTAAGAAAATTCAAAAAATTAAACTGTTAAAAAGAAAAGGTGTTAAGCTTATTTATCAAGAAGTTGAAAATAACTCATATTTAAATTTAAGAAAAATAACTCTAAAACTTTATACATTGGGACTTCATAGGCTTTTAGTAGAAACTGGCAAAAGTTTAATGATTAATTTCCTTAATGAAAATTTGTTAAATGAATTTTACTTTTTTAAAAGCGACAAAATAATCTCAAATAGACTTAAAATTAATGTATCATCATTAGTTAAAATGGTTAAAAAAAACTATAAAAATAAGAAAAAAATAAATACATATTTAGGCAACGATACACTTACTCACTATTATTAAAATGTTTAATGGAATTATATTTAATAAAGGAAAAATAAGTAACATCAAAAAAAGAGCCAAAGGAATCAATTTATTTATTAAGTCTTCCTTGAATATATCAAATAAAAATTTAGGTATTTCAATTTCGTGTGATGGTGTTTGTCTTACTTTAATCTCATATAAAAAAAAGATTTTAGAATTTTATTTATCTAACGAAACATTAGCTAAATCAAAATTTAAAGACATTAAAATTGGTGATGAAATTAATTTAGAGAAACCGTTAAAATTTGGTGACAATATTTCAGGCCATATATGTCAAGGTCACGTGGACACAGTATGTTCTTTAAAAAGTATAAAAAAAGTTGATAAGTCAAATATATTAGAGTTTAGAATAAGCAATTTGTTAAAAAAACAATTAGTTGAAAAAGCATCCATACTCATAAATGGTGTATCACTAACTATCTCTAAAATTAAAAAAAATTCCTTTGAAATATGGGTGATACCACACACATTAAAATTGACCAATTTAATTAATTTAAAGAAAAATGATTTAGTAAATGTTGAAATAGATATTATGTCTAAATATGTAAAAAAGTTTGTGAATGAAAAAAAATAATTTCAGTTCAATAGAAAGTATTATTAAGACAGTCAAAAAGAATGGAATGTATATTCTTGTGGACGATGAAAGTAAACATGAAGAAATGGAAAATGAAGGTGATTTAGTAATTTCTACATCTGCTGTTAGCCCTAAACATATCAATTTTATGGCTAAACACGCTAGAGGATTAATTTGTTTAGCAATGGATAGTGTGCAGTCAAAAAAAATTGGATTAACTTTAGCTTCACCAATCAATCAATCAAGAAGTAAAACTGCTTTCACATATTCTATAGAAGCTAAAAAAGGTGTTACAACTGGCATATCTGCGTATGATCGTGCAAAAACAATAAAAGTTGCATCTAATAAAAATGCAAAAAAAAATGATATTGTATCACCTGGTCATATATTTCCGGTAATAGCAAGAGATGGAGGTGTTCTTGTTAGGGCAGGTCATACTGAAGCTTCGGTTGATATATCGAGACTTGCGAAAAAGAATAATTCAGCTGTTATTTGTGAAATTATGGCAGACGATGGAAAAATGGCAACAGGAAAAACATTATTCAATTTTGCTAAAAAACATAAACTTAAAATAGGTAAGATTGAAGATCTAATTGCATATAGATTAAAGAGGGAAAAACTTATAAAATTAAAGAAAACCTCTTCAATAATTGTTCAAAAACAAAAATTTAAAATAAAAGTATTTGAAAATGTACTGGATGGGTCAGAAAACTTTGCATTGATTAAAGGAACATTGAAGAAAGGAGTTGTTCCTCGATTAAGAGTTATATCATCTAATGTAGTTCAAAATTATCTTATTAACCAAAAACTGCCAAATTCATTTGATAAAACAATCACTTATTTCAAAAAATATAATAATTGTGTACTTGTTTTTATAAGAGATCCCAATTTAAAATCAGTTACTCAAACACTCAAACAGTATAAAAGTAAAAATTTCTATAAAAAAGGTCATGACAAATTGATACGAAATTATGGTATTGGTGCCCAAATTATTAAATCTTTAAACATTAAAAATATGATACTTGTTACTAGATCAAAAAAAAAAGTGATAGGTTTAGATGGGTATGGAATTAAAATTAAAAAACAGGAAATTATAAAGTGAAAAAAAAAATTCTAATTGTTGTTGCAAGTTATTACGAAAATATTGCTAGCTCTTTATTAAAGAGTGCAAAAAATAAAATAAAAAATAAGTGCAACACTGAAGTGATTAAAGTTCCAGGTGCGTTTGAAATTCCAGTTACTATCGCAAAAAATCTAAAAAAGTTTAATGGATTTATCGCTTTAGGATGTGTAATAAAGGGACAAACACCACATTTCGACTTTATATCAAAATCTACCACTGATGCATTGATGACATTATCCATTATGTCTAAGAAACCTATTGGTAATGGTGTAATTACGTGCTTAAATAAAAAACAAGCGGTGGCACGTGGTAAGAAAGGCTCTGAAGCAGCTGAAGCAGTATTATCAGTTCTTTTTCAATAAGTTATGACAGTTCAATTTTCTCCACAAAGAAATCCTAGAGTAATAATTATACAAAAACTTTATGGAAAACTTTATAATAACGAGGAAAATATTACTTTTCCCAAACATAGGTTTAAAAAGTTTATAAAAGATATTGTCAATGGAACTATAGAAAGAGAAGAATTAATAAACGCAGAGATTAATAACCATTTAAATCAGGATCTAAAAATTAAAAATATGGATAAAGTTTTTCAGATTATTATCAAAAGCGCAATTTTTGAATTTTTATATAAACCAAATACATCGATAAAAATTATTATAAATGAGTATTTAAAAGCATCAAATTTTTTTATTGATGATTCACAGACTAAATTCTTAAATGCTTTATTAGATAAAATTTCAAAAAAAATAAGAATCAACAATGAATGAATTTTCTTTAATTCAAAACTATTTTAAAAAGTTAACTTACAATAACCCTTCAGCTTTAAAATTAAACGATGATGTTTTTTTTGACAAAAAAAATAATGTAGTAGTTTCATCTGATACTTATGTGGAAGGTGTTCATTTTCTAAATTTTAGAAATCCTGATTTGGTAATTAAAAAAATAGTAAGATCATCAATATCAGATTTGTATTGCAAGGGTGTAAAACCAAAATTTATTTTTATTGGCGCTAGTGGGAATAATGTATCTTTTTCAAAAAAAAACATGGATCTTGTTTATAAAAGTTTAAAACAAGAACAAAAAAAATATAAATTTAAACTATCAGGTGGTGATACGACAAAATCAAATAAAACAGTGTTTACAATTACCAGTTTGGGCTACTCAAAAAAAATAGTCCAAAGAAACAAATGTAAAAATAATGATGATATTTATGTGACTGGAAACCTTGGTGATAGTTATTTAGGGTTATCACTTTTAAGAAAAAAGTCATTTTTAAGAAGCACCAAACAAAGAAATTATTTTATTCAAAAATATTATATGCCAGATTTACCTGAAAAAATCAGTTCAAAACTAATAAAATTTGCCAACTCATCAATTGATATATCAGATGGTTTATTGGGTGATTTATCAAAATTAATTAATACAACTAAATTTTTTTTTAGATTAGATCTTAAAAAAATACCTATTTCATCAAAACTTAATGCTTATCTTAACAAAACAAATAAAAAAAAAATAAATTTTATTTCTAAAGGAGATGACTATCAAATTCTATTTACTTCCTCGAAATCCAATAGAAAATATATTAAATCTTTGTTTAAACGAATGAATCAAAAAGTGACTTTGATAGGAAGTTTAACCAATGAAATCAAAAGTAATCAAATTATCTATGATAAAAAGCTTTTAAAATATAGATATAATGAGGGATATTCTCATAATTTTCTATGAAGTTAAACATTGCGTTTTATAATATTTTTTGTATTACATTGATCCCATAAATATATTTAACAAAGGATCCAATGAACGCATCAACAGAAACAATACTTCTATACATTATAACAGCTGGAATTATATCAATTATTTATGGATTTTTTACAGGTCGTAATATTTTAAATTCAAGTTCTGGTAATGCTAAAATGATTGAAATAGCATCAGCTATTCAAGTAGGAGCTCGTGCATATTTAAACAGACAATACAAAACTATTGCAATAGTTGGTATTGTTGTTTTGATTATTATTTCTATAGCATTTAGTCCTTTAGTAGGTCTAGGATATTTGATAGGGGCTGCATTGTCTGGAATAGCTGGCTATGTTGGTATGCTAGTCTCAGTCCAAGCTAATGTAAGAACTGCTGAAGCTTCAAGAAAAAGTTTAGCAAATGGTTTGTCAATTGCTTTTAAATCTGGAGCTGTAACTGGCATGCTAGTTGCTGGATTAGCATTGTTGTCTATTGCAGTTTATTATTATTTTCTTGTAAAGATTGGTATAGATGAAAGGGAAATAGTTAATGCTTTAGTTGCCTTGGGCTTTGGTGCATCTCTAATATCTATATTTGCAAGATTAGGTGGGGGAATTTTCACAAAGGGTGCAGATGTTGGTGCAGATTTAGTTGGAAAAGTAGAAGCGGGTATTCCCGAGGATGATCCAAGAAACCCGGCTGTAATTGCTGATAATGTCGGTGATAATGTTGGAGATTGTGCTGGTATGGCTGCAGATTTATTTGAAACATATGCTGTAACAATTGTTGCTACAATGGTTCTCTCATCAATATTTTTTATAGGCGACTTTAATATGATGATTTATCCTTTAGCAATTGGTGGTGCATGTATACTTACATCTATTTTAGGTACTTTTTTTGTAAGACTTGGTAGTGATATGAATATAATGAAGGCTATGTATAAAGGGTTTGTCATAACAGCTATAAGTTCACTCGTTATCTTGTATCCTATTACTAAACATGTGATTGGTTTTACTACTGAGTATATTGTAAATGAAAAATCATTTACTGGTTTAAGCTTATATTTTTGTGGAATAATAGGTCTTATTATTACAGGATTAATTATATGGATTACTGAATACTATACAGGTACAGATTATAGACCTGTAAAAAGTGTAGCCCAATCATCAACAACAGGTCATGGAACGAATGTTATTCAAGGTCTAGCGGTATCAATGGAAGCAACTGCTATCCCTGCATTAATTATTGTCGGTGGAATATTATTAACTAATCATATTGCTGGTTTGTATGGCATTGCAATTGCAGTAACTACAATGCTTGCGCTCGCAGGTATGGTTGTGGCTTTAGATGCATATGGTCCCGTTACTGATAATGCTGGAGGTATTGCTGAAATGTCTAATCTTCCTAAAAATGTTAGAAAAACTACTGATGCATTAGATGCTGTTGGAAATACAACAAAGGCAGTAACAAAAGGCTATGCGATAGGTTCAGCTGGACTTGGAGCTTTAGTTTTATTTGCTGCTTATACGGAGGACATTAAACATTTTTCTAAAGTGGCCGGTTCTAATCTGGAAGGAATTATAGTTACGTTTGATTTATCAAACCCATTTGTTGTAGTTGGCTTATTAATTGGTGGAATGCTACCATATTTATTCGGTTCTATGGGCATGCAAGCAGTAGGAAGAGCTGGGGGTGCTGTGGTAATTGAAGTTAGAAGACAATTCAAAAAAATACCTGGTATAATGAAGCGTAAAGCTAAACCAGATTATGGTAGATTAGTCGATCTATTGACAAAAGCTGCTATTAAGGAAATGATAATTCCATCATTATTACCAGTTTTATCTCCGATAGTACTTTACATTATTATTTATTTTATAGGTGGACAAGTAGCTGCTTTATCAGCAGTTGGTGCAATGCTATTAGGTGTTATCATAACAGGTTTATTTGTGGCTGTTTCTATGACTGCTGGTGGTGGAGCCTGGGATAATGCTAAAAAATATATTGAAGATGGAAAATTTGGAGGAAAAGGATCAGAGGCGCATAAGGCAGCAGTAACAGGTGATACAGTGGGCGATCCTTACAAAGATACAGCAGGTCCAGCAGTTAACCCAATGATAAAAATTACTAACATTGTTGCACTATTATTATTGGCTGTAATCGCTGGGTAATTAAAGATTTTTATATTTCTTATAACAATTTGTCCAAAGCTGCTTCCAGTCTTCTGAAATAGCAGGCACCGATCTTGATATGTGATAAGACAAAGAACTAATTGGTGCAATACATATTTCTTTATTATAAATTTCATGTAATGGCTTTTCAAAAGGATTATTTTCTTTTTCGCCAACTAATCTTATTAGTTTTCTGTATTTATCAAAAATTTTTTTTGAAAACATAAAAGTTAAAAGAGTTTCTCCAACTATTCTCCATCTATACTCTTTTCCGATCAATAATGATGTTTTGTATAATGAATCATAAAAAAAATTATAGTCAGACGGACAAGCTATTATATCATTTTCAAGAATTGAAGAAATTCGAGAATATGTATTTAAAATTTCATCAATACATTGTTTCTCAAATAAATAATCATCCTCAACAAAAAAAATCAAATCATTTGCTTTTTCTGCTTGATCACAACATTCTAAATATGATCCACGATTTCCAGGAATTTTAGATTTATGAATACTAATTGAAAAATTATCATTTTTTATTAGGTTCATTAGTTTGTTATCAAATAATGAATTAGAATTATCTGATATAAGATTTAATGATATTTCTAATTTATTATTTTTCAAAAAATAAAGAATTGAATCTTTTAAACTTAATAAAGATACACATATCAAATCTTCTTTATTAATGTTTGGGATTATTCTTTTCCATCCTTTAGTTGATTTATAAAGATCCACTGCTGGAGCATATCTAAAATAAATATCTAGTTTGTCAATTTTTCTCGATAAATTTAAATATCCCTGTGAAAAATTAAATGATTTATCATTAAATTTAATAAAATTACCATTTTGATTTTTGTAGTTAGGATTTACAATATTTAAAGTTTCTTTTTCATAAGCATACACATTCAAAAGTTTCAACAGTAGTCTTATAAATCTGTTTTGTTTTGTATTTTTTCTAGGAAACATAATTTTAATATAATTAAATTGCTAAATAGTTTATAATTATTTATCTATAGATTTGAAGAAATTTCATGAGATATTATATTTATTTACTTATATCAAAGCGTTTAAACGGATATATTACTTATGTAGGATATACTAATAATATTAAGAAAAGATTAAATTTACATAATTCCTCAAAAGGAGCAAAATTTACAAAAGGAAGTATATGGAAAGTAATATTTCAAAAAAAATTTTCGACTAGAAGTATAGCAATGAGAGAAGAATATAAACTCAAAAAAAACTCAAAATTAAGAAATCATCTGAAAAATGAATATTTAAAAAAATATGAAAATAGCAACGTTGTTACCTTATAAAGAAGATTATTCACCGAGTTATGCGGGTGCTGTATCTATACATGTTGCCAATCTATTTAATCACTCAAAGTATAAAAAAGATATAACGATTTGGGGTAATACTAAAAACAGAAAATACTTGTCTAAAAATTATAAAAACATTTCTATAAATAAAAGGTTTTTGTCTAGCAATAACAGAAAATATTTATTTAAATTTATAAAGTTACAAAAAAATAAAGAACCCGATATTATTGAGATACATAATAGACCAAACTATGTTGATGATATTTCAAATAACCTTAAATCAAAAATAATTTTATATTTTCACAATAGCCCACTAGACATATCTGGATCTAAATCAAATAATGAAAGAATTAAATTATTAAATAAATGTGAGTATATATTTTTTAATAGTAATTGGACTAAAAATCAATTTTTCAAAGATATTGATGAGAATAATTATATTTCCAAATTTGGTATTTGTTTTCAGTCTACAAAAAAAATGAAAATAAATTTTAATAAAAAAGAAAATATAATCACATTTGTTGGTAAATTAAATAGAGCTAAAGGTTATGATATATTTGGAAATGCTATAGTAAAGATACTTGATAAATACTCTGATTGGAAAGCTATAGTTGTTGGAGATGAACCCAGAGAGAAATTAATGTTTAAGCACAAAAACCTTAAAACATTCAGTTTCAAAGGTAATAATTTCGTTTTAAATCTCTTAAAAAAATCAAGTATATCAGTAGCATGTTCTAGATGGAACGAACCATTTGGAAGAACAAGTCTTGAAGCATGTAGTTTAGGTTGTGCAACTATAATTACAAATAAAGGAGGTTTAATAGAGACTACGAAAAATCCAATCATTTTAAAGAAATTGGATTCTCATTTATTATATAAATTAATTGAAAAATTAATTTTAAATCAAATTTATAGAAAAAAAATACAAAAGCTAAACTACAAATCTTTTTTTTTAACACATGAATATGTTTCAAAAATAATAGATAATATACGCGATAAATTAGTATTTAACACTTTTATTAATGTAAATAAAAATACAAAATTAAAAATTTTACACATAACAAATTTTAATTATAGGTATTTTGGGAGGTTGCAATACAATACAGGTGTAAGATTAAATAATGGCTTTATTAGAGAAGGACACAATGTATTAAGTTTATCAGATCGAGACTTGGTAAGTTATACAAAGTCATTGAGAGATCCATCTGGTTCAAAATATCTTAATAAATTAATTAAAAATACTATCGAAAATTTTACACCAGACATTGTTATCCTTGGCCATGCTGATCGTGTTAAATTAGAAACGCTGCAAGAAGCTAAAGAAAAATTTTCTAATATTAAAATTAGCCAGTGGTTTTTAGATCCTCTATCTAAAAAAGGTCCCGATTACATAAAAAATAAAGACAGGTTGCTTGATAAAAGTATTATTTGTGACTCGACTTTTATAACTACATCGCCAGATGCACTAGATTTTAAAATTAAAAACCCATTCTATATGCCCAACCCTTGCGATAAATCTCTAGACTATATGACAAATTTTAACAGTCCAAAAGACTATGATTTGTTTTATGCAATTAGTCATGGTGTTCATAGGGGGATTTTAAGACCAGGTAAAATTGATGAAAGAGAAATCTTTGTTGCAAACTTAATGAAAAAAACAAATGGAGTTAAATTTGATACTTATGGTATGTTTGGCAAACAACCTGTATGGGGTAATGATTTTCTTGATAAATTATCAAATTCTAAAATGGCTTTAAATTTAAGTAGAGGGAAGCCTGTAAAATATTATAGTAGTGATAGAATTGCACAATTGATGGGGAACGGTCTTCTCACATTTATACATGAAGATACAAAGTTTGGTGATTTTTTTAATCACGATGAAATGGTTTTTTATAAAGACATTCATGATCTATCAAATAAGATAAAAAAATATAATAAAGATGATAAAAACAGACGCAGAATTGCAAAAAAAGGACACAAAAAATATCATAGTCATTTTAATTCATCACTAGTTGCAAGATACATTATTGA
>CACMDZ010000006.1 GCA_902612575.1 uncultured Pelagibacteraceae bacterium | reverse complement strand
AAAAGAATTTTTTTGCAGCTGATAGATCAAAATTGGAAATTACATATACAATATCTTGAACAATTAAGACAAGTTATTGGTTTAAGATCATACGGGCAAAGAGATCCCTTAGTTGAATATAAAAAAGAAGCATTTACACTTTTTGAAAATTTGTTGAATAAACTCAAATTTGATTTAATTGTGATTTTATTTAATTTGAAACTTGTTGAAAAGAATGATGAAAAGGAGCTAAGTAATGATGATATGAGTGAAAAATTTAAAGAACTTTCGTCTAAAAAAATTGGTAGAAATCAACTTTGTCCTTGCAATTCAGGAAAGAAGTACAAGCATTGCCATGGTGCATTATAAAATAATACTTAAAAATAATATAAATATAAGCACAGCAATAATAGCATAATAAATTTTCGAATTTTTTTTGAGGTTTGAACTTAAATCCTCTAAAAATGTTGTTTTCAAAGAAAGATAACTTTCTAAATCTTTTTGTGTTGTAAATCCTTTATTTCTCCCAATTAACAAAAATTTGTTTTTTCTGTGATTTAAAATTTCTTGTTTATCCATAGTTTCAAAAAATTCTAAATTTTTTTTCAGTGAGTTTCTCACGTTATCTAATATCAAATCTTTATCTCTATGAGCACCTCCAACAGGTTCAGGTATTATTTCATCAATTATATTTAATTTTAAAAGATCAGAAGAGGACATTTTCATTGCAGTTGCAGCCTCAAGTGTTTTTTTTGGGTCACGCCATAAAATTGTTGCACATCCCTCTGGTGAGATAACAGAGTATATTGCATTTTGAAGCATGATCACTTTATTTGATGATGCTAATGCTATTGCTCCACCTGATCCACCTTCACCAATTATTATTGCGATCGTAGGGACCGTTAATTTCATGGAGCACTCTATTGATTTTGCTATTGCTTCAGCTTGTCCTCTCTCTTCTGCACCAACTCCTGGATAAGCTCCTGGCGTGTCCACTATGGATACTATAGGAATTTTAAATTTGTTAGCAAGTTCCATTAGTCTGATTGTTTTTCTATATCCTTCTGGTCTCATCATGCCAAAATTATGATCAATTCTTTTATTTAAATCTGATCCTTTTTCCTGACCAATTACTAAAACCGATTTACCATCAAATTTTGCAAAGCCAGTTATAACTGCTTTATCTTCACCATAATATCTATCACCTGAGAGCTGAATAAAATCATCAAAGAGATTATCAATAAAAAATTTTGCTTTAGGTCTATCTTCGTGTCGAGCTACGAGAGCTGTTTGCCAAGGGTCTAGATTTGAATAAATTTTTTCTAATTTTTCATTTATTTCCTCTTCAACTTTACTTATTTTAGAAGTATCTACCTCAGATAAACCTTCCTGATTATAAGGATCTTTAAGTTTCTCCAGCTCCTTTTCGAGATTTTTAATTTCAGTTTCAAAATTTAAGTAATTTTTCATTTAAGATGTTTATTATAAACAAAAAAGGCAATAAATTGTTAAAATTTACAATTTGGTTGCGCAAAAACAGAAATTTATTATAAGATTTACGATTTATGAGAGAACAATACGTCAAAATATACAACTTATCTGTTGCAAAAAATCTTCTTGATTTTGTCAATAATGAGCTTTTGGTTGATACAAATGTTTCGTCAGATCAGTTTTGGAAAGGTTTTAGTAAGGTTGCACATGAGTTAGCACCTAAAAATAAAAAATTATTAGAAATAAGAGAGACCTTGCAGCAAGAAATAGATTTATGGCACAAAAAGAATAGACAAAGTGAAGTTAATTATGAGAAATATAAATATTTTCTAGAGGAAATAGGCTATTTAAAAAAAGAAGGTGATGATTTCAAAATAGAAACCAAAAATTTAGATGAAGAAATATCTAATATAGCTGGACCCCAATTAGTTGTTCCAATAATGAATTCAAGGTATAGTTTAAATGCAGCAAATGCTAGATGGGTAAGCTTATATGATAGCCTTTATGGATCAAATATCATAGAGTCTGAAGAAAGTGGAAGTGAAAAGTATGATCCTTTAAGAGGACAAGAAGTTATCAAATATACTAGAAATTTTTTAAATAAATATTTTCCAATCAATAACCTAGATTGGAAAGATATAACTGGTTTAGCAGTAAAAAATAAGAAACTATCACTTTTAAAAGAAAATGAGGAATTTTATTTATCACACATAGAAAAATTTGTTGGTCATAGGGGAGATGCTAATAAACCTAATGCTGTAATTTTAAAAAATAACAATCTTCATCTTGAAATAATTATTAATCCGAGAGCTTTTAGCGCTGCAAGGGATGCTGCAGGTATAAGTGACATAATTGTTGAGTCAGCTATATCAACAATTTGTGATCATGAAGATAGTGTAGCAGCCGTTGATGCTGAAGATAAAGTTATTTGTTACAGAAATTGGTTAGGTCTTATGAGGGGTAGTTTAAAGTCTATATTTGTTAAAAATGGAAAAGAATTAGAAAGAAAACTAAATCCAGATCGAAGTTACATTTCATTGAATGGTGAAAAATCAAAACTTCATGGAAGAAGTCTTCTACTTGTAAGAAATGTAGGTCACTTAATGACAAACCCTGCAATTACTTTAAATGATGGATCAGAAGTTCCTGAAGGCATATTAGATGCTTTCATAACTTCTGCTGCAGGCATTCATGATTTAAATAGAAAAGGTAATTCAAGAAAAGGGTCTATCTACATTGTTAAACCAAAAATGCATGGTCCAGAGGAAACTGCATTTGCCGATTTAATTTTTTCAAAAGTTGAAGAAGTATTAAAACTAGATAAATTTACAATTAAATGTGGGATCATGGATGAAGAAAGAAGAACATCAGCAAACCTCAAAGAATGTATAAGAACACTAAAAAATAGAGTCTTTTTTATAAACACAGGATTTTTAGATAGAACTGGAGATGAGATGCATACTTCAATGGAAGCAGGTCCTATGATTAAAAAAGGAGATATGAAAGAGTCTAAATGGATTAAAACTTACGAAGATAATAATGTTGATATAGGTCTAAAATGTGGATTTTCTGGAGTAGCTCAAATAGGCAAGGGTATGTGGGCTATGCCAGATAAAATGAAAGAAATGATTGAACAAAAAATTGGACATGTGAATGCTGGCGCAAATTGTGCTTGGGTTCCTTCTCCAACTGCAGCTGCATTGCATGTGATGCACTATCACGAAGTAAATGTTTTTGAAAAACAGAAAGAATTGATAAACAGAGAACCTTCTAAATTATCTGACCTTCTAACAATTCCAATAGCAGATCGTCCTAATTGGTCTGCAGATGAAATTAATACTGAAATTTCTAACTCAGCTCAAACTATTCTAGGTTATGTTGTCAGATGGATTGATCAAGGGATTGGATGTTCTAAAGTCCCAGATATAAACAATATCGGATTAATGGAAGATAGAGCAACCTTAAGAATTTCATCTCAACATATTGCCAATTGGCTTCATCATGGATTATGCTCTAACAAGCAAGTTTTAGAAATATTGAAAAAAATGGCAAAGATAGTTGATAATCAGAATAAAGATGATCCAGATTATGAGAGCATGTCACCGGAATATGACAAATCCATTGCTTTTAAAGCTGCATGTGAATTAATATTTCATGGTAAATCTCAACCTTCAGGATACACAGAGCCTCTTTTACATCTTAACAGATTAATTAAGAAAAGTTAATTAAGCCTCTACTTTTTTTCTGTTTTTAAAAGCAGATATAAGTGTACCATCGTCTAAATTTTCGATTTCTCCACCTACTGGTAAACCTTGAGCTAGCTTTGAAATCTTAATGTTTGTTTTTTTTAAAGTATCTTGAATATAAAATGCAGTGGTTTGGCCCTCCACAGTTGCACTTGTTGCCAAAATTACCTCATCTATATTATCCCTTCTTATTCTTTCTACTAGTGAATTGATCAGCAGGTCTTCCTTATTTTGACTATTATTATTTGAAAGTGTTCCACCAAGAATATGGAAGTAACCTTGAAAAAAAGATGAACTTTCTATTGCCCATTGGTCTGAAATATTTTCTACAACACAAATTTTATTAAATTTATTACTCTTATTTTCGCAATTATCACATGGACTATTATTTGATTTTAAAGTTCCGCAAATTTTACATCTAATTACGTTTTTAAATACTTCACTTAAGTTCTGAGCTAATGGTTTTAATAATTCTTCACGATTGTTAATCATTTTCAAAATCATTCTTTTTGCAGACTTAGGTCCTAACCCTGGTAATTTTGATATTAATTTAATTAAATTTTCTATTTCAGGAATATTATGCATTTAAATTATAAAGGCCACTTAAATCCAGGTATTCCAAAATTTCCTGAAGCCTTAGAAATTTCCTCAGCTGTTTTTGATTTAAGTTGTGATTTTGCGTTATTATGAGCAGCAGTAATAAGATCTTCTAATATTACTTTTTCCTCTTTTAAAACATTTTCACTAAGTTTAATTGAAATCATAGTGCCCTCTCCATTTAAGGTAACCTTTACATCATTAGCTCCGGAAACACCTTCAACTTCAATCTTTTTAATGTTCTCTTGGCTTTCTTTCATTTTGCTCTCAATTTCTTTAGCTTTTTCCATTAATTTTGAAAAATCAGTCATATTAATCCTCTTTCAACTCAACATTTATTAATTCTGCATCAGGAAATGCTTCGATTACTTTTTTATATGCTTCAGACTTTTTAACATCATCAAATATTTGTTTCTTATCAATTTTATTTTTTTCTTTTTTTGAAATTTGTCCTTGGTTTTTTGATAGAGAGATTATCCATCTCTTAGATGTCCATTCGTACAGTTTGTTAGATAGATTTTTAATAAAGTCTTTGTCTAAGTTTTCATTAAAAGATATTTCTATTAAACCCTCAGAGAATGAAACTAAATTTGCATTAGTTTCAAGTTCATATTTAAGTTTAGCTTCTTTTCTTTCCGTACATAAATTTATTAAACTTTCAAATGAACCAATTTTAAGTTCATTAATTACTTCATCTTTATTTAAATTTGGTTCAATTTTTTCTTGTTGTGAAATATTTTTGATTTGATCTATTGTTTTATTTATAATTTTTTTTTCAGTTTCTTTAATTAAAGTATCAGATTTGTTTCCAGTAGAGGTTTCCTCAGCATCTTTCTCCTTAAATCCTTTTATTCTCATTAATCTGAAAAGGAACATTTCAACTGATAAATTTGGATTTGAAACAATGTTTATTTCCTCAATTGTATCAAGTGTTAATTGCCAAAAAAGAATTATGTCCTTTGAATCTAAATTTTCAGATATTGTAGAAAGATTCCTAAAATCTTGATCATTTAATGAAAAATTATTTCCATCTAATTTTATAAAATTTATATTTTTTAGATAATATAAAATCTCAAGAAAATCATTCAAAAAAATTTTTGGATCCACACCGGAATCATAAATTTTTCTATACAACTCAAATACTTTTTTTTCATCACCACTAAACAGATTTTTTAACAATTCTATAAGAGAACTTTTATCAAAATATCCATAAATACTTTGGGCTTTATTTAGATTTAATTCCTCATCATTTTGATTGGATACAAGTCCACGGTCTAGCAAAGATAATGCATCTCTAACAGATCCTTCTGAAATTTTAACAATTAATTTTAAAGCTTCATCAGAAACTTTACCACCTTCTTTGTCTTTAATCATTTTTATATAATTAAAAAGCTCTTCAGATTTCACTCTGGAGAGATCAAAACGTTGACATCTCGATATTACTGTTACAGGAATTTTTTTGATTTCGGTAGTTGCAAAAATAAATTTTAAATATTTTGGTGGTTCCTCAAGAGTTTTTAAAAGTGCATTAAATGCTTGCTTACTTAACATATGAACTTCATCAATAATAAATATTTTATATTTAGCGGTTGTTGGTCCATATCTTGAAAATTCAATAAGTTCCCTTACATCATCAACACCGGTCTTGCTTGCAGCATCCATCTCTAAAACATCAATATGATTTGAGTTAACAATTGAATTACAATGTTCACAAAAATCTTTTTTGCAAAGATTTTCTACGCCATTCTCGCAATTTAATGCTTTGGCAACTATTCTTGCAAAAGTAGTTTTTCCAACACCTCTAATACCAGTAAATAAAAATGCGTTTGCAGCTTTATCAGTGATAACTGAATTTTTAATTGTTTCAGCAATAATCTCTTGCCCAATTAAGTCCTCAAATACTTGAGGTCTGTATTTTAAAGCTAGTACTTTTGAATTTTCTGTCATTTCTAAGGAGACCAACCAACCTGGAAAATACTCACCACCCTTGCTATCTTTCGATCCTGGGGGGTTTGTGGTAACTCCACCTGACTGGCCTCCAACTTTATTATAACAATAAAAATTTCTATTCTACAAGAAAGTTATAAATTTATTTTTCTCTAAATTTATCAGATTTATAAACACCTAGAACGTGCATATCTTGGCAATGCAGCCCTAATTCCTCAAGTGAGTTTTTAATTTTTGCAGATTCTATATGTCCATCAATATCACAAAGAAAAAAATATGATGAAAAAGAGTTCTTTTCAGGAAAACTTTGAAGTTTACTCATATTAACACCATTAATTGCGAAACCAGACAATGCAGAATAAAGAGCTGCGGGTTTGCTTTTCAACTTGAATAATATCGATGTTATATAACTTTCATTACTAAAATCTGGTTGAAATATATCCTTTCCCAATAACAAAAATCTAGTAACGTTATCTTTATCATCCTGAACATTTTCTTGTAATATTTTAAGACCATATATCTCAGCACTTAAGCTAGATGCAATCGCACCCTTAGTTTTATCATTAGCTTCAGCTACAAATTTTGCCGACCCTGCAGTATCGGCTCGAACATTTTCTATTAATTTTTTTTTCTTTATAAAGCTTGAAGATTGGCTAAGAGCTTGGGCGTGGGAATATACATCTTTAATCTCACTTAATTTTGACCCTTTAATTCCCAAAAGATTATGATTAATTGGAAAAAAATGTTCTGCATAAATATTCAATCTGTATTTAAAAATTAAATATTCGACACCAATATTTCCTGTTGTTTTATTTGATTCTGGAATTAAAGATTTAACTGAACTATCCTTACTAGATCTTTCAAAACATTCATCAAAAGTTTTACAAGGTATTGTTTCGCAACCAGGATACATTTTTTTGGCACAGCTTTCACTGTAGCTACCAGCAACACCTTGATAAGCAATTTTCATAATTTAATTTTTATATTCCATTATTTTTTTTAATTCCAGAAAATCTTCATGTGTATCAACACCTATTGGTTTAGTTTTTGCTAAACCAACATCTATACTGATTTTATTATCAATCAATCTTAATTGTTCTAAGTTTTGTAATTTTTCGTTTTGTGTTTGATCAAATTGTACAAATTTTTTTAAATAGGTCACATTATAAATATAAATTCCAATGTGGTGATAAATATTTTGTTTGGTTTTGCTCACCTCCCTTACAAATGATGTAGCAGTTGATAATTTACCCTCTATTAATTTTTCATTTGTGGTTACTTTTACAATATTTTTTTTTGACAAAATTTCCTCACTCTCTATCTCACAGGCTAATGTTGAAACTTTTGATTTTTTTTCTATTGTTTTTTCAAGAAGATTATTTACATCCCGAATATCAAGCATAGGTTCGTCTCCTTGAAGGTTAATTACATACTCAATATTATTATTTTCTAATTTTTGAAAAGCTTCGAAAATTCTATCGGTTCCTGTTTTATGATCACTTTGGGTTAAAATGCATTTTCCACCATATTTGGTCACCTCATCAAATATTTCCTTATCACCAGTTGCGACATAACTTTGACCAACTATTGATGAAATTGCAATTTTATAAACATGATTAATTATTGAAATGTTATTAATTTTTAACAATGGTTTTTTTGGAAGCCTTGTTGCTGCCAATCTTGATGGGATTAAAATAACTGCGTTGTTCATAAAAATTAAGTATTATGCGTCTTTCAGACGCAATAATTAAAATTAAATTTAGTATTTTTTTTGTTTAACATGTTATACGAGTTTAATAATTAAAAATCATGGATTCATTTGAAATTAATAAAATTATTGCTGCGGTATTAGTTATTTTTATTGTTATTTTTGGTATTACTAAAATCTCAGACTATATATATTACGTGGAGAAACCAGCTCAATCTGCTTATAAAGTGGAATTTGCTGAAACAGATAGTAAAAAATCTACTTCTACTCAAGAGGTAGACATAGCTGCTTTATTAGCAATGGGAAGTGTTGAGCATGGTAAAACAGTTTTTAAAAAATGTAGCGCATGTCATTCTATCAAAAAAGGCGGAAGAAATAATATAGGGCCTGCCCTTTATAACGTCTTAGGCAGAAATATGGGTGCATTAGAAGATTATAAATATTCAAAAGCTTTGATAGCATTTGGTAAAGATTGGACTTTTGAAGAAATGAATAGTTTTTTGATTAAACCCGCCACTTATATCAAGGGAACTAAGATGGCTTTTGCGGGGTTAAAAAAAGAAAAAGATAGAGCATCAGTCATACTATATATGAATTCATATGCTGACACTCCTTTAGAATTACCTTAATTTATCAAAACAATATAACAAGATACTTTTTTGAACATAAACTCTATTTAGAGCTTGTTCCCATACTTTAGATTTCTTACTTAAAAAAACTTCATCTGTAACTTCGCTACCTCTAGGGAGACAATGTAAAAATATTGCATCTTTCTTTGCAAAGCTCATAGTTTTAGCATCAACTTTAAAGTTTTTAAATGATTTTAATTTCTTTTTCTTATTTACTCTATCATTCAATGAAATTATCTTATCTGTCATAACAACGTCACAATTTTTGACCGCTAATTCTTTTTTATTAAAGATATTTATTTTTCCTTTCATGTTTTTAATCAATGAGATAAGTGCTTTATTTGGTTGATAGTCTTTTGGGCAGGCAATATTTAAAGATATCGAAAATTTTATACATACTTCGATAAGACTGTTCATCATATTATTACTGGCATCTCCAATCCAACATAACTTTAATTTAGAAACACTTTTTTTTTTGATTTCCTGAATTGTAAAAATATCTGACAAAACTTGCGTAGGATGTGATGATGGACTTAATCCATTTATAATTGGTATTTTGGAATACTTTTTAAATTCGTTTAACTTTTTATCAGAGTCCGTTCTTAACATAAACGCATTACCATATGTTGATAAAATTTTTGATGTATCTTCAATACTTTCTCCTCCAATTCCTAAGTGTAATTCCTCTGGTCTTAAAGTTAGTGACCCTCCCCCTAGTTGTTTAATTGCTAAATAAAAACTTAATCTAGTTCTTAAACTTGATTTTTCAAACATTTGTAAAAGAATTTTTCCTTTTAAAGGAGTATCTATATCAGGATCTAATGAATTAGATTTTTTTCTTTTTAATTTTCTTTTTTTTGCATCAGAAATAATTCTTTTTAAATCTTTTGTTGGAATATCTTTTATGTGGAGAAAGTGTTTCATTAGTTTTTATAAGATTTACAAACTTTAGTAATAATTTTCAGAGCCATATTAATTTCTTTTTTGTTTACATTAAGTGGAGGTAAAATTCTAATTACATTTTCTGCAGCTCTTATTGTTAGCAATTTATTTTTCATTAAATTTTCAATAAATTTTGTTTGATCGTGATATAACTGTATACCTAAAATAAGACCTTTTCCTCTAATCCCTTTTATGATCTTGGGGAATTTATTTTTAATTTTATTTAATTCTGAAATAAAATATTTTGAATTACTTTTTACTTTTGTGAGAAAACCCTTTTTAAATATTTCGTTCATTACAGCATTTCCTACCGCCATTGCTAATGGGTTTCCTCCAAAAGTGGACCCATGGGTGCCAGGCACCATAGCTACTGAAACTTTTTTAGTCATCAAAACAGCTCCAATTGGAAATCCGCCTCCAATTCCTTTTGCTATAGGAACTATATCAGGTTTAATTTTCGCATATTCATATGAGAAGAATTTACCAGATCTTCCAATTCCACATTGAACTTCATCTAAAATTAAAAGAATTTTATTCTTATCACATATTTTTCTAAGTTCCTTTAAACACCATTCTGGAACTACTTTGATACCTCCTTCACCCATTATTGGTTCAATCATTATTGCTGCAGTTTTATTAGTTATCTTTTTTTTGAGTTCAGTATGGTTTCCAAATTTAAAATGATCAAAACCTCCTACTTTAGGGCCAAATCCCTCTGTCATTTTCTTTGATCCACTGGCATTTATTGCAGCTATAGTTCTCCCATGGAATGAATTTTTTATACACAAAATTCTATTTTTTTTCGGCTTGCCTATAGAGTAAAAATATCTTCTAGCAATTTTTATAGCAGCCTCTGTGGCTTCTGCTCCGCTATTTTGAAAAATTACCGCATCAGCAAAAGTTTTATTTGTAAGCTTTCTTGCCAATTCTTCTCCTTCAGGAATTTTAAAAGAGTTTGAAACATGCCAGAGTTTTTTTGATTGCTTATTTATCGCTTTAACTAAAGCTAGGTTTGTATGACCTAATGAATTAACAGCGATACCTTGAACGAAATCTAAATATTTTTCACCTACTTTTGTGAATAAAAAAGATCCTTTACCTCTAGCAAAGGAAAGGTTTCTTCTTTTATAATTTTTTGCTAAAGAACTCATTTTAAATTATGATTTAATTTTATAACCTTTATCAACTAAAATGTATGCGAAATATGTAATAAGTAAACTTAGAAAAGTTAGAATTAAAATACCTAATGTTATTGAACCATCTGATTGACCAATAAATGAAAACCTAAAGCCATCAATCATGTGAAAAAACGGGTTATAATTACTTACTACTTTTAAATAATATGGCAATTTATCAATACTATAAAAAGTACCACTTAAAAAGCTTAAGGGTACTATTACAAAATTAGTAACAGTACTCATTTGATCAAATTTATCTGCATACAATCCTACGATTAAACCTAATGAACCCATAATTAACCCACCTAAAAATAAATAAATTAACCACAAAAAAATACTTTGCACTGATAAATCTATAAAGAATAAAAATAACAAAGTTGAAGCAGATGCAATTACTAATCCCCTTGCGGCAGATGCTAATACTATTGCAAATACTACTTCTATTGATGATAACGGACTATGAACTACATCTGTTATGGTACCCATCATTTTACCCATCATTAAAGAAGAGCTTGAATGTGCAAAACTTTGTTGAATAACCTGCATCATTATCAAACCACTTGCTAAAAATTTAATGTAGGTAACGCCTAGTACATCTGCCCTTTGATCTCCAATTGCTAGTGAAATTACTGTTAAAAATAATATGCTAGTTAATATTGGACCAAATAAAGTTTGACCTGAAACAGTGAGGAATCTTAAAACTTCTTTTTTAAATAATGAATAGGCACCTACCCAATTAATTAGACCAAACCTTCTTACACCAATTTGATATTTATTCTGTAATTCAACCATAAGTGTTTATTAATAAACTTTTTTTTTAATAATTGTTAAAAAACAGAAAAAAAAGCTTGTTTGATAGCATTTATTATGATTCAAGATAATGTTATAAATTAATTATAATATACTAAATGTAGTTATATGAGTTGGACAGAAGAGAAGGTCAATAAACTTAGAGATCTTTGGGGAAAAGGTCAAACAGCTAGTCAAATTGCTGAAATAATTGGTGGGGTAAGTAGGAACGCAGTTATTGGAAAAGCCCACAGGTTAAATTTATCCGCCAAAATCAAAACTAGATCAACTTATCTCAATAATAAAATTGAAACAGTAACTTCAAACGGAAATTCAAAAAGAGTGAGCAGAAAGCACAGATTTAGATCATTGCTTTTAGATAAAAATTTTGAACCAGCAAAGAATTTGCAGTTAGAAGATTTAAATGAAAATACTTGTAAGTATATGGAGGGTCATCCTGATGAAAAAAATTCCTCATTTTGTGGAAGAAAGACTGTTGAAAAATTTTCTTATTGTCCGTTACACCTAATGATTGTCTTTCAACCGAAAGGAAAGAAAGAAGATGTAGTAGATAAAGATGAAGAAATGCCAAAATTTATCGAAAAGAAGGTAAAAAGCGCATAACTTACTTTAATATTTTTTCTTTAGCTTTTTTAAATTCATTCTCGTCAATAACTCCTTTATCATATAATTCTTTTAAATTCTTTATTTGATCTATCATTTGCAAGTTTTGGTTTTCAGTATTATCAATTACATCTAGTTTTTCTTCTTCTTTAATAGCCTGTTTTGCTTCAACACCTCTTGTAATAGCTTTAACTGCAATTGATAAAACAAATGCCAAAATTAAAAATACGACAATGTATATAATATTACTTAACATTAATTTATCTTACTAATTCTTTTTTTTGAGAATTGCCCACCACTACTCCAATTAAAACTATAACGATTAATTTCATCTTCAAATTTTTTATTTGCCTCCATATTCATATCAAAATTAGTTTTATATTTTTTTGATATAATATTATCATATTTTAATAATTTAAGCTGATCCATTGTTAATAATGGTTTAGGCATTAATTGGAATAACTTAGCATTTAGCTTTGCTAAAGGAAGAGGCATTTGAATAAGTAATCTTTTTTTATTAATTGATTTTAAAATTTTTATTATTAATTCTTTGAATGTAAAAACTTGCGGACCAATACATTCTATGGTCTCTCCAGTAATTTTTTTTTTCACAATTTCAAAAATTATATTTGAAAGATCCGTAACATGGATAGGGGTAAATTTAGTTTTTCCTTTATAGTATAGTGGCATAATAGGAAGTATATTTAATAAACTCATGAAGCTTGTTGTAAAATTATCATCAACTGAATATACAATCGATGGTTTTAAAATTACTGATTTAGAAAAATTTTGCCTTACTCTCTGTTCGCCCTCTAATTTGCTCATAGCATAATTACTATCAGTTGCTGCCTCAATTCCTAATGCTGATAAATGAATGAATTGATCAAGTGAGTTTTTTAAAGCTAATTGAGAAAGCATGGATGGTAAATGAGTATGAATTAAACCAAATTGTTTTTTTTTTCTTTCAAACAAAATACCAATAAGATTGATGCATACTGATGCCTTTTTCATCAATTCTGAAATATTATGCTCATCAAATGAATTTATTTCTTCTAATTCTAAATATCCATAATTTGATTGAGTTTTAATTTGATAACCTTTCTGATGAATACTTCTAGTTACCGCGATAACTCTGTAGTTATTTTTTGTAAATTTTCTAATTAAAGATTTTCCTATTTGACCTGATGCACCAAATATTAAAATTGAATCCTGATTTTTCATATATATATATCTATTAATGAATTTCGATATTAAATTACATAAACAAGATTTACCAGATGAAATAAAGTTCAGTGACAAGATAGCAGTAGATTGCGAATTTACTGGACTAAATATTGAAAGAGATAGACTATGTTTGCTTCAAATATCCTCAGGTCAAAATGATGCTCATATTATTCAATTAGACAAAGATAACTATAATGCTCCAAATTTAAAAAGTATTTTAAGTGATGAAAAAATAAATAAATTATTCCATTACGCTAGAGCAGATCTTCTATTTATTAAAAAATTTTTAGGTGTGGAAATTAAAAATGTAAATTGTACAAAAATTATGAGTAAACTTGCTAGAAGTTATACAGATAAGCATGGTCTTAAAGATTTAATTAAAGAATTTATAGGTATAGATGTAAGCAAACAGTTACAATCTTCTGACTTTGGCGGAGAATTATCTGACAAACAGCTGAAGTATTGTGCACAAGATGTAGTTTATTTGCACAAAATTTATGAAGCCTTAAGAATAATTCTAGACCGAGAGAACAGATTAGATCTTTATAAAAGCACAATAAATTTTATAAATGCTAGAGTTGATTTAGATTTTGCCTCATTCAAGGAGGATATATGGTCTCACTAAAATGAAAAATAGAAATTTAATAAATATAGCTAAGGACGTAATTAAAATAGAAACAGAGTCTCTAAAAAAACTTCAATCTAGTATTGGAAAGTCATTTGAACAAATAATTAAAACAATTTTGAATTGTAAAAATGGGAAGATAATTATTTCAGGTGTTGGTAAAAGTGGAATTATCGGAAGAAAATGGTCTGCAACTTTTTCCTCAACTGGAACTCCTTCTTTCTTTTTAGATGCTGCAAATGCAAGTCATGGTGACATGGGACAAGTGACTTCAAATGATATTTTAATATTAATAAGTTTAAGTGGTGAAAGTAATGAATTAAAAAATATAATTCAATACGCTTCAAGAAATAGAAATATAAAACTTATTGGGATAACTTCAAAAAAAGACTCGCTCCTCTACAAAAATTCCAATATAAAATTTTTATTACCCACTGTTAAAGAGGCAGGTCCTGGTGGATATGTTCCAACCTCATCAACAACTGTGCAAATTGCATTGGGAGATGCAATAGCAATAGCTTGCATGAAATTTAAAAAATTTAGTAGATTAGATTTCAAAAAATTTCATCCGAGTGGATCATTATCAATAAAATTAAAAACTGTAGAGGACTTAATGTTAACGGGAAAAAATATACCTTTTGTAAGAGAAAATATAAGTATGATATCAGCTTTGAAAAGTATTGAAAAAAAAGGACTTGGAGCATTAGTTATTAGAGATAGTAAAAACAACACACTAGGAATTCTTACAGATGGTGATTTAAAAAGACTCTCAAATTACAATCAAAATTTTCATGACCTAAAAATTAAACAAGTAATGAAAAAAAGACCAATAAGTGTAGATAAAAATATACTTGCGGCTGAGGCACTCTCGATTATGAATAATAAAAAAATTACAAGCTTATGTGTTCATAAAAATAAAAAAAACAAAACAGTTGGATTTATTCATATTCATAATATTTTAAATGCTAATATTTCATAGATGTCTATAAAATCTTTAACCCAAATTTTAATATTAGGACTCATAATATTTATTATAGCTGCAGTTTATTATAAGTATTTTGATACAAATAAAGGAATTGTGGAAGAAATTAATTCATTGGAAAATGCTAATCAAGAACAACTCAAACAACTAGAAACTAAAATACTAGAATTGGAGTTGAAAAATAATGAGTTGTCTCAAAAAATTGAAAATAATAAAAAAATAGAAAATATATTGTTAGAAGATAATGCAAAAAAAATAACCAAAGATGAAATTATCGAAAAAGATAAAAACATTAAAAATGAAATTATTGAAGTTGACAATTCAGTTAAAATAAATGGACAAAATAATGATATTGCCTCTGAGGAAATAAAAAATTTTGTTAAAGATGTTGAGTATCGTTCTATAGATGAACGAGGAAATAATTTTTACTTACTAGCTAATTCAGGTAAGTCAAATATTAATAATAATGATATTTTAGATCTAGTTAATGTGAGAGGTGAAATTGCATCAGATAATCGAGACACAATTTATATAGCGTCTGATTTTGCTCAATTTAATTCGGTAAATTCGAATTCTAAATTTTATGATAATGTAGTAATAAACTATCAAGAAAAGCAAATCACTTGTATAAATTTTGATATTAATATGGAAACGAGTAAAGCTATAGCTTATAATAATGTAATAATTACTGACCCAAAATCGTCAATGAAAGCCGGTCTAGTAGAATTTGATTTGAAAACAAAAAATATAAATATTAATCCAGAGAGTACTATAACAGACATTCAGGTAATTACTAACTAATGGCATTAATTAAAAAATTTAGAATAAAAAATTTTAAGGAAAATCAGACCTTGTTAGAGTTAAACAAGATATCAATGTTTTACAATAAAAGACAAATTTTAAATAATTTAAATCTAAAAATAAACAAACAAGAAGTTTTAGGAATGCTTGGGCCAAATGGAGTAGGAAAATCAACAATTTTTCATATTATTACAGGTCTGAAAGATCCTAGCTATGGAAAGGTTTTTATTAATGGTGAAGACTGCACAAATATTCCAATTTATGAAAGAGCCACTAGATATAAACTTGGTTATGTTCCTCAATATGGTGGCTTTATACAAGATTTAAATTTACTAGATAATTTAAAGCTCGTAGGTGAAATTCATATTAAAGAAAAGGATATTAGAAAAAATAAAATAGAAAAAATTATTTCACAATTTGAATTCGATCCTTTATTGAAGATCAAAGGGAAACATTTATCTGGTGGACAAAAGAAAAAACTTGTAATTGCAATGGCATTAATAAATGATCCAAACATACTTCTTTTAGATGAGCCATTTGCTGCTTTAGACATACTTACAATAAAAATGCTTCAAGAAATAATTGTAAACTTACAATCACTTGAAAAAATAACAGTTGTTGTCTGTGATCACCAGGCAAGAGACCTGTTAAGCTGCGTAGATAGAGCAATTGTATTGTCTAGTGGAAAAATTATTGCATCAGGAAGTCCAAATGAAATAATAAAAGATTCAAGTGCTAGATCTGCATATTTTGGAGATGAATTTAAAATAAATTAATTCATCAATGACAAATCATATTTTTATAAGTAATAAATTAAAAAGTTTTAATAAAAAAATAAAAGTAAGTTCAGATAAAAGTATTTCCATAAGGTCTGTACTTCTAGCATCTCAAGCAGTGGGCACCTCTAAAATTTCTAATTTACTCGAATCTGAAGATGTTTTAAATTCTCTCAAAACTATAAAGAAACTTGGAATAAATTACATTAAACGAAAAAATATTTATTTTATTAAGGGCTTTGGTGTAAATGGTTTTAGTATTAAGAAAAATACAGTAATAAATGCAGGAAATTCTGGAACTTTAGCAAGATTAATACTTGGATTGTTAGTTAAAACAAAAACTGAAGTTAAGTTGGTTGGAGATAAAAGCTTATCAAAAAGAGATTTTTCTAGAGTAGTTAAGCCTTTAAAACTTTTTGGAGTAAATATTCAGAGCAAAAAAAACACTTTACCAATAAAAATACAAGGTACTAATTTTTTAAGACCAATTAAATATAAAGAGAATATAGGTAGCGCACAAGTAAAAACCTGTATTATATTCAGTGCTTTAAACACCCCAGGTATTACAGAAATTATTTCTAAAAGTTCAAGAAATCATACTGAACTAATGTTAAAATTTTTAAATTATCCAATTAAAGTTAAGAAAATAAAAAACTATGAGAAAATAACAATTGAAGGATTAAAACAGTTCAATAGCTTTGCATATAGCGTTCCGGGTGATATAAGCTCAGCTTCTTTTTTTATAGTATTGACACTTCTGTCAACTAATTCTCAAATTATAATTGAAAATGTAAATGTAAACAAAAGTAGAATTGGCATTATTTCAATTTTAAATAAAATGGGAGCAAATATATTACTTAAAAATAAAAAAATTTATAATGGTGAGGAAGTTGCCGATATTTATGTTAAAAGTAAAAAAGATTTAGTTGGAGTAAATTGTCCTGCAAAATTTAACAGTTCAGCAATAGATGAATTTCTAATAATTTTTTTGGTTGCAGCAAAGGCAAAGGGTATATCAAAGTTTAGGGATTTAGGAGAAATGAATAAAAAAGAATCAAAAAGACTAGACTTAGCAGTAAAATTTTTAAAGTTAATCGGTATTAAAGTTGAAAGATTTGAAAATGATATAAGTATTCATGGCAAACCAAATATAATACTATCAAAAAGTTTTGAAATGAAAAATTTTTTAAAAGATCACAGAATATTTTTTCTCTCTTGTATTACAGCTTTAACTTTGGGAGGAAAATGGAAAATTAATGACAAAGATTCAATAAACACCTCCTTTCCAGATTTTTTAAAAATCTTAAAAAAGATTGGAGCTAAAATTCATTGAAAAAAAGGAAAAATATAATTACAGTTGCCATAGACTCACCTGCTGCTGCAGGAGCGGGTACTCAAGCGAAATTAATTTCAAAGAGGTATAACTTATTTTATTTAGACACAGGGAAAATTTATAGATATATCGGTAAATTAAAATTAGATAGTAAAAGTAAATTTAACTATAAACTTATTAAAAAAAAAATAAAAAAAATTAAGATAAGTGATTTAAAAAATAAGTCTTTATTATCAAATGAAGTTGCCACAACTGCATCAACAATCGCTAAAGATAAAAAAATTAGAGATATAGTGCATAAATTTCAACAAAAGTGTGCTTACAATCCTCCAAAAAACTTTAAAGGTTCTGTTTTAGATGGAAGGGATATCATAACCGTTCAAGTAAAAGATGCTATGTTCAAATTTTATATTACCGCAAACATTGATGTAAGAGCAAAAAGACGTTTTAAGGAATATAAAAGATTAAATAAAAAAATCACTTACCAACAAGTCTATAAAAGCCTTAAAAATAGGGACAAATCAGATAAAAATCGAAAATATGGTCCTTTAAAAAAAACAAAAGATTCTATCTTGATTAATACCACTAAATTAAGTAAGAAAGCGTGCTTTAATAAGATTAAAGCTATAATGGACAAAAAATTAAATAATTAATGGAAATATATAAAGATCTTACATCCCCAGCCAGTCAACATTTCGAAAAATTATTAAACAGTCAACTTCAAAAAAATAAGATTGAGGAAGGAAAAATAATTGAGGGGAAAGTAACTAAAATTACAAATAAATACATTTTTTTATTCATTCCAGGTTTAAAAAGTGAGCCTGTAATTGATGTTAATGAGGTAAAATTAATGGGTATGGAAGAAGAGATTAAAGAAGGAACAACTATCTCTGTGCTTCTTGAAAAAATAGAGGATAAGAATGGTGATGTAATTGTATCAGCTCAAAAAGCTTTGAAAATTAAAGGATGGAATAAATTAGTCAAATGTTACGAAAATAATGAGTTAATAAATGGTAAAATTACTCAAAAAACAAAAGGTGGTGTAATTGTAGAACATGTAGAAACTGGATCGTTAATGTTTTGCCCAGGATCACAAATTTCGGATAAGCCAATTAAAAATATTGATCATTTAATAGGTGTTGAACAAAAATTTGCTCTGATAAAACTTGACATGGTAAGAGGAAATAGCGTCGTATCAAGAAGACAAGTAGTGTCATCTAATAAAAAAGAGGACAAAGCAAAAATAATTGCCAAATTTAAAGTTGGCGATATAATAAAAGATGCAATAGTAAAAGGATATTCATCATTTGGTTGTTTTTTTGAGGTAATTACGCCTGAAGGTACCATAGACACATTGTGCCATTTACAAGAGATTAGCTATAGCAGAGTAAATCATCCAGACGAAATATTTAATATTGGAGAGAAGCATGACCTTAAAGTTATTTCGATAGATATGGAAAAATTACAAGTCGGATGTTCAATAAAACAGCTGTCACCAGATCCATTTGAGCATATTTCTAATTATCAAATTGGAAATAAGTATAAAGTAAAAGTTGTAAAAATAACTGATTATGGATGTTTTTGTGAATTAGAAGCAGGGCTTAGCACTCTTTTACATAGTAGTGAAATAAGTTGGACCAAAAAAAATATATCACCAAAAAAGATATTTAATGTAGGTGACCAAATAGAATGTGTAATTACAGAAATAGATAAAGAAAAAAGAAGAGTTGCAATATCACATAGATTAACACAAGAAAATCCATATTCTATATTAGAAAATAACTTCCCAGTGGGATCTGATATTGAGGGTGTAATAAACAATATTAATGAGTATGCTATATATTTAAAACTTAATGATTTTGACATTGATGGATTTCTGCATTCTAATGACCTCTCATTCACAGGAAATCCAGAAGAGGAGTTAAAAAAATATAAAAAGGGTGATAAATTAAAAGTTCGTATTTTAGAAATTAAAAAATCAGACCAGAAAGTAAGAGTTGGATTAAAACAATTACAAAAAGATCCATTTGACTGGTTTAAAGATAAAAAAGTTAATGAAGCTATCACAGTAAAAGTAATTTCATCTGACAGTAAAGGATTGTTAGTAAAACCTGAAGGAAGTGAAATTGAAACTTTAATAAAGAAATCACAGATCGCTATGAGCGCCTCAGATGCTAGACCATCGCGTTTTGTAGGAGGTGAAAGAATTGACGCTGCAATATCTGAATTAAATTTTGAAAAAAGAAAGATATCTTTAAGCATAAAATTACTTGAAGAAATAATGAATGCTAAAGCTATCAAAGAGCATTCTAGCCCATTAAGTGGGAAAAATCTCCCCTTCTCATCTCTATCTGAGCAATTAGATGACAAAAAGAATAAAAAGGACACTGAGTAAAAATTGTCGTTTGTAAAGTCAGACCTAATTAAAGAACTAACCAGAAATTATCCAAACTTTTTAAAAAAGGATTTAATTAAATTATTAGATATAACAATAAATGAAATGCAGGAGTCATTGAAAAGAGGAGAAAGAGTAGAATTAAGAGATGTATTCACACTTGAACCAAGACTCCAAAAAGCAAGGATTTCAAGAAACCCAAAAACAAATGAAAAAGTAAATACACCAGAAAAAAAAACAATATTATTCAAAATGTCTAAAGAGTGGTCCAAAAAAATTAATGAAAACTAAAAAAATATTTATCGCTTGTGACAGTAAAAGTATAAAGAAGATTAAAGAAATAATATCAATAACACAAAATTCAAAACTTCATATTGGCTATAAATTTGGTTTAGAATTTTTAAACTCAAAAGGAGGAAGAAAATTTATATCAAAATTAAAAAATAAAATTACCTTCGGAGATTATAAGTTATCAGATATACCTAATACTTGTATGTCTACAATCAAGGCTGTAAGCGATTTAAAATTTAATTATTTAACAATACATATAAATTCAGGTATTGAAGCATTAAAGGCAGCAAAAAAAGTTTGTGGTAAAACGAAATTAGTAGGAGTGACAGTATTAACCTCGCTTGATAATAAATCATTAAAAGAAATTGGATTTAATAAAAAAACAAAAAGTATTGTAGCACAACAAGCTAGATTAGCTCAGAGAGCTAAACTAGATGCTATTGTATGTAGCGCTCAGGAAGTAAATACAGTTAAAAAATTTTTTAAAAAAGAAATTATAACTCCTGGTATAAGATTTAAATCTACTCATGACGATCAAAAGAGAATACTTACACCAAAAGAAGCATTTAAAAGAGGCGCAGATTGGTTGGTAATTGGAAGGCCAATTACAAAGGGAAATATTACAAATAATCTAAAAAAACTAATTCATCATTTAAATTGATGATCAAAGGCATAAAAATCTGCGGGGTCTCTGATCTTGTCACTTTAAATTTTATTTTAAATCACAAATATCCTCCAAAATTTGTTGGTTTCATTTCCAATTATAAAAAAAGTAAAAGATATGTTGATCATGAAAATTTAAGAAAATTGTTATATACTAATAAAAAAAATACAAGCTTTGTGTCTGTGCTTGTTAATCCAAGTGATAAAGAATTAGAGAAAATTAAAGATCTAAATTTTGATTATTATCAATTATATGATGTAAGTCCTGAAAGGACTAAAAATATCAAAGAAAAATACAATATTAAGATTATCTCAGCTTTTACAATTGCTAATGAAATTGATGTTGAAAAATACAAAAATTATACTGGTATTTCAGATATATTTCTTTTTGACGGAAAGGGTTATGAAAAATCATTAGGCTTTGACCACGACTTATTAAATTCATTACCAAATTCTATAAATAAAATGATTGCTGGAAATATAAAAATAGATGATATTCCTAATTTTAAAAATAAAGATTTTTTTATTGACTTAAGTGGTTCATTAGAGAATGAAGAAGGTAAGAAAGATATTAAAAAAATCAATAAACTACTAAACTTAACAATTTTATGAAACTTAAAAAAGGAATTCCAGTTATAGATCAAGGAGACAAACTCGGTTTCTGGGGTGGTAAATTTGGAGGAAATTTTGTTCCAGAGACCCTTAAAAAACCTATAGAAGATCTGGAAATACAATTCAATAAATTAAAAAATGACAAAAACTTTATAAGAGAAAGAGATAAATATTTCAAAAATTGGATTGGAACACCGACAAGATTTATTAAGTTAAATAATTTAACAAAACATGTTGGAGGAGCACAGATTTGGTCAAAGGTTGTTTCTGATGCTAACGGTGGAGCTCACAAAATATATAATGCAACTGTACATTGTTTATTAGCAAAAAGGTCAGGAAAAAAAGTGATAATTGGAGACACCGGTGCTGGGTACGCTGGTAAGATGTTAAGCATGGCTGCTAAGAAATTTGGTCTTAAATGCAAAATTTTCATGGGAGCAAAGGATATTAAAAGACAACAACCAAATGTTAAAGCAATGAAGAAAAATGGTGCAGATGTAATTCCTGTATATTCAGGAAGTCAAACACTTGTGGATGCTGTTTCTGAGTGTATGAGATTTTGGGTTGCAAATTGTGATACAACTGCAATGTGTGTTGGTAGTACAGTTGGTCCTGCAATTTTTGTGCGTATATGTGGATGGAGTACAAGTCAAATATCTAGAGAGCTTAAGGTTCAATTAATAAATCAATTTGGTAAAGTCCCTAAAAAAATTAAATTATATAATTGTGTTGGAGGAGGTTCCTCTAGTTTTGGGTTTTGGAATGAATTTATGGATTATGATAAAAAGCAAGTTGAGTTTATTGGGGTTGAAGCAGGTGGACCAGCTAAAAGTAAAAGACATGCAGCTCCTTTAACTTATGGTTCCAAAATAGGTATACTTCATGGCGCTGCTCAATATGTAAATCAGGATAGCGATGGTCAAATTGAAGAGACCGAGTCAATTTCTGCTGGTCTTGATTATCCTGGAATTTCACCACTTCATTGTTTTTTAAAAGATACAAAGCGCGCAAGGTATACAGCGGCTAGTGACGAAGAGGCTTTAAAGGCCTATCAAATAGTTACAAAATATGAAAATTTAAGACCATCTCTCGAACCGAGCCATGCATTCTCAGTTGCCATCAAAGAAGCAAAAAAATTTAGCAAAAATACGATTGTAATTATTAATAGTTGCGGAGATGCATATAAAGATAGAGGTATTTTAGAAAAAAAATTGGGAAAGAAATATGTTAAATCCAATTAGCCTTGCATTTAAAAAAGCAAAAAATGAGAAAAGACCAGCGTTACTTACTTATACTGTAGCTGGTGATAGCTCAAAGAAACAATCTTTGGAAATCTTAAAAGCAATTTCAAATTATGCAGATATTTTAGAAGTTGGTGTACCTCATAATACACCAGTTGCTGACGGCGGACAAATACAAACAAGTTCTTATAGAGCAATCAAAAATGGTATTAAAATGAATGATATATTTAAAATCGTTAAAGATTTTAAAACTAGCAAAAATTCTAAGCCAATAATACTTATGGGTTACTACAACATGATTTTCCAATATGGTGAAAATAATTTTTTAAAAAAATGTAAAAAATCAGGAGTTAATGGTTTAATTGTTGTAGATTTACCATGGCCAGAAAACAAAATTTTTTCAAAGAAATGTAAAAAAAATTCAATTAATTTTATCCAGTTATTATCTCCTACAACATCGAATGAAAGACTAAAAAGTATCACAAAAGATTCTCATGATATGATTTACTATATCAGTATGCTGTCTACAACCGGAGGAAAGCTAAAAGTTTCTCCAAACAAAATATTGGCTAATTACAATAAAATTAAAAAAATAAATCCAAACAAAAATTGTGTTATTGGTTTTGGAATAACTGAAAAAACAATATCAAAGTTTAAAAATACCGATGGACTTGTGGTTGGAAGTCAAATTTGTAAAGAAATTACGAGGAGTTTAAACAATAGACAAAATCCTGTCATAAATGTAAGTAAGATGGTCAGTAAGCTAAGAAAAAAAATATCATGAATTGGTTAACAAAAGCTATAAAATTTGGTGAAAAGATAAAGAAGGTACTTCGAAAAAGACCTTCGAAAGAGGATATAGCAAACTCAGATTGGACAAGTTGTTGTAAAGGACCAATTTTAAAGAAAGATTTAGAAAATAATTTGTGGGTTTGTAATCTTTGTGGGAAGCATCATAGAATAAGTTGTAGACAAAGATTTGATATAATATTTGGAAAAAATTCTTATCAAATATTAGAATCTCCAATACCTACCGAAGATCCATTGAATTGGGTTGATACAAAGTCTTATAAAGAAAGACTTAAAATAGCTAGAAAGAAAACAAATCAAAATTGTGCGGTAATGATTGCAAAGGGAAAAATTAATGGAATTGAAGTTACTGCAGGTGCAATTAATTTTGATTTTATTGGAGGGTCAGTTGGAGCTGCAGAAGGCGAGGCAATAATTTATGGTGTACAGCACGCGATTGATAATCAAACCCCTTATCTGTTCTTTCCTTGTGGCGGTGGTCAAAGAATGTTTGAGTCACCTATAGCACTAGCGAATATGACTAGAACGACACTTGCAATAAACGAACTTAAAAATAATAATTTACCTTATATCGTCTGTTTCACTGATCCAACAGCAGGTGGAATTACAGCTTCTTTTGCAATGTTAGGTGACATACATCTTGCGGAACCAGGAGCAAATATAATTTTTGCTGGTCGTCGTGTTATAGAGTCTACCGTTAAAGAGGAGCTGCCATCAGATTTTCAAACAGCTGAATTTGTTGAAAAACATGGATTTGTTGACAGAGTTGTGCAAAGAAAAGATATTCAAGATGAAGTGGGTAAACTACTTTCCATATTACTAAGAAAAAACTCTGATATACATTTAGAAAATTTAGATGAAACTTCAGAAAATAATATCCAAACTCGAGAAGCATCATAAGAAAAAACTTGATTTATCTTTAGAGAGAACTTTCAATCTTTTAAAAAAACTTGGTAACCCTCAATCTAAATTAAAAAATATTGTTACTGTTGTAGGTACTAATGCCAAAGCAAGTATGTGCTATAGTCTAAAGTCAATTCTAAACCAAGCCGGATACAAATGTAATCTTTACACCTCTCCACACCTTCTCTCTTATACAGAAAGATATATATTTAATGACAAGGAAATTGATGAGGAAAATTTAATCAATTTGTTAGAAGATACTGAAAGAATTTTAGGAGACGACAACGCAACATTATTTGAAATTTTAACTTGCGCATTCATAAAATATGCTGAAAATTTCAAAGACAATATTAATATCATAGAAGCAGGACTATTTCATCAATTTGACAGTACAAATGTATTCAGGGAGAATTTAATGACTCTGATTGGTGTCATTCATAACGATCACTTCCAATGGCTAGAAAATAAATCAATTGAAGGAGTAATTTATGAAAAAACAAATAAACTTTTAAATTCAAATATATTTGTTAATAAACAAGTCAACGATAAAATAAGATATAAGATTGAGAGGTCATTAGAAAAAAATACTTCTAATAAATATTTTTTTGGAAAAGATTTTAATATTACAAATTCTGAAAATGGTTTTATTCAATATCAAGATTATTTAGGTGAAATGGTGTTACCTGAACCAAATATTCTTGGAAATCATCAACTTTATAATATAAGCACCACGATTGCTGCATCACGAAAAATATTTAATATAAAAGATAATGAAATAATTAATGGTATTCAAAATATTTCACTCAAAGGAAGATTGGAAGAAATTAAAAATGGTAATTTAAAAACGATTGCAGGCAACAATAGATTAATTGTTGATGGTGGTCATAATATAAGCGCAAGTTTATCTATTGCTAATTGGATAAAAAACCAAAATCAAGAGGTAAATCTAATAGTTGGAATGATGAAAGATAAGGAACATATAGAATTTATAAAATCTTTCAGAAATATAGTTAATTCTATAACTTTGATTGATATTCCTAATCAGGATGGCGCAATATCAAAAGAAGATTTGGAAAGTAAGTTAAATAATTTAAATTTAAATATTAAAAGATCACAAAATATTGAAAGTGCTATAAAATCGTTATCAAAAAACGAAAATACAATAATTGTTTGTATAGGCTCACTTTATCTTGCAGGAGAAATTTTAAAATTAAATTAGATATTTTCCTTAATAAAAGAAACTATATCGCTTTTAGGTGTAGCGCCAACTTTAGTAGCTTTTAACTCTCCACCTGAAAATAATAGCATAGTAGGAATTCCTCTTATCGAATATCGAGTTGGAACGTTAGGTTGAGAATCTATATCGTGTTTTGCAACTACAACTTCCTCAGCCATTTCATTTGATATTTCCTCTAAAATGGGTCCCACCATTTTACAAGGTCCACACCATTCTGCCCAAAAATCTACAAGAACTGGTTTATCACTTTTTAAAACTTTTTCGTCAAAGTTTTCATCAGTTACATTTATTGTAGCCATGAGAAGGATATAGATTAATTTTGTATATATTCAATAGGTAAAATTGAGATTAATTTAGATTTATACATTAAACATTTTCATACTTTTTTTGAATTGACATTGCATAATTATTAAACTCATCCAAAAGGGTTAATTTTTCATTGTCGTTTTCATTAGTATATTTTTCTCTTAAGGTATCAATTTCATTATATAAAGTTGGAATAGTCCACCATTTTTCTTTTTTTTCACTCAGTATTCTTTTTGCTATATCTCTCCTTATGGATTTATACATAGAGTCTGGAAGTATCTCCGGAGCTTCTTGAAAGATGATTTTTTTACCGAAACTAACCAATCTATCATCGTCAAACTTATCTAATAAATTTAATTTTTCTTTCCATGGAGCCTCATGCCAACTTGGAAACAGAGCGGTATCCTTGTTCGATGTAAATTTTGTATAAATACTTTCCTCTGCATATATATCCTCTTGAGATTTTGATTGCTCTTTTTCTTCTGCAACCTCACGAAGGGCAGTTAAAATATTTTGTGAAAACTGTTCATTGTTTTGAACAAATTCAGCTCTTTTTTTAATAACGTTTTTATCTAATTTATTATATGGTTCAACATTCAAGCCATATTTTGCATCAATAATTATTGGTGCTTTGTTTGATCTAACTGTTCTTAAAAACTTGGGTGTTTTTTTCATCTCAGTTTTTAATTCATTTATAGATTTATTAATCAATGGTTGAATTTCTGTTCTAAGATCTATTGTGTAATACCATCCTTGATAAATAGGATGCATACAATGTTTTGGATGTAACGGTACGACTAAATGAAGCCTGGACTTTCCATAATAATACTCATTTAAAGTTACAATTTCTCCTTTTTTCATAATGGTTTCAGTATTAGATTTATTTGAAGTACTTAAAAAAGATTCCCAAGTGTGTTCCTGTTTTTCTTTTACAATTTTCAACACTTTTGCAGTAAGTTCTGCATCAGCAAGTGCAGAGTGTGCATCACTTGCATCTATTCCTTGCATCTGAGCCAGTGATGCTAATTTAAAAACTGGGTTATTTTTTTCATTAATTTCAGTCTCTAAAACTGTTGGATCTACCGCATATGCAGCTCTTGCAATATTTATTCCATCATGTCTTGTATTTGGTGCAGAATTTGTCAAATAAGGATACCTAATACTTTTAAAAAATTCTTTTCTTATCATCTCCTCATCAAAATTTAGTGAACTCCATCCTAAGAAAATAGCAGGGCTCCATTTCTTAAAAATTTTTTCAACCTGCCCAAGCATTTGATAATGACTTAGATTTGTTTGAGTAAGTTGTTTAATTGATGTCTTGTTAACTATTAAAGCTGCAGCTTGAAAAATCTCAGTTTCATGAAGTCTGCATCGAAGATTAAATCTATCTTTTTCTTTAAAGTTCTCGTCAAATAATATTCCCCCAATTTCTATAATGCTACCAAAGTCAGTGCTAGCACTCGATGACTCTATATCCCAAATTGCTAAATTCATATTGTTAACCTCAAATTAGCTTTGTTTTGATGGGTTTTTGGAAAGTTTTTTAAGACCAAACCTTTGCATCTAAACAAGTAGCTTCTAGTTAGTTTCTTCTTTTCTATGTATTAGTTGGTTAAAGTCAAGCTATATTATTCATCTCGTAAAATTTTTTAACTCTTCCCATGAATAAATTTTGATACATCTCTAATTCTGCACCTTCAATTTTAAATTCTTGAAATAGAATATCTTTTGTACAGAGTAAGATTATCCCTGCTTTCATTTTTGTTCCATGTACGACATCATGAGCCAAAGTATATGCTCCAAGTTGCAAGAAATAATCTTGAATATAATCTGTTTTTTTAGGTTTATTGCTCTGCTTAAAATCTATTATGACATCTTTTCCCTGATAAATTCCAATTAAATCTGCAGTTCCAGCATATTGCTCTGGATAATAAATAGTTTCTTCCATTCCATAAATTTCATCTAATTTATTATTTACACCTTTTTCAATTATTTCTTTGGCCATATTTTTGTATTGTTCATTACTTTCAAAAAAGCTTTCATTAATCCTACCTCTTAAGTAATCTTCAATATAAGAGTGCATTGACGTTCCTCTTGAAGATGCTTCAGTTTTAATTCTATTTGCTTCCTTAAAACCTACCCTTTCTTGCCAATTTTTGATGGCTGCTTTTTCCTCTTCGGATTTAGTAGCACTTAAGATTGTAGTAACACTTGGTAGTTTTTCCTCACCTAAGGAGTATTTTCTATATCCATCCTCAATTGACCTTGTAGATTTTGGATAAATAAATTTATTACTCCATTTCATTCATTTAGGCTTTAAGAAACTTTTCGTTTTTCATCCTGACCATAACCAGAAATTGGAGATGGAGAACTTGGATCTGGATCATCGTCATCATTAGGATTTTTTATTGAGTCAATACTTCTGTTTATTGCTCTTGCATCTTTACCAAAACTATCAACTACCGACATTGCTTCTTCTAATTTCTTTCTTAAAACTAAAACATTATTAAAATGCATATTAAATCTGGCGCTTATTTTTTTCAAATGATCATATATTTCAGATGCATGCTTTTTAATTCGTAAGCTCTGAAATCCCATATGAAGTGATTGTAAGTAACCAGATAAATTGTTAGGGCCCATGATAGTTACTTTATATTTCTTCATTAATTCTTGAGTTAATAATTCTTTTGTAGATGGATCTTGATAATTAGCTAATTCTAAAAATAAACTTTCAGTTGGTGCATAAACAATCGCAAAATCTGTCGTTTTTGGTGGGACGATATATTTTTCGTTCACGCTTTTAGCCTTTTCTTTAAATGCTCTAGCAAGTTTAGTTCTTGCATCAGCCATAGCTTTTTTGTCATCTTCCTGATGAGCATCTTGGATGGCCTTAAATCTTTCAACTGGAAAGTGGCTATCAACTGGAACCAAAATCCCATCTTGAAGTTTAATTGCAAATTCAACATTTTCACCCGTATCTTCTTTCATTTTTACATTTGATGAATATTGAGATGCTGGCAACAAATCCTTAATCAGGGAGCCCAAACTAAACTCAGCTAAGGTTCCATACTTTTTAACACCTGCCAATATTTGATTAATGCCCTTCTGGCTTTCATTCAAATTTTCAACTTGGGCATTAAAGGAAGCTACTTTTTGATCTACTTGAGTTAAAGCATTCGTCATATCTTTTGTTACACCTGATGAAAGATTATTAAAAGAAGTAGCCATTGAGTTCATAGTGCTATTTATTGTTGAATTTAAAGAATCTTTTAAATTAATAATTTCTTGATTTAGCCTTTGAATCTCTTGATTTTCCTTCTCATTATGAGATTCATTCTTTGATTTAAAATTCAAATATATAATTAATACTGAACTAATAAGTGAGAGTGAAAGTAAAACAAGAATTATAGTATTCATGATTCGCAGGATATACGTGAAATTTTAAAATTCAATTAGAAAAGCTAAGAACTAAGTAAATTTAAAATTTTCTTTAAAACAATTTGGTTACTTGATTTTTTATTCGACATTAAGATTGCTGTACTTTTAAGAATAATTCCATCCTTTAAAATTCTTAAATTGTTAGCTTTTAAAGTCTCTCCTGTACTGGTTATATCGGTTAAAATCTCAGATGAACCAGTAAATGGATATACCTCAGTTGCTCCAAGGGAAGGTACTAATTTAAATTGAGTCACTCCTTTTGAAAATAAAAATTCTTTGGTCAAATTTGGATATTTTGTTGCAACTCTTAATCTACTTTTCTTATTATCTTTAAAATCAAAAGATATTTCTTCTAAATCAGCAAGTGTTTGGACATCTATCCACTCGTCAGGAACAGCTACAACTAGAGTTGCATTTCCATAATCGAGTTTTTTATTAATAATAACTTTATTTTGAATATTTAATTCAGACTCTTTTAACAGGTCATAACCTGAAAAACCTATATCTAATGATCCATCTCCTAATCTTTCAATAATTTCTCTTGCATGGAGATATACTATTTTTATTTTTTTATTTCCTTTTATATATCCAAAAAGATCTCTTTCTCCTCTTTCTGATAAAATTTTAAGATTTTTATTTTTAAAGATACTTAAAGTGTCTTTTCTAAGTCTACCTTTGCTAGGAATACCAATTTTAATCATTTAAATTTATTGCACCTCCAACAGCTGGAACCTTAGTTTTAGAACCTAAATCACTAATAAGATTGTCATAACGGCCACCATTTACCTCAATTTTTCTTGATTTTACCTTTGTTTGAATTTTAAAAACCATACCTGTGTAATATTCCAAATGTCTGCCGAATGAAGATGAAAAATTTACATTTAACTTTGAAACTTTATTTTTTGTTATTGGAAAATAATTCTTTCCAACACTAAGATTAATTTTATTTTGTTTAAAAAAAGTATTTAGAGTAGCTGCTGCTTTGCTCATAGGGCAACTAATTTTTAAATAATCTCTAATAATTTTTACAACATTTTGGCCTTTTATTTGCCTTCTAGGATCTTTAATTTTATTATCAAACCTTAATAAAATTTCGTTTAAAGTACGACCCGCAATATTTCTATCTTGATTTTGTTTAAACATTTTCAAATATCTTTTTTTATCCAATTCAACTACTGTTTCATCTACATCTGAGTTTGTCTCTAAACGTTTCAACAATTCGTTAAAATAATTTTCTCTCCAAAAATGTCTTTGTAATCGAAGTCTCCATCTTTTTGGGATATCTAATTTATTTATTAATAAGTGAAAAATTTCAACATTCCCAACTGTAATACTTCCAGTTTTGTATCTAAATTTATTTATAACTTTAATACTTGTATTTATGATTTTTTTATCATCTCTTTTCTCATCTTTTGATCCTAAAATCTCAAAACCTATTTGATCTCTAACAATTTTGTCGGTTTTTTTCTGAACTTTTCTAAATGCTTGTCCACTGTAAAAAACTTTTGAAGATTTCTTATTTTTTTGATTAAGATACTTAATACAAGACGCAACAGTTAAGTCTGGTCTTAAACAAATTTCTTTTCCATTCTGGTCAACAAATGAAAAAATTAAACTTCTAAATGACTCACCAGATCTCTCAAGAATTAAATTGGTAGGTATGACTGTATCTAAATCGATGTAATCAAATCCACTTGATTTTAAAGATTTAAGAATATTCTCAGATAAGTTTTTTGACTTCATTAATTAAATCTTTCTTTGAAAAAGTTTTATTATTCTCTCCCTTAACACCTTTTAAATTTTTAATTGTCACCGTATTATCTTTAAACTCATTTTCTCCACAGATAATGGCAACTGGCAATTGGCGTTTATTTGCGAAAGTAAGCTGTTTACCGAGATTTTTTTTAGAATCTAAAAATATTTCAGCATTAATATTGTTTTGTCTTAATAGATCTAAAATTTCGTAGTAATTTTTTAAATATTTTTGGTCCATTACACATACCAAAACTGGTTTTTGTTCATTTAATTGAATTTGATCTAATTGCATTAATGCAAATAAAAGTCTATCTACGCCAAAACTAATGCCTGTCCCAGGAATATCTACGCCTTTAAATCTAGATATGAGCTTTGCGTAAGCTCCTCCTGAGCAAATGCTACCGATATCTACTTCTTTGCCTTTATTATTTTTAACTTTAAAATTTAGATTTGTTTCTACAATAAAATCAGAATAATAAGCTAAACCTCTCACAATTGTGAAATTAGTTTTTACTTGATCTAAACTTGATCCATACCCAAGAACCACAAAAAATTCTTCCAACTCGTTTATTCCTTCTTGTGACAATGGATTTTTTAAGCTTTGTTTCAGCTCTTTTAAATCCTTTATTTTTAGATATTTTAATATTTGGTCAACCTGCTCATCATTTAAATCTGCACCTTTTGTGATAGCTCCACTAGTATCTTTTCTTTCTTTTCTTAAGAGATCTTCTACACCTTTTAACCCAAAACCAGGTTTATCAAGTTTATCAATTGCTCTAATAACTTTTAATTGCTTTTTATTAGATATTTTCAAATCATCTAACAATCCCTGAACTATTTTTCTATTACTTACATTTATTGTAAATTGATCTTTCTTTAATCCGCATTCAATTAATGCTGCTGAAATTAAGTTGCAAAGCTCTGCATTAGCCTGTGATGAATTAACATTTCCCACAATATCAAAATCTGCTTGTAAAAATTCTCTATATCTTCCATTACCTGCCTTTTCGTTACGGAAAACATTTTGGATGGCATACCTTTTATAAATTGATGGTAACTCTTGATTATTTTGAGCAACAAATCTTGCTAAGGGGCTTGATAAATCGTATCTAAGAGTAATATTTTTATCTCCATCTTTAAAAGAAAATACATCAGACATAGGGTTAGTCTCATCCTCTGCCAAAAATGATCCAATATTTTCACTGATCTCAAACGATGGGGTTTCTAATGGCTCAGCACCAAACTTAATAAAAACCTTCTCAATTGCTGATAAAAGCTTTTTTTTGAGAAGGAGTTTTTTATCCCAACGATCTTCAAACCCTGAAGGTAACCCAGGTATTAATTTATTTTCTTTCTTCATTTTTTGGTACCCTGGCTTGGGATCGAACCAAAAATTTCAGTTCCACAAACTGACGTGATAACCATTTCACCACCAGGGCTTATTGTTGTTTTATACTAATTAGAGTTAAATTTAAATTTATAAATAGTTAAATAGCTAGCTGCAAGCCAGCATGAAAATGATGTCTTTTGTGAGATACAAGGATGTAACTATTTAAAATCATGGGGGTTAAATAGCATTTTAAACTTAAAATGCAAGTATGTATTGTATAGGAATATTTATAGGCTTGCCTACTATATTCCTATACAAAATTTTAAATGAAATAAATTTTAAGATGTTTTCTTTAAATTTACAGCGCTTGGACCTTTATCTCCATCCTGAATTTCAAATTCTACAGCGTCGTTCTCATTCAAAAAACGAAGTCCTGCTTCACGAACTGCGCTTGCATGAACGAAACAATCTTTTTCTCCGTCTTCTCTTTCTATAAAACCGTAGCCCTTCTTACCGTTGAACCACTTTACTTTACCTTTTAATGTACTCATACTTTTTGTTTACTCTTTCTTTATTGTATTAAACTTAGCTAAACTTCAGCTAGCGGGATAATTATTAGATTTTAAATTTGAATGCAAGCTTTAATCAAGCGCACTTTTAACAGTTTGTGGTGGCTTCGGCGGGACTCGAACCAGCGACACAAGCCTTTTCAGGGCTCTGCTCTACCAACTGAGCTACGAAGCCAAAATTTAAAATCTAAAAATAATTCGTCCCTTTGATAGGTCGTAAGGACTGATCTCAACAGTAACATTATCACCTTGCAAAACTCGAATTCTATTTTTTCTTAACTTCCCAGCAGTATGTGCAGTTACAATTTGTTTATTTTCATCTAATTGTACTCTGAACATTGCATTGGGAAGAAGATCGATTACTTTTCCTTTGAACTCTAACAAGTCTTGTTTTGCCAATATTACCTTCTCCTTATTCTAGATTTTATACTCAAAGCATGACCTTTTAATTCTTCATACTCAGCGAGATGTTTAGCGTATTCTCCTATTTTCTCAACACCTTTTTTTGAGAGTGTTATCAGGCTGATTTTTTTATAAAATTCACTAAGACTTAATCCTGAAGAAAATTTAGCAGATGAATTTGTGGGTAATACGTGGTTTGTGCCAACAGCATAATCACTTAACGCCATAGGAGAGTACTTACCTATGCAAATACTTCCTGCATTAAAAATTTTATCTTTATATTTTTTGTAGTTACTTACATTTAACTCTAAATGTTCAGGAGCTATTTCATTAATTATATTTATAATCTGCTCATCATTATTTACTTTTAGAATAAGTCCATTATTTTTGATGCTTTTTGTAGCAATACTTTGTCGTGGTATTTTTTTTAATTTAGAGATCAAATCCTTTTTGAATTTTTTAATTAAATTTGAGTCTTTTGTAATTAATATGCATTGTGAATTTTTATCATGCTCTGCTTGTCCAATCATTGACGTTGTAACTTCATTCAAATTAGTTTTGCCATCTGCTAATATTGTTATTTCAGATGGACCAGCAATCATTCCTTCTATTCCTACATCTCCAAAAACCTGCCTTTTAGCACCAGCAACAAAGATATTACCAGGGCCAACAATTTTATTTACTTTTTGAATATAGGCTAAACTACCTATGGCTTGCGCTCCTCCCATAGAATAAATTTCATTTATACCTAGTTTTTTTGCTGCATATAAAACTGCTGGATTTAGTTTTCCATTATTTTTTGGATTTGCTAGTACGATTCTTTTTACACCCGCAATTTTTGCAGGAATTGCATTCATCAATAATGTAGATGGCAAGTTTGCTGGAACATATATTCCTACTGATTGGATTGGTACATATTTATATTCTATTTTATTATTTAAACTATCTTTATAATAAATATTCTTGTTTTTTTGTTTAATGTGAAAATTGAATATTCTCTTTAATGCAAAATCAATTGCTTTTTTTATTTTAGGATCCAGCAATTTAATTGCATTATTTATTTCTTTAATGCTCGGCTTAATTTGACTATTTTTACTAAATTTTTTTTCATATTTTATAAGTGCTTTATTTTTATTTTTCTTAATATCGCTAAGGATCTTGGATATAATTTTATTTTCAGGTTTTTTTGAAGACCTTCTAACGTCTAGGAATTTTGTTAAATTATCTAAATAGTTTTTTTTATTACAATTAATTTGTTTTATCATTTTCTACTTTTTGATCCTCTAGTGTTACTTCAATTACCTCAGCGGAGAGAGTTATAATTCTATTTTTCGAAAATAACATAATTATTTCAAAGTTTTGTTCTTTCTTAAAAATATCAATAGCTAAGAGTTCTAATGTTAGATTCGGGTCTTTTTGGTCTATATTCTTTGATTTAGAAGAATTTATAAATTCAAATTTAATAATACTGTTTATTTGCTTATTTTCATTTTCCTCCTCTTTGCTAAGTCTTAATATAGACATCAAGAAAATCTTATTTGAAGCTAAATACTTAATATCTTTTATATTTACTCTCCCTTCAGAACAACATGCTGAAATGATATTAAGATCCTCGGGAGATTGTGCAATTATCTTTTTTAAGTATTGATTTTCCATCAACTAATACGTCTTATTTTTACACCTACTTTTTTGAGTTTATTCTCTATATTTTCATATCCTCTATCTAAGTGGTAAATTCTATTAATAATAGATGTCCCTTTGGCAACAAGTGCTGCTAGAACTAATGCAACTGATGCTCTTAAGTCACTAGACATTAATTCTGCAGCCTTAAAATTTGTGCTGCCTAAAATTAAAGCCTTATTTTTTTTTATTATGATTTCAGCACCTAATCTTCTTAATTCAGCAACATGCATGAATCTATTTTCAAAAATACTCTCCGTTATTGAGCTTTTTCCTTTTGCCTTGCATAAAAGAACCATAAATTGTGCTTGCAAATCTGTTGGAAAATTTGGGTACTCTTTTGTGACCAAATTGTTGATATTTTTAATTTTTTTCGGACCTATTATATGGATTTGATTTTTACTTGTTTTAATTTTAGCTCCAACCTTCTTCAGTAAAGATAGTTCTGCTTTTATAATTTTAGGATCAAAGTTATTAATCTTTAAATTACCACCAGTCAAACATGCTGCGACACAAAAAGTTCCGGTTTCTATCCTATCTGACATAACTGAGTAAATAGTACTTTTTAAAATTTTTACTCCCTCAATCCTCACAGTCCGCTTACCAATAAATTTTATTTTAGCACCACCAGACTTTAAAAAATTTATTAAATCAATTATTTCTGGTTCAATTGCACAATTTCTAAGTATTGTAATTCCATTCGCTAGGCATGCTGCTATAATTGTATTTTCAGTTGCTCCAACACTGATTTTTGAAAATCTAATTTTTGCGCCTTTTAGTTTTCCTTTAGAATTTGCATGTATGTAACCTTTTTTGATTTCATACTTCATTCCAAGTTTTTTAAGTGCATTTAAATGATAATTTATAGGTCTTGCTCCAATTAAACAGCCTCCAGGCAAAGAGGTAATAGATTTTTGATACTTAGCAACCAGGGCACCTAAAACTAAAATTCCAGCCCTCATTGTTCTAACAAGAGAATATGAGGCAAAAAATTTATGTTTTTTTTTCTTTGTTATTTTAACAGTTTTTTTATCTTTACTAAATTTTATTATTGACCCAAGGGATTTTAAAAGATTAATCATTGTATCTATATCTTTCACTCTTGGTAAATTTTTAATTACAACTTCTTTTTCAAATAAAATCGTTGATGCTAATATTGGTAAAGCAGCATTTTTAGAACCTGAAATTGCAATCTCTCCCTTTAATTTACTAGGGCCTTTAACAATAAATTTGTCCATTATTATATTTTTGGAAGTGTAACTCCCTTTTGACCCTGATATTTGCCATTTCTATCTGCATATGAAACTGATGGATCTTCATTTCCTTTGATAAACACAAATTGTGCAACACCTTCATTAGCATAAATTTTTGCTGGTAATGGCGTTGTGTTTGAAAATTCTAAAGTTACATGACCCTCCCATCCTGGCTCAAGAGGCGTAACATTAACTATTATTCCACATCTTGCATAGGTAGATTTTCCTAAACAAATTACCAAAACATTTTTTGGAATTTTGAAATACTCTACTGTTCTTGCTAACACGAAAGAATTAGGTGGTATTATACATTCTGATGAGTTTTTAGTAATAAAATTAGAAGATTTAAAATTTTTTGGATCTACGATTTCAGAATTAACATTAGTGAAAATTTTAAATTCGTCAGAGACCCTTGCATCATAACCATACGATGACACACCAAATGATATTTTATCACCTCTAACTTGTTTATCTTCAAATGGAGAAATCATATCATTATCTCTGGCCATTTGAATAATCCACTTATCAGATTGAACTGACATTATTTATTTTTTTTCTTTGTTTTTTTTTGGAATTCTTTTCTCTTTCTTAAATTTTTTCTTAAAGCAAGTTCAAGTTTACTTAAATTATTTTTCTTTGAAGTCATAATTTATTTTTTGTCAGGATTTGTAAGATGATCTAAAGTGATAACTTGGTCAATAGGAATTGTTTTATCATCTTCTATTTTTGCTGGTCCAGCTTTGATTTGCTTCTTAGCTCTTTTTTCTGCAAGTTTTTTTTCTCTTTTTGCTTTTTTTTCCATGAGCTTTGCGTTTTTATTAGCTCCATATGTGTAGTGAATTCCCATAACATTTTCCTTAGCTAGATATAACTTATTTTAAAAAAAAATTAAGGCAATAATTTGAAAAAATTAAATTTATACACTAATTTGAGTTAAATATTGCCCTTATAGTTAAATGGTATAACACATCCATGGTAAGGATGAGTTTCCAGTTCAATTCTGGGTGAGGGCACCAGTTTTATTTTGTGTAAAATTTTTTTTTAAATATAAATCCAATTGAAACTAAAATTATAATACCAAGAATTGGTAAATAAATATCTGGAGTAAAAATTAGTTCAAGAATAGTTGGAACCTCAGCATTTTCTTCTAAAATCTTACTCAAACCAGCTCCAAGAGATGCTCCAACAAATAATTGTGGAGTCATTCCAATTATTGAACCTAAAAAAAAGTTTCTAACTTTAACATTAAAAATTGTTGGTAAAATATTTGAAATAAAAAAAGGAATACCACCAATAAATCTATAAATTAGAAAAAAAATAAATTCATTCTTTTTAAATTTTTCAGTCAAATTACTAAAACGTGATGAAAATTTCTTCTCGACTAAATCTTTAAAAAAGTAATTAGCGAATACATATAAAAGTGTTGCACCTATTGATAATCCAAATACTATAAGCAAAGTTCCTAACCACTTTCCAAAAATAAAACCACCGACTAAAAATACAGGTGAACCAAAACCTAACAAAAGAACCCATACTATAGTACCTAATAAAAAAATAATACTTGATATAAAAATATTACCATTTTTAATTTCTTCCAAAGCATTTCTATTTTCTCTAATTAGTTCATAACTAGAAAAATCCTGAAATGAAAATTTATTAAAAAAAAACAATAAAAAAACAAATACTATCAAAATGTAAGCAGAGCCTAAAAATACTTTAATTTTTTTTTCTCTATTCATTGATTTTTTAACTTATTAAAAATCACTGTACTTATATACATATATTTGTATAACTACCGAAATTTAACATTAATTTAACAACAATGAAACGTACATATCAACCAAGTAATAGAAAAAGAAAAAAAGCTGTTGGCTTTAGAGCTAAAAGAAAAACCAAGGGTGGAAGAAAAGTATTAAAAAGAAGAAGGGCTAAAGGAAGAAAAAAATTAACAAACGCTTAATGAAAAAAAAGATTGTTAGCCTTACTAAAAATGAGGACTTTAAGTCAATTCTTGGTGGAAAAAAAATTTCTAATAAGTATTTAACAATTTTCTTTAAAAAACTTTCAGATAAAAATACAAGCAGATTAAATATAA
>CACMDZ010000005.1 GCA_902612575.1 uncultured Pelagibacteraceae bacterium | reverse complement strand
AAATATTTTTATATGTTATAATTGGTGTAGGTTTAACAACACTTGCTCTTATAATATTGACAAACTTTAAATATTTAAGTCCAAAAGTTTATCCACTTGTCAGAAACGAATAATATTTGATAATTTTGATTATATTTTAAATTGAAGCTTTCAAAGCCTCATAAATTAAATTTTCTGTAGTTTCGCCGATGCTTCTATAGACTTCTTTGCCATCCTTGAAAATTAATAGAGTAGTCTGATAAACCACATTAAAAGCGTCAGCAATATCTCTATTCATTACATCAAATGAAAAATACTCAATATTATCAAATTTAATATCTGATAATTCACCTTCTTTTTTCGCTGTTTGTAATATTTTCATTTGTTTTGCACAAGATGAACAATATTCTATCCAAGAACTAATCACTATAACTTTTCCCTCAGATTGAGCTTTATTAAACAATTCTTGGTCAAATGTTGTTTTCTTTTCCATTGCATTCGCGCTAAATGCAAACATACAAATTATAAGTATTAAAATTCTTTTAATCACATTATAAAAATATGTATTTTTAAAATAAAAAAAATACTTTATATTGACACATGGGGTGCCAGTATAGGCTGAGAAAAACCCAATGAACCTGTCCGGTAATTCAGAAAGGGAATAATGGAACAAATAAATATCATTAGTCAATCCTCGGCAATAATATTAACTTTAGCAATTAGTATTGTTTTTGTAATAATTGGTCTTCTTTACTCTAAAAAGTTTCAAGGACTTAATAATTATTTAGTTGCAAGTAGATCTGTTGGTACTTTTTCTTTAACAGCAAGTTTGGTCGCATCTGCTTTGGGTGCATGGATATTATTTGGCCCTGCATCTGCTGCTACATGGGGAGGTATAGGGGCAGTTATCGGATATTCTTTAGGAACAGCATTTCCTCTTTTCATACTTATATACTTAGGAAAAAAATTTAGAGATAAATACCCAAGAAGCAAATCTTTAATTGAAGTTGTAAGACTAAGATTCGGTTCACAATTATTTAAACTGATTTTATTTTTATCCATTTTTTATATGTCCATTTTTTTAATAGCAGAAGTGACAGCTGTTTCTATATTAATCAATTATATATCTGGAACAGATCTATGGATAACAGCATCTATAGTGATAATTAGTTCTCTTTTATATACTTTGTATGGTGGATTACGAGCTTCAATATTTACAGATAATATTCAGTTTATAGTTTTTGGTTTACTTTTAATAATATCATTTTCGTATTTGATATCTTTAAACTCTAATGAGTTTAGCTTTGAATTTATCAAACAAAATAAACCTAATTTATTAAGCTTTAACTATTTGCCAAATTTTACTGCAGGTCTAACTTTTTTTATAGCTGTTGCAGCAACAAATCTTTTTCATCAAGGTAATTGGCAAAGAGTTTATGCAGCTAAAGACAATAAAGTTTTAAAAAGTAGTCTAATTTTTTCATTTTTAATTATTATACCAATTGTATTTTTGATGGGATTTACAGGGTTAATTGCCACCTCTCAAAATTCAAATCTAATTCCTGATTTAGCATTTTTTTCTTTGCTACTTAAAGAAAATACTCTTTTTTTATCAATTATAATAATAATTTTAGCTATTTCATTAACGGTAAGCAGTATAGATACTCTGGTAAACGCTATTTCTAGTTTAATAATTGTTGATGGAAATAAAGTTATCAAATTCAAAGGTGATTATTTAAAATTATCTAAGCAAATAATAATATTAATCTCTTTAATTTCTTTTTTCGTTGCATCAAAAGGAATAAGTATTTTATATTTATTTTTATTAGCTGATTTATTTTGTTGTGCGGCTGTACTAAGTGTATTTTACAGTTTTTACTCCAAAAAGTTTACTGAAAAAAATGCATATGTAGCTATTATTGTTGGATTAATTGGAGGAATTCTTTTATTCCCAAGTCCTGACTTTTCAAAATCAATTCTGGTCGGAATAATATTGCCTCTAGACTTTTTACCTATATTTGTCTCTCAATCCTTGCTTTTTTGCTCATTTATTGTTGCAACATTTTTACCTATTTTAACCTGGAGATTAAAATAAACCATCATTTACATCCTGTTTATATAAATATATTATAAAAGTTATGAGTTTTATTTTGCCATTTATTGTATTGATCATTGTAGTTGTTTTTATTCATGAATATGGACATTACTATTTTGCAAAGAAATATGGTGTTGGAGTAACAGACTTTTCTATAGGTTTTGGAAAAGAATTATTTGGTTGGAATGATAAATCTGGGACAAGATGGAAAATTTGCTGGATACCCCTTGGCGGTTATGTTAAGTTTTTTGGAGATCGAAATGTTTTTTCTCAGGCTGATCAAGAAGAACTTTTAAAAAAATACAATAAAGAAGATCAAGAAAAGCTTTTTGTCACAAAACCGTTGTATCAAAGATCATTGATTGTTGCAGGCGGTCCAATTGCAAACTTCGTTTTAGCAATATTTATTTTTTTATTCATATATATGTTTGCTGGCAAAGACTTTACCCCAGCAATTATCGATGAGGTTCAAAAAGACAGCCCTGCAGAAATTGCTGGAATGAAAAAAAATGACATAATACTTGAGATAGATAATAACAAAGTAGAGAGTATTCTTGACGTTTCTAAACTAATTTTAATGTCAACATCTGAAATAGTTGATTTTAAAGTTTCTAGATATGATCAAGAATTATTATTAAAAGTAAAACCAAAAATTGTTGCCGGAGTTGATAATCTAGGAAACAAAATTAATAAAAGAATTATTGGCATAAAACTTAGTCCATATAACAATGAAATAAAACATAAAAAATTAGGACCAGCGACGGCATTAATTGAGTCTTTTAAAGAAGTTTACTTTGTTACTACTTCTTCTCTTAAATATATGGGCTCAATGATTACTGGCTCTGGAGACAGTTCTCAACTAGGAGGGCCAATTAGAATAGCTAAAATTTCAGGTCAAGTTGCAGAGTTTGGAATACTCCCATTTATTAGCATGATGGCTTATATTTCAATTAGTTTAGGTTTAATTAATCTATTTCCCATCCCACTTTTAGATGGCGGTCACTTAATGTTTTATGCTTTCGAAAAAGTATTAGGAAAACCGTTAAGCCAAAAAACACAAGAAGGTTTTTTTCGAATCGGAATGTTTTTATTGTTAACTTTGATGTTTTTTGCGACTTTCAATGACCTTAAAGATTTAGGCTTATTTTAAAGGCATTTTTGACAGTTAAAAAAGCATTATAAATCAACACTTTTTTACAACTATATATTGTGTCAAAAAACATTTTAGACACAAAAAAAAAGCTTGAATTATCAATGATTTTGTTAACTATATAAATATAACCTTTAAAACCGGAGCTAAAATGAACAAAAAACAACTTATAGCGAAACTAGCTGGGTCGTTAAATCAAAGTAAAGCTGATGCCGAGCGTACTTTTGATACAATTACCAACACTATTTTGGATGCTTTAAAAGGCGACGATAATGTGAAAATTGCTGGTTTTGGTACATATAAAGTGGCTAAAAGAAAAGCCCGAATTGGCCGTAATCCAAGAACTGGAGAACAAATCCAAATCGCAGCTTCTCAAAAGGTAAAATTTTTACCTGCAAAAGCACTTAAAGAAGTTTTCAATAAATAAACTTTTTTTTAACAGCCTTTTTTAAGCTTAAAAACTTGAAAAAGGCTGTTACTACATGCACTTACTGCATACCTATTTTTCCTAACTATCATTAGTTTTTAATTTTATTAAATTTATAAGAACACCTTTAATTAAACGGAGGTGAAATGGTTAAACTTTTAAAAAAACTGGTTGGTCCATTAGTAAGTTTATTTTTCTTACTAAATATGACTAGTGCCGGTTATGCTGAAACTACAGTTTCAGCTGAAGTAGGTTTCATATTCAATACATTTCTTTTCTTGGTCTGTGGTTTTCTAGTAATGTTTATGGCAGCTGGATTCGCCATGCTTGAATCAGGAATGGTAACATCAAAAAGTGTATCAGTAATATGTGCCAAAAATATCGGATTATTTTCAATAGCTGGAATTATGTTCTGGATGGTTGGATATAATTTAGCATACGGAATTCCAGAAGGTGGATACATTGGAAGCTTTACTCCATGGTCTGATGCAAGTTCAGTAGATACTGGATATGCAGATGGATCTGATTGGTACTTCCAAATGGTTTTCTGTGCAACAACAGTTTCAATTGTATCTGGAACATTAGCTGAAAGAATTAAATTATGGCCGTTCTTTTTATTTGCAGCTATCCTTTCAGGTATTATTTATCCAATCGTTATGGGTTGGCAGTGGGGAGGTGGCTGGTTAGCAGCTGCTGGTTTCTCAGACTTTGCTGGCTCTACTCTCGTTCACTCAACTGGAGGTGCAGCAGCATTAGCTGGAGCAATTCTATTAGGAGCTAGAACAGGTAGATTTGATAAATCTGGGGCAGCTAAACCTATGAAGCCGTTTGCGGCGTCATCTGTACCATTGGTAACAGTTGGAGTATTTATTTTATGGCTAGGTTGGTTCGGATTTAACGGTGGATCACAATTAGCGATGGGAACATTTGATGATGCAGTTGCTGTATCAAATATTTTCATTAATACAAATTTAGCAGCCTGTGGTGGTGTATTAGCAGCTGGAGCAGTAACTAGATTAATGGCAGGTAAAACTGACGTTATACAAATGCTTAACGGAGCAATTGGTGGTCTAGTAGCAATTACAGCTGAACCATTAATGCCTTCACCGCTAGCAGCAATTCTTATAGGTGCAATTGGTGGACTAATAGTTGTGTTCGGAACTAAATTATTATTCTCACTTAAAATCGATGATGTAGTTGGAGCAATTCCAGCTCACTTATTCGCTGGAGTATGGGGTACACTAGCTGTGCCACTTACAAATGGTGATGCATCATTCGGTGCGCAGCTTCTTGGAGTAATATCAATCAATGCATTTGTATTTATAGTTTCACTTATAGTTTGGGGAATTATGAAAGGTACAATGGGTATAAGATTGAGTAAAGAAGCAGAAAGACTTGGAACTGACGTTTCAGAGTCTGGTGTAATTGCATACGCAATAAGAGACTAAAGAATAACTATCTCTCTCTCTATAGTTAGAAAAGGCCCCTATTTGGGGCCTTTTTTATTTAATACTATTAATAAAATCTAAAACCTCTTGAGCATGGCCTACTGCTCTAATGTTTCTCCACTCTTTTATAATTTTATTTTTTTTAATCACAAAAGTACTTCTAACAGTGCCCATAAATTCTCTGCCCATAAATTTCTTTTTAGCCCATGTTTTGTATGCTTTAAGAGAGGTCTTATCTTCATCAGCTAGTAACTCAAACTTTAGATTAAGTTTTTTACTCCATTTTTGATGACTCTCTAAACTATCTTTTGAAATTCCATAAATTGTGCATCCAAGTTTTTCAAATTTACTTAGAAGCTTATTAAAATCATTTGTTTCAATCGTACATCCACTTGTATTGTCCTTTGGATAAAAATAGATGATAATATATTTAGATTTTATCTTATTTAATTCTACTGTTTTTCCAGATGTAGATGATAATTTAAAGTTTGGAGCTTTCATATAGACACCTTTATTTTTTATAGTAATATATTTTATTTAGTGTAATAAACATTTATGACAATAAAATCAGCATCAACATTAGTCGCAGAAGCTCTAAAAGAAATAAAAACCATATCACCCAGTGAAGCATTAGAAAAAGTTAATAATAATACCTGTAATCTTATTGATATAAGAGATGTAAGAGAATTAGAAAGATTAGGTAGAATAGAAAACTCTTCTCATATACCAAGAGGAATGTTGGAATTTTGGATGGATCCAGATAGTCAATATTTTAAGGAAGGAAAAATCGATATGAATAAAGAAATAGTTTTATTCTGTGCAGGAGGACTTAGATCAGCTTTGGCTACAAAAACTTTACAAAGTATGGGTTTTACTAACATTTCTCATATAGACGGTGGATTTGGCTCAATGCAAAATTCTGGATTTAAAATTGTAAAATAATCTTGAAGTTAATCTAATAAATTTATTCTCTTAGCGTAAAACATTCTAATAATCCAATAAATTACCAAACCAATTGGACCAATAAAGTAAGTTATAATTAATGGAATAAAAACCAAATATTTTGAAATGAATAATTTTTGACTGTCTTTCATAATCCAGGCACCACAAAATAGATTCACTGCCAGAAAGTGTGTCCAAAACATTATTAAAAAAGCTTCAGCCTCAAAAAGGTTTCTTAAATCGTATAAGCCTAGATACAAGGTAAAATTATAATCAAAGTCGTATCCAGAAATAAAAAAATAGTAACCCAAATAGCAATATACAGCAGATAATATCAAAAATGGAATAACCGATGTTATTAGCAAACCACAAATTTTAGATTGTGGAAAAACAATTAAAATCAGCCAAAAAGGTATAATGCCTATATTTAACCATAAGTAGATCATCTCTATGGTAAAAAACGCTGCTATTTGTTCAATCATAATATTTTTATATTATATTAAATAACTTAATGATTCCTATAAAAAATAAAAAAAAGTCATTAGAAGTGACAGTTGAGGAGATGACTAATTTTGCACTTAATTATGTTGAAAAATTCGCTCCATCAAAACAACAATTAAGAACGTATTTGTTAAAAAAATATCTTACTTCAAGAACTCCAAACATAAAAAAAAATGATGTATCAAATTTAATAGATATCGTTTTAGAGGACCTTGAGAAATCAAAATTTATTAATGACAAATTTTATTCAGAATCTAAAGCAAAAAGTTTAATACAAAGAGGATCTTCAATAAATAAGATAAGAAATTATTTAATTAACAAGGGTGTAGGTGAAAAATATATAAAAAATACTATAGAACAAATCAAAGATAAAAATGAAGACCAAGATTTTTTTTCTGCTATAAAGATTTGTAAAAAAAAAAGAATTGGACCATCAAGACAAGAAGACAATAGACCTTTATTTTATAAAAAAGACATAGGAATATTAGCACGATCAGGTTTTGACTTTGAAGTTTCGAGAAGAGTAATGGATTTAGATAAAGATGAATATTTAAAGATTATAAATCTTCTTTAGTTTTTTTATTTTTTTCCTCTAAATAATATTGAATTTTGTTTTTTATATAATTTTTGACCATGACAAAAACTACCAAGCCAAATATTGAAACTGATACAATGATTATTAAAATAATTCTTAATTGCTCGCTCATTTTAATTTATCGCTTCTTTTGATAATTAAACTTGGATTTTTAAAATCTTTTTTTCCATATCTAATTTCATTACCATCAAAATCTCTAATTATACCACCTGCGTTTTCTAATATAGCATGTCCCGCAGCAATATCCCACTCGCATGCCCTAGGTTCGGCAACATAACCATCAAATTCTCCTGTTGCGATAACGCAAAATTTGAGTGAGCTCTTCATTTTAAGGTATTCTGTTACGCCTATTTTTTTATGAATTATCTCAATTTCAGGTTTTAATATATTTGAGTATGAAACAACTTTTACCGAATTTAATGAAGTTAATTTTTTACAATCTAACTTAGTTTTTTTATTATTAGATAATTCAAATGATTTATCTTTTCCATAAGAATAAAACATCCTTTTTTTCGCTGGTGCATTGATTAATCCTGCAACAGCTTTCCCATTTAATATTAAACCAGCATTTAAAGTAAATTCCTCTTTGTTGTTAATATAATCATATGTCCCATCAATAGGATCGATAAGCCAAAAGTCTTTTAGATCAGTTTTAGATTTGTTGTGCGAGGTTTCTTCAGAGACAATTGGAATTTCAGGTGTTAATTCTAATATTTTTTTTGTAAGAAGCTTATTTACTTCAATATCACCATTACTAACCGGCGTATTATCAGATTTAATTTCTTTTATTAAACCTTGATTTCTAAGTTTAATAGAAAGATCTCCTGCAATTAAGAATGTATCGATTAAATCTTCGATAATATTTTTTAATTTAGTTTCATCCATTACTTTCAATTCTCTCTAGTTCAATATTATTTGCATTTATCACTTTTTTACCGACATTTTCAAAGTTTACAGTTACTTTGTCTTTAATTATCGACTGAACTTGACCAATACCCCAACTTTTGTTGGCAGGGTTAATAACTTTGTCACCTGGCTCAAAATCTAAAATCATTTAATTTAACTTATAATAGAAATAAGTATAAATACCATCAAATGAAATTAGAAACTAACTCAATAGGTTTATTAAAAAAACCATCCGAGACAACAGTTGTTGTAGCTATGTCTGGGGGCGTCGACTCTTCTACTGTAGCCGGCATTATGAAAAAAGAAGGATATAATGTTATCGGTATTACTTTAAAATTATATGATGACGGTAAAGAAGTAGCGGCGTCTAAGCAATGCTGTTCTGGACAAGATATAATGGATGCAAAAAGAGTCGCACATAAATTAGATATAGAACACAAAATACTTTATTATCAAGATAAGTTTAAACAAGGAGTAATAGATAACTTTGTTGAAAGTTATTTAAAAGGTGAGACACCTATTCCATGTGTTCAATGTAATCAAACTGTAAAATTTAAAGATTTATTTGATTTTTCAAAAGATTTAAACGCCGACGCACTTATTACAGGACATTATGTAAAAAGTTTAACGAAAAATAATCAAACAAATATGTATAGAGCCTTAGATGCTAACAGAGACCAAAGTTATTTTTTATTTAATACTACAAGAGAACAATTAAATTTCTTAAGATTTCCTTTAGGTGGAATGCTTAAAGACAAAACAAGAGAAATTGCGAAAAATTTAAATTTAAATGTTGCTGATAAACCTGATAGCCAAGATATATGCTTCGTTCCTAATGGAGATTATGCTTCCGTTATTGAAAAATTTAAACCCGACTCTTTTAAGAAAGGAAATATCAAAGATTTAGATGGCAAAGTTTTAGGTGTTCACGATGGAATAATAAATTTTACAATTGGTCAAAGAAAAGGGATTAAGATTGCAAATAAAGAACCATTATATGTAATAAATATTGATCCAGATAGAAACGAAATAGTAGTTGGTGAAAAAAAATACTTAGCAAAAAATAAAATTAATTTACAGAAGCTTAATTTATTAGAAAATGAGAGTATATTTTCTGATAAAATTAAAGTTAAAGTTAGATCAACGGGCAAACTTTTAGATGCAAAAGTTAATTTAACTAATGCCAAAAGCGTTAGTGTAATATTAGACAAACCTGAATATGGTATTTCTCCAGGACAAGCCTGCGTTTTTTATAAAACTGATGAATATGGTGAGAGATGTTTAGGTGGAGGCTGGATAAGTTGATTTTTTTAAAGAAAAAAAAAATAATAAAAAAAATAATTGTATTAATAAAAAATAGTTCCAGGAAACTATATTTTTTATTTGTGGAAAAGCATCAATTTTGATTATTAATATTGGAAGCAAAATTAAACCAGAGATAACGAGAAAACTCGATAAGTAGTAATTGAACTTGACTATTTTATAATTAAAAAATTTTGAAAGTTTCTTTTTATTTTTAATTAACATTTTATTTGAGGAAAACTGAAGTATTACAATTGACAGAATGTAAAAATAAATGCCAATTCTTTTAAAAAAAGAATAAACTTTACTTTCACCTAAAAAAGTTATGTATAAACACAAAAAAATAACCGTTATAAAGGTAAAAAAAATTAAGTTTTTAGATTTAATTCTAATAATTTTAATTTCTTTCAAAAAAATATTCCAAAAAAAAAATATAGATAGAGCGTAAAAATACATCATTGGTTTAAAAAAGAATTTTACAGGCTCATATCGTCCAACTCTAGAGATCGAGGTACAGCCCTCAAAATTTGGAATGCATGCAGCTACTAAATTAAGCTTTATTGATATCAGGTATGAGATGATAACTGTAAAAACTGGCAGGAAAAAACAAGCCAGCGATATTGGTCTTAGCCTGTTTAACATTATTCTAGGTTATAATTACTTTTTCTTATTTTTTTTTCTAGCTCTTCTCTTTTTTGAGCCCATTTTTCTACGACCTCTGTGTTTTTTTGGATATCCCATAATCTCCTTAATTTTACAATTTTATTGACTTATTTGGTGGATATAGCATTGTCCAATCAACTTAGCAATTTTTTTATGAGCAAATCGTTTAAGACATTTTTAAAACATACAGCTAAAGATTTCCATAATCATTCAGTTAATCCACCAGTCGTACGTGCGTCTACAATTATTTTTAAATCAATGAATGATATAAGACGGACTCAGTCTAAATATAAAAAAGATCCTAGGGGTGGTCATTTTGATTATGGAAGACAAGGAACATCAACTACACATATCTTACAAAAAATACTTAATAAACTTGAGGAGTCTTATCATGTTTTTTTAACACCCACTGGTTTTGGTTCAGTTTTTTTAGCAATTTTCAGTGTAGTAAGACCTGGAGATGAGATTGTTGTTGCTGATCCTGTGTACAATCCAACAAGAGTTTTGACTCAAGACTTTTTAAAAGAATTTAATATTAAGACAACTTTTTATAATCCTCATGATTTAAAATCTCTCAATAAAATAATTAACAAAAAAACAAAACTAATTTTCGTTGAAAACCCTGGTAGCAATTCGTTTGAATTTCAAGATCTATCAAAAATAATATCTATTGCTAAAAAAAGGAAAGTATTTACTGCAATTGATAATACTTGGGCAACACCATATTTTTTTAAACCGATGAAACTAGGATTTGATATGTCAATAGTTTCCGCAACCAAATATTACTCAGGACACTCGGATGTAATGGGTGGAAGCTTAGCAGTTAATAGAAAAGTCTTTAAACATGTAGAGAAAGCACAAAAAATTATTGGCTTAAGATTAGGTCCTGATGATGCTTACTTGATAACTCGAGGATTAAGAACATTAGATGTTAGATTAGACAAACATCAAGAAAATGCCACAAGGGTTGCAGAATTTTTATCAAAAAATAAAAAAGTTAAGCTTCTATATCCTTATAAAAAAGGATCTCTTAATTATAAGTTATGGAAAAAATATTACTCAGGAGCATCAGGTTTAATGGGTCTAAAAATAAAAACTAAGGATAGAAAATCTGTTATTAAGTTTGTTAATTCTCTCAAATTATTTGGTTACGGATATAGTTGGGGAGGTTTTGAAAGTTTAGCACTTCATCAAAGTAAAGCTGAAAGAGGAAATAGAATTTATTCAGATGTAAAAGAAGATGAAAAAATTGTTAGATTGCACATAGGTCTTGAGGATCCAAAAGATTTAATTGAAGATTTGCGAAAATCGCTTAAATTCATTAAATGAGTCCTAAAAAATTTTTTACTACAAAAAAAGCATTAATTACATTAATAGCAGCTTCATTAGTTGTTATTGTGTCTCTTGGTATAAGACAGACATTTGGATTGTTTTTTTTTGATTTTAATGCTGATCTAAATATTTCAATTTCTCATTTTGGTTTTGTTATTGGATTACAATTGTTGATGTGGGGAGTTTTTAGTCCAATATTTGGTTTCATAACTGATAGGTACGGAGGTGCAACCGCAATATTCGTAGGTTTTATATTTTATTTAGCAGGACTATTCCTGTTTTATTCAGGGCTAAATACAGGTTATCTTTTTACTTTGACCATAGGACTTCTTATTGGAATTGGATTAGGCGGTACTGCTATAAGTATTCCAGTTTCGGTAGTTGCAAAGCATTTTCCATCATCTAATAGAACAATTGCTACTGGCATTGTAACTTGTGCAGGATCATTTGGTTTTTTTGTTTCACCTTTACTTGTAAGATATTCACTAATTGAAATTGGATGGGAAATAACGATTTTATATTTTTGTTTCCTTTTAGGAATAGGTCTAATAACAGCTTTATTCATAAGCACACCTAAAATTCCAGTTGGAAATAACGATAATAATAACCAAACTGCCAAGGAAGCCTTAATAGAAGCATTTAATAATAAAAGTTTTATATTTTTAACCTTAGGATTTTTTGTTTGCGGTTGGCATATAGCTTTAGTTGCCACACATATACCAACATACATGATGGATAGAGGTATGCCAGACTGGACAGCGGCTATGATCTTAGCATTAGTAGGTGTTTTCAATATGATAGGAACTATGGGGAGCGGTTATCTTGCAACTAAGTTTAGTAAAAAGAAAGTACTAAGTGCAATATATTTGTTAAGAGGTGTTTCGCTAATATATTTTTTATATTTACCACCAAGTGTATTTAACTCAGTAGTATTTGGAGTTACTTTTGGACTTTTATGGCTTTCAACTGTGCCACCAACAAATGGTTTAGTAGGTCATATATTTGGAACTAAACACATTGGTCTTCTTTATGGAATAGTTTTTGTAAGTCACCAGATTGGGTCTTTTCTTGGGGCATATTTAGGAGGAGTTTTTTATGAAATGCATGGAAATTTTGATTATGCATGGTACGTTTCTATCGCATTATCAATCTTTGCAGGTTTGATACACTTACCAATTAAAGAGAAATCAATTGAAAGAGTTCAAACAGCATAAACTTAAATTTAGTCCATTTTTAGAAAATCTTTATCAGTCTAATAAGCCGTTGATAATATATAAAGTTGATGGTGGCTACGATTTATTTACTGATTTTTCTAAAAAAATAATAATAAACAACAGAAATATAGAAAATTTCTTAAATTCATTTTCAACAAAAAAATATAGAAAAGAAACAGATATTTTTATTGGATTTTTTGGTTATGAAATACTTTGTAACTTGCTAAAAATAAAAATCAAAAATCAAAAAAATATAAAATTTTATAAAGGTGTGTTTTATAAACCAGAAACAATTATAAAAATTAGAGATAAAATTAAAATATATTCAACAAAAAAAAATCATAATTTTAGTTATCAGTTCCAAAAAACTAATATTTTGAGCCCCTTTAAATTAAATATTAGCTATAAAAAGTATAAAAAAATATTTGATATTTTTTCAAAGAAAATACGTGAAGGACAAACTTATCAAATTAAAATATGCACTAAATATAAAAATAAATCTGAGATAAACCCTGTTAATTTCTTTTGGAAACTAATGAAAATTAATTCATCTCCAGAGTCATTTATGATTAGAGATAAAGATTATTCAATAGTTAGTTGTTCACCAGAAACATTGATTGACAGAAAAGGTAACACTATTATTACCAAACCAATAGCTGGAACGCTAAAAAAGAATAGATTTTATAATAAATTTAAGGCTCTTAAATATTTTAGAAATAATAATAAGGAAACTAAAGAGCATAATATGATAGTTGATCTTGAAAGAAATGATTTATCAAGAATTTGCAAACCTGGAACCGTAGAGATTAAAAAGGAAAAGTATGTTGAAGAATATAAACATCTTTATCATTATGTAACAAGTATTGAAGGAAGGATAAAAAAAAATATTTCTGTAAAACAAATAATAACTGCTATGATGCCTGGTGGATCTGTTATTGGATGTCCAAAAATTAAGACATTACAGTTATTAAACTCTCAGGAAAAAGAAGACAGAAATATTTTTACTGGAAGTTTTGGTTTTATCAAATTCAATGAAGATATGAGGTTTAATATAATAATAAGATCTATTCTAAACTTTAAAAAACAATCAGAGATTTCCGCTGCTTCAGGTGTAGTTTTAGACAGTGCGGCAAAAAAAGAATTTAATGAGAATTTTATAAAAGCAAAATCACTATTAGAATTATTCAAATGATATATATAATAGATCATCAAGACTCTTTTACTTGGAACGTTGTTCATCAATTTTCTCAATTTGATGAAGTTATCTGCACAAATTATTTTGAATTAAACAATAACTTACTTGAAAAATCTAAAACAATAGTACTATCACCAGGACCAGGATCTCCTAAAGATTATCCAAATACATCAAGGCTCTATAAAAAATTCAAGGGAAGAAAAAAAATAATAGGAATATGCCTAGGATATCAACAAATTTTATTTTCTGAAAAAGCAAAAATTATTCAACAAAAAAATATTTTCCACGGATATCAGTCAGAAGTAAAAGTAATAAGTAACAAGTCAATCTTTCAAAAAAATTCAAAATTTAAAGTTGGCAGATACCACTCACTAAAACTAGAAGAGCCATTTTCAGCTAAAAATTTTGAAATAACAATCAGATGTTCAAACACTGGTATTGCAATGGGTTTTGAAAACATTAAAGATGATGTATATGGATTTCAATTTCACCCAGAATCTTTTTTAACAAAAAATGGTAAACTACTTATTAAAAAAATCCTATCAGCGTAATACACTTAAAGAGATTAAATTTAATGATCTTTGGAATAAAAATGGTGTCTTTACTACAATGTGGATATACAACAGGCCACCTAAAATTCTTTTTTTTAAATCACATATTCAAAATTTAATCAAATCTTTAAAAGCTTATAAAATAAGCGAGAATAATATTAAAAACATTATTTTAAATTTAATTAAAAAAAATGTTAATAGAAAAATTTCTTACAATCATTTACTCAGAGTTGCTTTGAATAAAAAAATTATATCTGTTTCTATTAGGGAGAGAGTAATACCAAAAAGTAAATTTAGTTTAAAATTAGTAAATTATGCAAGAGTAAAACCTAAGTATAAAAATCTGAAATATAAAAAGATATTAGAATTTTTGTCAAAAATGAATACATCAAAACAGGATATCGCTCTATGCGTAAATAATAAAATTTTTGAAACTGGAACTTCAAATCTTTTGTTTGTTTATAAAAAAAAGATTTATTCGCCAAAATCAAATTATTATAAAGGAACGAATATTAAATTTTATGAAAAAAAATTTCGCATTATCAAAAAGGATATTTACCTAAAGGATATTGAGCAGTTCGAAGAAATTATATTAGTTGGATCAGGAAAAGGTGTTGTATCTGTAAATTTTATTGATGGTTATAATTGGAGAAGAAAAAGCAAAGAAACGTTTAATAAAATTTTTCAAACCTTTAAAAGTGAGTCCAGCAAAAATATATATAAATATAACTAATGAAAGATCCAAATAATCCATGTCTTTTTTGTAATATTCCATCAAGTGATTACATATTTGAAAATAATTTAGCCTTTTCTACTTTTGATTCTTATCCAGTTTCAAAATATCATGCGCTAATAATTCCAAAGAGACATGTTGAAAACTATTTTGATATGTCAGAGGAAGAAGTTGTATCTTGTAATAAGCTAATAAAGAAAATGAGAAATAAAATTCAGGAGCTTGATCCTACTGTAGATGGTTTTAATATTGGTGCAAATTCAGGTAAAATAGCAGGGCAATCTATAATGCATTGTCATATACATTTAATTCCTAGAAGAGAAAATGATGTGGATAACCCACAAGGAGGTGTTAGGGGAGTTATACCTTCAAAACAGCATTATCAACGAAAAAAATAAATTTTTAACAATATACCAGTGCTAAAATGTCACTTTATCGTAGTTGATCTATTTTAATAAGTATACTAAGAATCCATTTGCGGAAGGAACATCATAATGATTTCAACAAACCCATTTTTTATTTTATCACAGAGCGTGCCGGCTATATTAATGCAATCGTTCGTTATACTTATGGGTATTTTGATATTAGTGGGGACTGTTATGGATATTATCCATAAAAAAAATGTTAAATACTTTTTTCAAAATGCAAAAAAAGCAAAATTGTCAGCTAAAAAAGAATTAACAACTTCTGAAAGAATATCAGTAATATCAAAAACTATTGCAAGCGATATAGCAACTACTTCTGAGTTAGGAGCAGGTAAAAGAAGATTGGCACATGTAATGGGAATGTATGGCACAATTCTATTTTGGGTTGGATCAGTTGTGATGATATTTTTTTATACTTCTCCAAATTCAGTAACACCTGCCTTTTGGCCAATCATCTGGCATGTTGGTGCAGCTTTAACAGTTCTAGGTGGTGGTTGGTTTTGGTTTTTTTTAAGAGTTGATGTCTACTCCGAGGCTCAACCATGGTACAGAATAATCCAAGCAGACTTATTTGTACTTGCATTGATTGCATCCTCATTATTAGGATTAATTTGGTCATATCTTCAATCTTTAAACTTAGTAGGCAGATGGGACGATTTTGTATTTTTAGGATTATTTATAATTGCAAATTTAGTTTTATTTGGTGGCGTATATTGGTCTAAATTTGCACATATGTTTTATAAACCTGGTGCTGCTCTACAGAAAAATTTAGCAGAAGCTGACGGGTCTAGAGATAATCTTCCACCAGAAGCTGATGCTCCTGAGCAATTTGGCCTAGGCATAAAAAGAGAAGAGCCAAAACATTATTAATATGATAGAGAACTTAAAGGAGAAAATATAAATTATGTCAACTTTTGTATACATGACTAGATGCGATGGCTGTGGTCATTGTGTAGATATTTGTCCATCAGATATAATGCATATCGATGAAACGATAAGAAGAGCAAAAAATATTGAACCAAACTTTTGTTGGGAATGTTATTCATGTGTAAAAGCATGCCCTAACCATGCTATCGATGTTAGAGGTTATGCTGATTTTGCTCCAATGGGACATAGCGTTAGAGTGAGAAGAGAAGAGGAAAAAGGAACTATTTCTTGGAGAATTAAATTTAGAAATGGAACAGAAAAGAATTTTGTATCACCAATAACAACTAAACCTTGGGGTAAGTTTATTCCAAAATTAGCAGAAGGTGACAAACCAAATCAAGGAGAAATTAATTCTCAAATTCTTTATTCAGAGCCAGAGGGGTTAAATACAAATAAAGAGTTACCAAAAGTAGATAAGAGTGCCTTTAAAAAAGGAGTTTATTATTAATGGCTAGAAAAACGATTGTAGAAAATTGTGATATCTTAGTTGTCGGTGGAGGCATGGCTGGAACTGGAGCAACTTTCGAAGCTAGACATTGGGGAAGAGATTTAAAAATAGTTTGTGTTGAAAAGGCTAATATAGATAGAAGTGGTGCTGTTGCTCAGGGACTATATGCAATTAACTGTTATATGGGAATGCAATGGGGTGAAAACCAACCAGAGGACCACGTAAGATATGCAAGAAATGATTTAATGGGATTGGTCAGAGAGGATCTTGGATATGATATGGCGCGTCATGTAGATTCAACTGTGCACATGTTTGATGAATGGGGTCTGCCTATGATGAAAAATAAAGAGACAGGCCGTTATCAAAGAGAAGGTAAATGGCAAATAATGATACACGGTGAAAGTTATAAACCAATTGTTGCAGAAGCAGCAAAAAAATCTGCAGATAAAATTTACAATAGAATAATGATCACTCATCTTTTAATGGATGAGAACAACGAGAATAGAGTTGGTGGTGCAGTCGGCTTTAATATGAGAACTGGTGACTACCACGTATTTAAATCAAAAACAGTTATTGTAGCTGCTGGAGGAGCTTCACATATTTTCAAACCTAGAGCCGTTGGTGAAGGAATGGGAAGAACTTGGTATGCGCCATGGAGTAATGGATCAGCATATGCATTACCTATTGCTGCAGGTGCTAAAATGACCCAAATGGAGAATAGAATTGTACTATGTAGATTTAAGGATGGTTATGGTCCAGTTGGAGCATATTTTTTACATTTAAAAACGTATACTCAAAATGCAAATGGTGAAAATTATGAGAAAAAATGGTACGAAAAAACAAAAGAATTAGTTGGAGAGTATATTGATCATCATCCTACACCTACATGTTTACGTAACCATGCGTTTATTCAAGAAACTATGGCCGGTGGTGGACCAATTCATATGGTTACGAAAGAAGCATTCCAAGATCCACACTTAGAAACGGTTGGATGGGAAAACTTCTTAGGAATGACAGTTGGACAAGCAGTGGTATGGGCTTCTCAAAATATTGATCCAAAATATACAAACCCTGAATTAACAACATCTGAACCATATGTTATGGGTTCCCACGCTACATGCTCAGGCGCATGGGTTAGTGGACCAGAGGATTTATCTCCACCTGAATATTTCTGGGGATATAACAGAATGACGACAATTCAAGGTCTATTCGGAGCCGGCGATACAGTGGGTGGAAGTGCTCATAAATTCTCATCTGGGTCATTTACCGAGGGAAGATTAGCCGCAAAAGCTGCTGTAAAATACATAGAAGATCAAAAGGCTAATGATATAAAGGTAAGCGATAAACAATGTGATGATTTTAAAGAAACTATCTATAAACCACTCGAAAACTATACTGTTGGAAGAAACGAAATAACTGGAGGGACTGTATCTCCAAGTTATATTTCACCAATCCAGGGTTTACAAAGATTGCAAAAAATTATGGATGAGTATGTAGGTGGTATTAGCTATAATTACATGACTAACGAAAACACTCTTAAAAAAGGTTTAGAACTACTTGCATGGCTTGAGGAAGATCTAGAAAATGTAGGAGCTGAAGACTATCATCAACTTATGAGAGCTTGGGAGCTTAAACATAGGACGATCACATCTCAATGTGTTACAGAACATACCCTGTTTAGACAAGAAACTCGTTGGCCAGGATATTATTACAGAGGTGATTATATGAAACTAGATGATGAAAATTGGCATTGCCTAACTTTATCTAGAAGAGACCCAAAAACAGGCAAGTTTACTATGGAAAAGGCACCTGTTTATCATATAGTTGATGAAAAAGAGAAAAAAGAAGCTTCTTAGAACTCAATAGATCAAAAAATGGCTCTATTAGATAAATCCGATGAGGAAATTATTAAAATAGCTGAACCTATTTGGGCAAACTTAGTTAAATCTTCAAATATTAAAGATTATGGTGGATTTACAAGAGATTTGTCATCGCAGATGATGTACGGAGCAAATGAGGTTGAGTTAGGTAAGCAATGGGCAAGTAACAAACTTATTTCAAGTTTAGCAGAAGGCTGTGAGGCAATAGGCTGCTTAAGACGTGGACTTTATATAACAATACTGTACAAACAAACTAGCACTGAAATACCAGGAGACTTTTTAGGTCGACTTGTTCTTGGAGACGAAGGGGATGAGGTTAAAGTTTTTGGAGCTACAATCTTTTAATTAAGTAAAAAATTAATTGCTTTTAATACAACTTGTGGTATCCCGCGAGTATGTTTCAAATAATAAACCAAAATTTAAAAAAGTTGCCTTCACTATTTGAAAACCAATTAAGCAAAATAATTAAATCATTTTTATATCTATTTATTTTCTTTGCTTGGGGCATTATAATCTTAAGCACTGCTCAAAATTTTATATAAGACATTCATATTTATTGACTTTCAATTATTAGAAGAATAGTTACTGTTTATGGAGTATTTTCTTCCAATTGCACAAGTTGAAATTAATATCTTATACATTTTTGGTTTAAGTTTAGCTGTAGGAATTTTATCAGGTTTATTTGGAGTAGGTGGAGGGTTTTTAATGACACCATTTTTAATTTTCATGGGTGTGCCACCAATTTATGCTGTTCCAAATGAAGCAAGTAACATTCTTGGAACTTCTGTTTCAGGTTCCACAACACATTATCTTAAAGGAACACTTGACTATAAAATGGGGTTCATGATTGTAATAGGTGGGATAGTAGGAACAGTTCTTGGAATTATTACTTTTTCATATTTTAAAGATATTGGAAAAATAAATGTAGTTATTTCTCTTGCATATATGTACATCCTAGCAATTTTAGGAACTTTTATGCTAATTCAAGGCGTTTCAGAGATTGATAAAGCTAGAAAAAAAATTACTGAAAGAAAAAAATTACATAAACACTATTGGATACATGGATTGCCTTTGAGAATGCGTTTTAAAAAATCTCAACTTTATGAAAGTGCGTTCACTCCAATTATAATTGGTTTAATTGTTGGTTTTATAGCAGCAATTATGGGTATAGGTGGTGCTTTTATATTAGTTCCTGCAATGATTTACATTATAGGAATGCCAACAAGACTGATTCCAGGCACTTCTCTTTTTGTAACTATATTTGTAAGTGCAATTGTAACTATTCTTCATGCATTAAATTATGGAACAATAGATTTAATTTTAGTTTTTGTTTTAATCTTAGGATCAATAATTGGAGTACAGTTTGGTCAAAAAATTGGAGAAAAAATTGATAGTTCAGAATTCAAAACCATTTTAGCAATTCTTTTACTACTAGTTGGTATCGCTATCGCATATGATACTTTTATCAAAGATGAAAATTCTATTAATGTTGGTGTAAATACAACCGAAAACTTAGGAACTTTAAGTCAATTTATTTTAAATTTTTCAGAGGATATGCCAATATTTTATGGGCTTACTTCAGTTCTGCTTGCAGTAGTTCTTGGAGTTGGCGCAGCAATGATAAGAAGAGTTTATTCCAATTGGAACGACTCGAGGTTAGCTAAATTGAAAAAGTGACTAGGCGCTTCTATACAGTTTAGTCATTACAAACTCTTTATGACCCAATGCCTCTGCACAGGTTAATCTTCCATTTGCAACTCTAATAGTTGATTTTATCAACTCATCTCCAGCTTGACTTAAATTCATTTCTCTTGAAAGAATTTTAGATACATCAACATCAATATGCTCACTCATAGTTTTTGCAGTTAGTGGATTTGCTGTCAATTTAATCACTGGTTCTATAGGATTTCCAATAATATTACCTTGTCCTGTTGGAAACAGATGAATATTAAAGCCACCAGCAGCTTGTAAAGTAACACATTCTGCTGCAGCTGATGATGTGTCCATAAAGTATAAACCAGCTCCTTTTGTTGGCTCCTCTGCAGGTTCCAGTACATCTATAAATTGACATCCACCAATTTTTTGAAAGTTACCAAAAGCCTTTTCTTCAATAGTCGTCAATCCACCTGCTATATTTCCTGCTGTAGGTTGACTTTCAGACAGATCGTCAGTTGCTTCTTTCAAAATAAAATCATTATAATCGTTCCATGTTTTTTTAAATTTTGCTTGTGCCTCAGGTGTTTTACCTCTTTTTTCACAAACAGTCTCAGCCCCTGTTAATTCTGATGTTTCACCAAAACATAAATGAACTCCTAATGGCTCCAATTTGTCCATAAGATTTCCAACTGTTGGGTTTGATGCTAGTCCAGATGTTGTATCAGACTCACCACATTTAACTGAAATCCACAAGTCACTTAGAGGACATTCTTCTCTTTGTTTTTCAGATGCCCACATTGAAAATTCTTGTGCTTTTTTTGAAACTTTTGCAATCGTATCAATATCTCCAACTCCTTCAATACTAAAGCCTTCAACCGGCTTACCTGTTTTTGCAATTGCATCTACAATTCGTTTTGTCCATTTAGGCTCAATACCAACTACTATTACTGCAGCAACGTTAGGATTTTTTCCAGTTCCGATCATTGTTCTAAAATGTAATTCTAAGTCAGCACCAAACTGTAATCGCCCATAAGAATGAGGTAAAGCTATAGTACCCTTAATATTATTTGCTACAGCTTCTGCACAAGCATTTGAAATATCATCAACTGGAAGAATTATGACATGGTTACGTGTTCCAGCTCGACCATTTTCTCTTTTATAACCTAAAAAACTCTTTGGAATTTCCATTACTTACCATTTTTTTGTTTTAACATTATGAACATGTACATGCTCGCCCTTTTTTATATTTTTAACAACTTTTCCAATATCATGACCATATTTTAATATTGTATCCCCCTCATTAAGGTCAATCATTGCAATTTTATGACCTAAAGGTATTTCATTTTTTGATTGAATTGACACAGATTTATCATTTTCCATAATCCAACAATTACAGTCTTGATTTGGCGTTATTTTTTCAATAACAACAACACCTACATTATCTTTTTCATCGTGGATTATTATATCTGTGTTAGACATTGTGACGATTTCTTTATTTGAATTTTCGTTAATCTTATATATTAATCGGACACTTTAACAAATAAAAAAAGATTTTAGAAAGGCTTAACTATGACCAAAATGACAACTGAAGAAGCGTTTATTAAAGTTCTTCAAATGCACGGGATTGAACATTCATTTGGAATTATAGGATCAGCCTTTATGGCAATTTCAGATTTATTTCCTAAAGCAGGTATTACTTTTTGGGATGTTGCTCATGAGACAAATGGCGGTTTAATCGCTGATGGATATACAAGAGCAACAGGAAAAATGTCAATGGTTATTGCTCAAAATGGGCCAGGAATAACCGGTTTAGTAACTCCAATTAAAACAGCATATTGGAACCATACTCCATTATTATTAGTTACTCCTCAAGCAGCCAATAAAACAATGGGACAAGGCGGTTTTCAAGAAGTTGAACAAATGAATTTATTTAAAGATATGGTTTGCTATCAAGAAGAAGTTAGAGATCCTTCAAGAATGGCAGAAGTATTAAATAGAGTTATAGAAAAAGCATTTAGAGGATCGGCACCAGCACAAATTAATGTTCCAAGAGATTATTGGACACAGGTTATAGATATTGAATTACCTCCTATTGTAAGATTTGAGAGACAAGGTGGAGGAAAAGAAGCAATTGATAAAGCTGCAAAATTATTATCAGAGGCAAAATTTCCAGTAATATTATCAGGAGCTGGAGTTGTAATTGGTGATGCAATAGAAGATTGTAAAAAACTTGCAGAAAAATTAGATGCACCAGTTTGCAATGGATATCAACATAATGACAGCTTTCCAGGAAGTCATCCTCTTGCAGTTGGACCTTTGGGGTACAATGGATCCAAAGCTGGAATGGAATTAATCTCAAAAGCTGATGTTGTTCTTGCACTGGGAACAAGATTAAATCCTTTCTCAACGTTACCAGGATACGGAATTGATTACTGGCCAAAAAACGCAAAAATAATTCAGGTTGATATGAATCCAGATAGAATAGGATTGACAAAGAAGGTAACAGTTGGAATTTGTGGTGATGCAAAAATGGTGTCTCAACAGATTTTAGAAAAACTTACACCAACTGCAGGTGACAATGGTAGAGATGAAAGAAAAAATTTAATTCATAAAACTAAATCTGCATGGCTTCAAACACTTACTGGTTTAGATCATGAAGAAGACGATCCTGGAACTGTTTGGAATAAAGAAGCAAGAGAAAGAGATGCAGATAGAATGTCGCCTAGACAAGCTTGGAGAGCTATTCAAGCAGGAATGCCAGAGGATGTAATTATATCGAGTGATATTGGAAATAATTGTGCAATAGGTAACGCTTATCCTACATTTGAAAAACCAAGAAAATATTTAGCTCCAGGTTTATTTGGCCCATGTGGATATGGATTTCCATCAATATTAGGCGCAAAAATTGGTTGTCCAGATACTCCAGTAATCGGTTTTGCTGGTGATGGTGCTTTCGGGATAAGTATGAATGAGATGAGCTCATGTGCTAGAGAAGAATGGCCTGCTATTACAATGGTAATATTTAGAAACTATCAATGGGGTGCTGAGAAAAGAAATTCGATATTATGGTTTGATGATAATTTCGTAGGCACAGAACTAGATCCTGAATTGAGTTATGCAAAAGTAGCTAATGCATGTGGTTTAAAGGGTGTTACCGTGAAAACAATGGAGGAAACAACTAAAGCTATAAAACAATCTTGTGAAGATCAAAAACAAGGAATTACTACATTTATCGAGGTTATTTTAAATCAAGAATTAGGTGAACCATTTAGAAGAGATGCTATGAAAAAACCGGTACAAGTTGCTGGAATTAATAAAAGCGATATGAAACCTCAAAAAGGTTTAATTTAATCCTATAATAGATATTTTTTATACAAAGTTTTATTATAATCTATATATTTGACTGTATGGATCATAAAGATATTAAGATTGGGTCTAATAGAAGTTTTGGTTTAGTTTTTTTTGTAGTATTTCTGTTGATTTCAATTTATCCAATTTTAAAAGATGGAAATATTAGAATATGGTCATTAATAATATCTTTTATCTTTTTAGTTTTAGGACTTTTAAATTCAAATTTATTAAGTCCATTAAATAAATTATGGTTTAATTTTGGTCTTTTCTTAGGAAAAATAATTTCTCCAATAATTATGGGAATAATTTTTTTTTTAGTAGTGACACCAATAGCTGTAATTATGCGACTATTAAAAAAGGATTTACTTAATTTAAAGTTTAAAGAAAATAATACTTATTGGATTGATAAATCAGGTCCTAAAAGTAAAATGAAGAATCAATTTTAAAATATGAGCTTTATAAAAGAATTTTGGGAATTTTTAAAAATAAGAAAAAAATATTGGCTACTTCCGATCATTATTGTTTTAGTACTTTTTGGAGGATTAATTGTACTTAGCCAAGGATCAGCTGTTGCTCCATTTATATATACAATCTTTTAGTGAATTCAATTTTAGGAATATCTGCTTTTTATCATGACAGTGCTGCATGCATACTTGTAGACGGCAAAATAGTTGCAGCGGCTCAAGAAGAGAGATTCACAAGAAAAAAACATGATCCAAGTTATCCAAAAAATGCCATTAATTTTGTTTTAAAATATGCTAATTTAAAATTAAGCGAAGTTAATCACATTGTTTTTTTTGAAAAACCTTTTTTAAAATTTGAAAGATTGCTAGAAACATATGTTGCTTTTGCACCTAGAGGGTTTGTTTCATTTGCAAAAGCTATGCCTTTATGGATAAAAGATAAACTTTTTCAGAAAAACTTTTTATTTAATAAACTCAAAGAGCATGACAAAGATTATATTTCAGACACAAATATTTTTTTTTCTGATCATCATTTAAGTCATGCAGCGAGTGCTTTTTTTCCATCACCTTTTAAAGAAGCAGTTATATTAACAGCAGATGGTGTAGGTGAGTGGGCTACTACAACTGTTGCAGTGGGAAAAAATAATAATTTAGAAATAAAAAAAGAAATACATTTTCCACATTCTCTTGGTCTACTTTATTCAGCTTTTACATATTATGCTGGGTTTAAAGTAAATAGTGGTGAATATAAATTAATGGGTTTAGCTCCATATGGAGAACCTTTATATGAAGATAAAATAAAGGAATTGATAGATATTAAAAATGATGGGACTTTTAGACTAGATCAAAGATATTTTAATTATGCCACTGGACTTACAATGACTAATAAAAAATTTGATAAATTGTTTGGTCAAAAACCACGTGATCCAGAAAAAGATAAAATTACCCAATTTCATATGGATATTGCAGCCTCAATTCAAAAAGTGACAGAGGAAATAATGATTAAATTAGCTAGATCGATAAGAAATGAATACAATATTCCAAATTTATGTTTAGCAGGTGGTGTTGCATTAAACTGTGTTGCAAATGGCAAAATTCTAAGAGAAAAAATATTCGATAATATATGGATTCAACCTGCAGCTGGCGATGCTGGAGGTTCATTAGGTGCAGCATTAGCACTTTGGCACATTGAAAAATCTAATGACAGAATAGTGAATGTAGAAGACGATATGCAAGGATCATATTTAGGAACTGAATATAGTCAGGAACAAATTGAAAAAGAATTGAAAAACATAGGGGCAAATTTCGAAATATTAAAATATCAAGATTTAATTCATAAAACTTCAGAATATTTATCAAATGATAAGGCAATAGGATGGTTCCAAGGAAGAATGGAGTTTGGTCCAAGAGCTTTGGGAGGTAGGTCAATTCTTGGGGATCCTAGATCAGAAAAAATGCAAAAAAATCTAAATTTGAAGGTTAAATACAGAGAGAGTTTTAGACCATTTGCACCATCTGTTTTAAGAGAAGATTTATCAGAATGGTTTGAGATAAATGTTGATTCACCTTATATGCTTTTAGTAGCCAACATAAATTCAAATAAGAAAATTGAAATGACTAAAGAGCAAAAGAAACTTTTTGGTATAGATAAACTAAATGTTAAAAGATCTTCAATACCAGCAGTAACACATGTAGATTACTCTGCAAGAGTTCAGAGTGTAAATATAAATACAAACAAACGTTATTATGATTTAATTCAAAAATTCAAAGAAAAGACAGGATGTCCAGTTCTGGTGAATACATCATTTAATGTAAGAGGAGAACCCATTGTAAATACGCCAACTGACGCATTTAATTGTTTTATGGGTACAGATTTAGATTATCTTGTAATTGGAAATTGTATTTTAGAAAAAAATAAACAGGATATTAGACTTAAAAAAGATTATGCATCAAAGTTTGAATTAGATTAAAAGCCTATATTTTTTACGACCTCCTCAAAAACAAGAGTTGTACCTTTTTTATTCCAATGGATATCCCCATAAATAAAATTATCTAAAATAAATTTTTTTTTATTTTCAGCACTAAATTTGTCATAAAGACTTAGAAAATTTATATTATTTTCATTTGAAAAATTATGCCAATGTTTTTGATGAAAATTATCTCCATAAAAAATTTGGGTTGGCCATGGGTAAATTATTAGAGTTGATTTAATATTATTTTCTTTAAATAAATCAAATAGTTTTAAAAGATATTCATTGGATTGTTTTAATCCATTTTGCACTTCTTGAAATTTCTTTTCATTGAAAGTCCAATACCCCCTATCTATGTGAGTCATTCTATAAAACATTACATCATCTCTTTTTGTGTTAAGAAACTTTTTATCATACTCTTTAGATGCTTTTATTTTTAATTTAATATAATTTTTTGATATTTCTGTTTTATCAGAAAGAATATTTAATATTCTAAAAATTATTGTATTGTCCCTTAAAATTCTTCCAGTTGAGTAAAAAGCTTTTTTTGCAAAATTTTGTTTTTTAGTTTCTTCAAATGTTAAAATATCTCCACTAGAATCAAATTTAATAAAAAGTTCATCAAAAATATCTGACACATCAAGGAATACTAATGCTTGGTCGAATTTAAAACCTTTATCAATGTAAAATTTTGTTTTTTTGTAATAAATACTTGGTGAATAAGAGCCTAGGGCTGAATTAAGAATTTCATATTTGGGTCCTAAATGTGAATCTAATAATCCTGCAAAAGTCTTTTCATATGGAAGTCCAGACCCTTCAATAAATGAGTCGCCAATTAATAATATTCTTTTTTTGGTTTCGTTAGATTTCTTAACTTCTCTATTCACTTTATCAAAAAAACCAATAGAATTAGTAATAACTCGTTTTTCAATTTTTCCACCCCATTTTTCAATCTGATCAATGTTAGGAAGGATTGCATGATGATAATCATTTGATGGCACTCTCCACCATTTTTTTTCCCAATTTATATTTGACCAATAAATTGTGTTTTTAAAAATTAAATTTGATAAAACTAAATCAATTATTAAAACAAAAAAAATTATTTTAAATTTAATCATTAATAAATTTATTAATATTATTACTTATAATTTTATGACCTTTTTTATTCCAATGAACATCGCAGTGAATAAAATTATTTAAATAATCATTGATATTTTTTTTTCTTATAAAATCATAATTTGTATTGATTAATTGTATTTTATTAGCTAATGACCATTCCGCTAAAAAATTATAGTGACTACTATTTTTTAATTCTATATTATCAATAACTTCAATAGCAGAGGGATAATAAACAATTATAAGTTTAAAATTATATTTTTCAGATAATCTCTTTATTTTATCTAAATAATTTGTTGTTTTAATTAACCCTTTTTTAATCCAATCTTGATTTTTTAAATTTTTGTTAAGACTATATCCAAACCTTTCTGAGTCTATATATTTTTTATAATCTATGTTTTTAAATTTGCTTAGGCATTTTTCTGAATTTTCTGACATAGTAGGAGCTGTAATATTTTCATATAACTTAAAAATAAAAGAGTTTTGTTTTAAATAATTTTTTACTTTGTATTTTCTATTTTTTGCTTTTACGTCACTATCACTAAGCCATTTTCTAACAATGTTACCATTTAAATCTTCTCTATAAAACAAACCTTCATCTTGAATATCAGAGTGATCAATAAATAAAAAAATTGTTTTAAATTTTAATCTTTCATTTTCCAAAATATGCTTTAGTCTTTTAAAATAGATTGATGGAGAATAACTTACGTAACCCAAGTTAAGAGAATTTGAAAAATTATTGCTTAAATTTGATATAAAATGGTCATCGTAGTTAATTCCAGATCCAAACACAAATGAGTCACCAATAAAACCAACATAATCCTTGCTTCTATCTACTTCTAAATTTTTATCTTTACCAATTCTCATAGATAATTCATTTGTTTTTACTTTATATTTTCTCTCACCCCAAAACTCATTTACATTTATATTTGGGGCTATTAAATGATGGAATTCAACAGACTTAAGTGAATAATTTCTAGATGTCCCAATTTTTTTTTTAATACTATTAGGTAACATTAAATTAATTAATAGATCAAAAACAAATACTAATAAAATAATTGGTATAAATAATTTAAGAAATTTCATTCATAAGATTATATTTTCTTATTTTATTAAATGAATATATAATCTTATCAATGTATAAAAATTATAAATTACTGTTGTTTTTAGCTATAGCAGTAATTTTTCTTTATTACAGTGTTGGAAAGTATGAGGAATTTAGTTTAAAAAAATCAATTTCAGCATGCGTGCTTGCAAAAAGTAAAATTACCAAAGAAATCACACCTCAAGAGGCTAGAAATATCTGTGAAGAAGAAATTAGAGGAAAGTTAGATTAATTAAAGAAGACTAGGTAACCAAGTCGAAAATTTTGGAAATAAAATCATTAAAATCCCATAAATTATTCCAACTATTGTAAATAATGGAACTTCTTTAAATGCATTAGCAGGATTTTCTTTTATAACACCAGCAGCAGTGTATATCCCAACACAAACTGGCGGCGTAATCATTCCTATTCCAGCAAAAGCTACAAAAACAACATATAAATGAAGTAAGCTTTGATCAAATGATAAAGTTAACGCTGCAAAAATTGGAACAGTTAAATAAAATACTGGTACTATCTCAATAAATGTTCCTAAGATTAAACATATTGTCCCTAACATAATCCAGAATAAATTTACACTTACCCCCATATCTGTAAAATAGGTTATGATTTTTTGTGGTGCTTGAGTATAAGTAAGCACAACACTTAAAAAGGTAGCTGTTGCAATAATAGAAAATATTACTGCAGTAATAATAGCGGTGTCTTTCAAGCAACTCAATAAAGATGAAAAAGTTAATTCTCTGTAAATTAAAAAACCTATCGCTACCGCATAAACACCCGCTATAGCTGCAGACTCTGATGGGGTTAAAAAACCAGCGTATATTCCGCCCAAAATTATTACTGGTGTAATCAAGGCAGGAAGTGCAGCAATAAATGAACTAAATCTTTCCTTAAAAGTAGCTTTTTTATCTGCTCTTATGTGTCTGCATTTAAACAAAACTAACAAAACCATTAAAACAAGAAGTATAATTCCAGGAATTACTCCAGCTGCAAATGTTTTAGAAACTGGTACATATGTAAGAGCACTAAATAAAATAGCAGCATTTGAAGGAGGGATTAAAGCTTCAAGTAATGCTGCAGATGCTGCTAGCACGACTACAAATGGGGTCGGATAGCCTTGCTCTATCATTTTAGGCATCATAATTGTTCCAACAGCTGTAATTGCAGCTAATATAGATCCACAAAATGCTGCAAAGAAACCCATGGCAATAACCATTGCAACACCAAGCCCACCTGGCCAATGCCCAACTAATGTAGTTGCAAATTTTACAAGCCTTAAGGCTGCTCCTCCTTTTAGCATTGCCATTCCACTAAATATAAATAAAGGTACAGCGATAAGAACATGTTTGGTCAGAGCTCCAAAAGAGACTTGAATTAAAACTGACCAAGGTAAATTTAGGCCACCAATAGCAGCGATAGAACTGCCTAAACCAAAAACTAAAAAAATTGGAACTGAAATAACTAATGTTAATAGTGATAAAATTGATGCTAACGCAAACATTTAATTTTTTATTAAATTAATTACGTTATCAAATAATAACTCTAACGAAGTAAGAGCTAATATTAAAAAACCTACAGGGAAAGCTAAAAACATCCACCATATTGGAATACTAATTTCAATTTCCATAACTTGACCTAAGTTGAAATACATTGTTGTTGCATCAATACCTGCTTTAAAAAAAATACAGGCTGATATGAATGCAACCATATTTACAATCAAAAACAAAAATTCTTTATTTTTTTTTGATAATAATGGAGTTAAAAAATCTACTTTAATATGCTGTCCTTTTTTTAATAATGGGCCCAAAAGTGGAAAAACTAACCAGCTAACTAAAACAGGTGGTAATTCTATAAACCAAGCAAATCCAGTTCCTGTTATGAATCTTGTAGTCGCGCTTAAAAATAAAGCAGCAACCATAATAAATATTATCAACATTGCGAGAGTTAATGAAGCTGAAGCTAAAAAATTGTTAACTGCTCGCAATGCTTTCATTTCTAAAGTCTAAGCAAATAACCTTAGTTATTTTTAGCGTATTCTTGAGCTGCTGTTAACGCGTCAGCATCAATCATTTTCGCCATAGCAGGCATAACTTTATCTTTCATTAACTTATCAAATTTAGCTTTTTCATCTCCTGAAAGAGTAGTTACAACACCACCTCTGTCTTGAAATTCCTTTAGAACAGTTTCACCATGATCCATAATTCTGTCTGTTGAAAGTGTTCCAACTTCTTTACCAACATCCATGATTATTTTTTGTAAGTCCGCTGGTAAACTATTAAACCAAGTAGAGTTTGCCATTATATATGCATCAGCATAATATTGATAAGGTTTTTGAGCGTATTTTAAAAATTCCCACCAACTATATGCTTTAATACTTCCAGGAGGACTATTTATTGTATCAATCATTCCAGATTGAAGAGCATTATATACCTCTCCAGTCTTTAAAGAGACACGATTTGCACCAAGCGCATCCCACATAGGCTCCTCACTCTTAAGCAATCTTCGTGCTTTTAAACCTTTCATTGCATCAATACCAGTCAACTCTCTAGCACTAGAAATTGACATTACTGGTCCAACGGGGTTGTACATCACTAAAGTTGAATTAGTTTTTTTAGTTAACTCTCCCCAAATTTCTTTTCCCTTAGGAGAATTTTGAAAAAATCCTCTTTGTTGCTCCCAAGAATTAAATAATCCTGGAAATGAAGCTACATTAAAGTTCTTATTAATTGGCGGAAAGCTTACTACACCAACAATTCCACCTAATTCAACAGCTCCAGAAGTTACAGCACCCATAACTTCTCTAATCCCAAAAAGTTGTTTCGATGGATATACCTCAATTTTAAGCTTACCATTAGCTCTTTTGTTTACTTCATCTGCGAAAATTTGCGCATGCTTTGCGCTGTGATGTTTAGGACTCCAATGAACAGATAAACGTCCAACAATCTCTGCGAAAGCTGCAGTTGAAGAAATTACAAATGAAATAACTAAGAAAAAGCTCACTAAACTTTTTGATAAAGTTTTAATTTTATTCATATTTTTCCTCTCTTTTTTTTAATTAATCTTATTATTTTGATTTAATTAAAACAATCAAAATAAAACTACATAAATTTGAATAATAAGGTCTAAATGTTATATTAGGAGAAATCATGATTTATAAATTATCAAAAAGCATATTAGTGCTTTTTATTGCTCTATTATTTTCGAATTTTTCATATAGCGATTCAAAAATAGATGAAGCTGTAGATAAAACTACAGATTTTTTAAAATCTGTTTCAAAAAGAGGATTAAATAAAAGTCAAACAGCTGAATTTTTAAATAACTATGCAATTACTCTCAATGATGAAAGAACTGACGGAGAAGTAACCTACATTTTTGATAGTGAAAGTTACAAAAGATATAAAGATGGCAACGTCATATCTGAAGATGGATGGAGATTCTCAAAATTAGGAGCATTGAGACTATTTAATGGTGATGTAAAACTTACCTGGAAAATAAAAATTGGAAAAGAAAATCTTATGGTTATTAAAACAAAATTTCAACCAATCGGAAAAGAGTATCCTTTTACATATAAACAAAAAAAATTATTTTTTGATGAAATTCAATGAATCCAACTGATATTCTACTAAGTATTGCAATCGTAGGAATATATACGATTATTTATGTTTATTTAAAATCAAAATATGACGACAATAAAATTATCTTAAAATTATTTATTATTGGTTTCATTTATGCAACAATAATAACTGGCATTCTCTATTATCTAATAAAATTTATAGCTTCATAAAAATTGATATGAAACATAAATTGGAATTAATATATTTCAAAATGAGAGCACTAGCAGAAGCTCCCCGTTTATTATTTCATTATACTGAGATTGAATATGATGATGTCATGTCATGGGATTATTATGATAAGGAATGGTCAGAAATAAAACCTAATATTCCCTTTAAACAATTACCCATGTTAATTGTAGATAAGAAACATGAGATTTGTCAAAGCATGGCAATAATGACATTTATAGAAAATTTAGCAGGAATTAATATAACTGATCCAATATTAAATGCTAAAGCAAATGCTATTATGCAAAGCTCTCAAGAGCTTTTCATGCCACTTAACCCAACAGTAAATTTTGCAACAGGAGAAAAGTTTATTAAAAAAAAAAATGATATGATGCCATTTTTATTATCGAGATTTGAAGATCTTGAAAAAGCCTTGAAGGAGAGCAACAAAAATTTTTTTATTTTTGATGAGCCAAGGGCATGTGATTTTGTAACATTTCATCATTTAGATCTGTCTAAATTATTGGATCCAACTATTATAAAAAAATTTCCTAGATTAGAAAAATTTCTTGAAGATATAATGTTAATTGACAATGTTAAATCTTATTTAGAAAATCGACCAGAATTAATTGATGTAAGCATAGATCCAAAACTGGTTATTAATGGCAAACCACATCCAACTGGTGTAAAAAAAACTTAGTATTTTAATAGTTGATTGCCTTATTGAAAATTTCTATTATAACTCACAACAATTTTGGCGGGGTAGCTCAGTTGGTTAGAGCGCGGGACTCATAAGCCCGAGGTCAGTGGTTCGATCCCACTTCCCGCTACCATTAAAGTCCTTTTTGAATTAATGACCTGGGAACTCCATCAAATTTTCAACTTTGTATCCTTTATTTATAAGATTATCACAACCTCCTAAATCAAAAAGATTAATAACAAATATAAAGGCTGCAACTTTGCCCTTTGAAATTTCAACAAGCTTCGCCGCCGCTTCTGCTGTACCTCCGGTAGCAATTAAGTCATCAATTATTAATACTGACTCATTTTCAGAAATAGAGTCTTTGTGAACCTCTATTGTTGCAGTTCCATATTCAAGCTCAAAATCAACAGAATGCACATCAGCAGGTAGTTTATTTTTTTTTCTTAACATTATAAATGGTTTTTTTAATATATATGAAACAGCAGAGGCAAATACGAAGCCACGAGACTCAATTGCTGCAATTTTATCTACTTTAAACTTTTTAGTTCTCTCTATAATTTGATTAATTGTATCTTCAAAAGCACGCTCATCTTTAATCAAAGTAGTAATATCCCTAAATAAAATACCTTTTTTGGGATAATCCTTAATTGAACGAATATAATCTTTTAAATCCATAATAGTTATTTATAAATACATTATAAATGGTTTTTACATGGCAAATAATAAATTAGCAATAATTGGAGGAAGCGGTCTCTACGACGTAGAAGAGTTTAAAGACAGAAAATTAATAGATATAAATACTCCTTGGGGAAAACCATCAGATAAGATTTTAAAAACAAATTATCATAATAAAGAGATATATTTTTTACCAAGACATGGAAAAGGGCACTTTATTTCACCTTCAAATATAAATTTCAGAGCAAATATTGATGCATTAAAACAATTGGGTGTAACAGATATTGTTTCTGTCTCTGCAGTTGGCTCACTAAAAGAAGATCTACCCCCTGGTAAATTTGTAATTATTGATCAATTTATAGATAGAACTTTTGCAAGAAATAAAACTTTTTTTGATGAGGAAATAGTTGCTCATGTATCAATGGCACATCCAACCTCTAAAGGTTTAATGAATGCATGCGAAGATGCAATTAATAAAGAGGGAATAGATTATCAAAGGGGAGGGATTTATGTAGTAATGGAAGGTCCTCAATTTTCAACTTTGGCTGAGTCGAAACTTTACAGATCATGGAAAGCTGATGTAATTGGAATGACTAATATGCCAGAAGCTAAATTAGCAAGAGAAGCAGAAATTAGATATGCATCTGTTTCAATGATAACAGATTATGATTGTTGGCATCCAGATCATGAAAATGTTGATGTCCAGAAAGTAATAAAAGTCTTATTAGAGAATGCTTCCAAAGCAAAAAGTATGATCAAAAATTTAATTGACAATTTTGAGGATAATATAGACCCTAAAGATCCAACAAATAATTGCCTAGATGTAGCAATAATAACAGCTCCGGAAAAAAGAACTAAAAAAACTGTAGATAAGCTTAAAACTATAGCTGGAAGAGTACTCAATAAATGAGAATAGAGGGCAAAGAATATAGAACTATATGGTTTGAAAATAATTTTGTAAAAATTATTGATCAAACAAAACTTCCTCATAATTTTATCATTAAAGAACTAAAAACATTGGACGAAGCAGTTGTTGCTATAAAAACTATGGAAGTAAGAGGGGCTCCTTTAATAGGAGCTACTGCTGCTTATGGAATAGTTTTGGCTGTTAAAGAAAATAATGACTTAGATTTTATAAAAAAAAGCTCAGAAAAATTAGTTAATGCAAGACCAACTGCAATTAATCTAGAATGGGCAGTTAATAGAATGAATAACAAATTGTCTTTTGTAAATCCTAAAGATTTATTTGATGTTGCATTAAAAGAAGCTGACGAAATATGCAATGAAGATATAAATTTCTGTAAAAATATTGGTTTGAATGGTCTTAATATTATTGAGGAAATATATAATAAAAAGAAAAATACAGTAAATATACTTACACACTGTAATGCTGGATGGCTAGCAACCATTAACTGGGGTACTGCAACCTCTCCAATTTACCATGCATATAAAAAAGGTATTCCTGTACATGTATGGGTCGATGAAACTAGACCAAGAAATCAAGGTGCAAATTTAACTTCATTTGAATTAAATGAAGAGGGTATACCAAATACAATTATTACAGATAATACAGGTGGTATTTTAATGCAAAGAGGTGAGGTGGATTTGTGTATTGTGGGTACTGATAGAACTTTATCAACGGGTGATGTTTGTAATAAAATTGGTACTTATTTAAAAGCTTTGGCTGCACATGATAATAATGTACCTTTCTATGTAGCTTTGCCAAGCTCCACTATTGATTGGGAAACAAAAGATTATAATAAGATACCAATTGAAGAGAGAAACACAGAAGAACTATCTTATATAGAGGGAAAAGATGATAAAAATAACATAAGTAAAGTTTTGATTTATCCTAAAAAGAGTAAATCCATGAATCTTGCTTTTGATATTACACCTGCAAAATATGTGACAGGCTTAATAACAGAAAAAGGTGTGTGTGAAGCATCTACAAATGGTCTAAAAAAAATGTTTGAAAGGTAATGAATAAAGTTAAAAATATATTATTTATAATGGCTGATCAGCTAAGATTTGATTATCTATCTTGTTATGGTCATCCACATCTAAAAACACCTCATATAGATGGGTTAGCAAAAAAAGGAGTATTGTTTGAATCAGCTTATGTTCAAGCACCTGTTTGTGGGCCTTCAAGAGCATCATATTACACCGGAAGAACAGTTTTTAGTCATGGCTCAACATGGAATCAAATACCCTTACCAATAGGGGAATTAACTATTGGAGATTATTTAAGACAATCAGGAATAAGAACTGGAGTTGTTGGTAAAACTCATATGCGACCTGATATAGATGGAATGAATAGACTTGGAATTTCAAAAAATACAGAAATAGGTTTGACAGTTAGTGAGCCAGGGTTTGAGCCTTATGAGAGAGATGACGGACTTCACCCAAATAACCATATTAAAAATTCAAACAAAAAATTATCTTACAATGAATGGTTAAATAAACTTGGATATGAAGGTAATAATCCATGGGATAGTTGGGCAAATTCATCAGTAGATGAAAATGGAAAAATTCTTAGCGGATGGAGATTAAGAAACTCGAATAAACCAGCAAGAGTTAAAGAAGAACACTCAGAAACTGCATTTATGACCAATCGATCGATGGAGTTTATTAAAGAGAGTGGAGAAAATCCTTGGTTCTTACATTTGTCATACATAAAGCCTCATTGGCCATATATTGCACCTGCACCTTATCACAATATGTATTCTGCAAACCAATTTTATCCAGTTCATAGAAGTAATAATGAAAAAAAAATAGATCATCCTGTTTATAAAGCATTTATGGAAAATAATATTTCAAAAACTTTTTCAAGAGAAGAGGTGAGAAATACCGTCCTTTCAGGATATATGGGATTGATAAAACAAATTGATGACAATCTTGGAAGATTATTTAAATTTCTAGAAGATAAGGATTTTATGAAAAATACTATGATAGTCTTTACCTCAGATCATGGTGACTACCAGGGTGATCATTGGCTAGGTGAAAAAGAATTATTCCATGAACAAATTGTTAAAGTCCCAATGATTATTTATGACCCTAGTAGTTTATCTGACAATAATAGAGGCACAAGAGAAAAGAGATTTGTTGAAGCTATTGATTTGCTTCCAACTTTCTTAGACTCTGTTGAAAGTAAAGTAAGCAGACATCGTCTAGAGGGACAGTCTTTACTTCCAATTATAAGAGGTAACAAAGTATTAAATTGGAAGGAAAGTGTATTTAGCGAAATTGATTATTCATTTAATGAGGCCAGAAAAATTTTAAATATTGGTCCATCTGATGCTAGGGCATATATGATCAGAAATAACAAGTGGAAGTATATTTACTACAAAGGTTTTCCTCCTCAATTATTTGACTTAATAAATGATTCTGATGAATTTAATGATATAGGACAGTCAACTAAATACTCAAAAATAGTTGATGAAATGAAAGATATCCTCCTTGATAGGATTACTAATCGAAAAAATAGAGTTGCGGCAACAGACGAATTTGTTTTGAAAGATAGAGATTATACCAAAGACGATGGAATTATGATAGGTGTATGGTAATGAATCCATTAATATTATCTTTAGTTGGCTTAGTGTTAGTTGGTGTATCTGCAAACTTATTAAAATTAATTAAAAAAAATAAAATTTTTTTATTAGTTTCAATGCTACCTTGCGTATATATTTTTATTTATGGTCTCTACGCAACTTTTGGACCAATTGATTTATACAAAGACGGCACTGAAAATTTTATCGCTCAAAACCCTGGAAAAGATTTACCAGTTGTATTTGTTCTTTTGAAGTTTTATCAATATATATTAATCCTCGTTGGAGCTATCTTTGGATTAATTTATTTTAATTACTTTCGAAATTTTAATAATTCTACGGAGTCATCAGACTAGGCAAATACAAACATATAGCTGGAAAAGCTATAATTAATGCAAGTCTAATTACATCTGTCATTAAAAAAGGAAGCGTACCAAACCAAATGGTTTGCAAGGGTGTTTTCTGCATAACACCTTTAATTACAAATAAATTCATACCAACAGGAGGAGAAATTAATCCAAATTCAACAACAATTACCGCAAATATTCCAAACCATACAGGGTCTATCCCTGCATCAACTATTACTGGATAGAAAACTGGAATAGTTAAAAATAACATTGCTAACGAGTCCATAACAGTTCCAAGAACTAAATATATTGCACAAATTACTAGAATTACTCCTAACGGAGTAAGCTCAAGATAATTAATAAAATCAACTACTGCAAAAGGCAATTGAGTAACAGTTATTAGATAATTAAATATACTTGCTCCAATTACAATTAAATATAATGATCCAACGGTTTTGATCGTTGTCCAAACCGCGTCTTTCAAAAGGTTTAAATTTAATTGACCTCTAAAAAATATAAAAACTAATACTAATATTACTCCTACAGCTGCACTTTCAGTTGCTGTAAAAAAACCTAAGTAAAGTCCACCCATCATGATTACAAAAATTAAAAAAATTGGAAAAACTTTTGAGAGGGCAGAAATCCTCTCCCTCAATGGCATCTTAACTCCGTATCCACCTTGTGATGGATAAATTAAAAGATAAACCCTTATTGCTATCATATAAAGTACAACAGCAATTATCCCTGGAATTAATGCAGCAAAAAAAAGTTCCTGAACAGATTGTTCTGTTAAATATGCATATATGACCAATATTACACTTGGAGGAATGATAATCCCGAGTGTTCCACCTGATGCAATAGAGCCACTTATTAGAGCATCACTATATCCATGTCTTCTCATTTCTGGACCGGCCATTTGAGACATTGTAGCAGCTGTAGCAATTGATGATCCACAAATCATTCCAAAACCAGCACAGGCACCTACAGTTGACATTGCTAGTCCACCTTTATAATGACCTACAACTGCATAAGCTGCATCATAAAGATTTCTTGATAGATTGGAGCTATTTGCAAGATTTCCCATCAAAACAAAGAGTGGTAAAACCGATAATGTATATTTAGATACAGCGTCAAATGGAGCGGTTCCTAGTACAAATATCGCTGGATCAAAACCTGATATCATTGCAAAACCAGTAAAGCCAACTACTAACATTGCAATACCTATTGGAACATTCAACACCATTAAAATTAATACCGCAGCGAAAGCTAAGCCACCATTAATTACAGCATCAATACCCATTAAGCTTGTTTCTCTAAATTATTTACTAAAAGAGTTTTTACAAACCAAACTAGAATAGCAAGTACACTTAACCACATCCCAATAGAGCATATGAAATAAAATGGATAAAAATAAAGTTCTAAATCGATAGTTACTCTTTGATTAATCATAAATTTATAAGAAGTTAAAGTTGTTGAGTATGCCATTAATGACATTATTGAGATCATTAAAATAAACTTTAAAATCACTAAATAAGTTTTAAATAACCCTAAATTTAAATTATTAATAAAGTCTGCTGATACATTTGCATTTAAGAAAAAAGCTCTTGGCATAGCAAGAAACGCAACTAAAGCCATGCCTATTTCAACTAGCTCAATTGTGCCTGTAACTGGAGAGTTTAAAAAACGTCTTCCAAAAACATCACAAAAAGTTAATACAGCTAATAAAAATAATATAATACCCGACGCCATAGCTGAATAATCAAAAACTCTACTGACTTTAGAAATCATAAAAATGTTGCTTCAAATTCTTTAAACATTACCATATAAACTGTACCAAAAATAGAAAGTATTACTTATGAAATTTATTTCCTTTACGCATAATGGACAAAAAAAATTTGGCATTATCAACAATAATAAAATAACAGATTTGACTGGAAAAATTTCTAATTCAAACACATTAAAAGATTTAATTTCAAACAAAGGTATCCATGAAGCAAAAAATTATGCAAAGAATAATCCAGGAGATTTAAATGTTTCAGATATTGAATATTTACCATTAATACCAAATCCAGGAAAAATTATATGTGTTGGTTTAAATTATAGTGAACACGTAAAAGAAACTAACAGGACAGTAGAGGAAAATCCTGTTATATTCCACAGATTTCCAGAAAGTCAGACTGCACACTTGCAATCAATTCAAAGACCAGTTGTTTCTCAGAGCTTAGACTTTGAGGGTGAGATGGCGGTAATCATGGGCGAGGGTGGAAAACATATAAAACCAGATGATGCACTAAAACACATAGTTGGATATTCTTGTTATAATGAAAGTACTATTAGAGAATGGCAAAGACATACAAGACAATTTGGAATGGGAAAAAACTTTGAAAAGACAGGAAGCTTCGGTCCTCACATGGTCTTAGCAGAAGATATAAAAGATTATAAAAATCTAACTATTGAAACTCGATTAAATGGTGAGGTCATGCAGAATGCAAAATTAAGTCAACTCATATTTGATATACCCATCTTAATTTCTTATGTTTCTAAAGCTATGGCTTGGAGAGCAGGAGATGTTCTTGTAACTGGAACTCCAGGAGGAGTAGGTTTTAAAAGAAACCCTCCAATATTTATGAAACCTGGTGATAAAGTTGAGATAGAAATTACTGAAATTGGTATTTTATCTAACACAATTAAGGATGAAATCATCTAGATTTCACTATAGACTTTCTTAAATTATTTTTAACAGAGGGAAATTAATATGAAAAAAAAATTAATTGGAATTGTTTTAGGAATTTTTTCCTTAGGCATTATTAGTTCAGCTTCTGCTACTGAATTAAAGTTGGCAACTTTTGAACCACCAAAAGCATTCATAGCAAGTAAGATTTTAGCTGCTTGGGCAGATAAGGTAAATAAATGCTCAAATGGTGCTTTAAATGTAAAAATGTATGCAGGTGGAGTTTTAGGAAGTCCTCCTAAACAATATGATATTGTAACATCAGGTGTTGCAGATATTTCTTGGACAGTATTAGGATACATTGGTGGTCAATTCCCACTAAGTTCTGTTGTTGAATTACCATTTTTAACAAAAACTTCAAAAGCAGGATCTAGAGCTTTGAACACTCTTTATGAGGAAGGTTACCTTGATAAAGAAATGGCTGGAATTAAACTTATAGGTTTACATTCCAACCCGGGATATCAAATCCATATGAAGGATACAAAAGTAGTCAAACCTGCAGATTTCAAAGGTAAAAAAATGAGAGTACCAAGCAAAATAGCTGGAACTATACTTAAAACTTTAGGAGCAACAGGGGTAAAAGTACCAGCGCCAGGAACTTCTGAAGCATTAAACAAAGGTGTTATAGATGGAACTCCTTTTCCTTATACAGCTATTGGTTCATTTAGATTATTCGATGTAACAAAATATCATACCGAGGTTAACATTACTAATGCAACATTTGGATTAATAATGAATGAAGGAAAGTATAATGGCCTTTCTTCAGCAGCAAAAGGATGCATAGATAAACATTCAGGTCAGTGGTTCGGAGACTGGGCTTCTAATCTGATTGATACTCAGAATGCTAAAATGAAGGTACAGGTTGAAAACACACCTGGTCATGAGATTACTATTGCATCAGACTCAGTTTTAGCTGAATACAAAAAAATACTAGCTCCAATCGAAGCAGACTGGTTAGCAGAAATGAAAGGCAAAGGCCTTGATGGAGATGCTGTTTTAAAAAGAGCAAGAGAAGTAATTTCTAAAATAGACGGTTAATCGTTTAATTCCGAGCCCGCTAATTTCATAGCGGGCTCTTTCAAAATCTAGTATATTAATCAAATGGCAGTTAAAGCACTTAGTTATGTTGGAGTTAATTCTGATAAATTTGAGGATTGGTCTATTTATTCACAAAAGTACTTAGGCATGCAAATGATAGATCGTGGAAAAGATATTTTATCTTTTCGTATGGATGATCAAAAACAAAGATTAACTATCACAGGCGAAAATGGAGATGACCTTGGTTTTTTAGGGTGGGAAGTTGAAACTAAAGAAGATCTTCAAATTTTTGCATCAAAACTTGAAAAAAATAAAACAGTTATTCAACAAGGTAAATCTTCTTTAGCAGATAAACGTTTTGTTGAAGATTTGATTTATTTTGATGATCCACAAGGGAACCGTATAGAACTTGTTTATAAACCAATGTTAGACACTGATCCTTTTAAGCCTGGAAGACCTATTTCTGGATTTAAGACAGGAGCCTTAGGAATGGGTCACGCTGTGGTTCATGTAAAAAAAATTGACGATTTAATACCTTTTTATAGAGATATAATGGGCTTTAAAATTAGTGATTATAGCCATACACCTATATCATTATGCTTTTTTCATGTTAATGGAAGGCACCATAGTTTAGCGTTGTTTGGTTCTGGAAGAACAGGCTTTCACCATTTTATGGTTGAATATAATAATCTTGATGATGTTGGCCAAGGTTATGACTTATTACAGTATAAAGATAATGCAATCGCTTACACAATTGGAAGACACACAAATGATTACATGACATCTTTTTATTCAATAACACCATCTGGTTTTTTTATTGAAAATGGTTGGGGAGGGCGAATTATTGATCCAGAAACTTGGCAACCTATAGAAACATTTGAGGGACCTAGTTTTTGGGGACATGAAAGACTTTATTTACCTGATGAAGAAAGAATGAAATTCAGAAATAAAAGACTTGAGACTGCATCTCAAGGAAAACAAGCGCCATTGTTAATCGATTGTCCATGGTTATATTCTAACTTAAATAAAAAAAATAAATAAAAATATCAATGAGAGAATTTGATATAGTTATTGTAGGATTAGGTCCTACGGGGGGAACTTTAGCAAATCTTTTTGCTATGCATGGTTTTTCAATTTTAATACTTGATAAAGAAGAAAGTTTTTATCCATTACCCAGAGCTGTTCATTTTGATGACGAAATAATGAGGGTATTTCAAACTATAGGGATAACAAAAAATTTTTTGAAATATACTATTATAAACAAAGGTACAAAATTTGTTAATTCGAAGCAAAAAGTAATATTAGATTGGCCTAGACCAAAAAAAATTACAGATAATGGTTGGTACCCAAGTTATAGATTCCATCAACCAGATTTGGAAAAACAGCTCAGAAAAAGATTAAAAAGTTATAAAAAAGTATTAATAGAGCAGAATGCAAATGTATTAAAAATTAAAAATTCTAAAAATAATGTAAATATCAAATACATTAATTCTAAAAGCAAAAAAATTTTTCATATTAAGTCAAAATATTTAGTTGGATGTGATGGAGCTAATTCAATTACTAGAAGACAAATGAAAACAAAGATGAATAACTTAGGTTTTACACAGAAATGGGCGGTTGTAGACCTAATTTTAAAAAAGAATAAAAAAAATTTACCGGATAGGACAATTCAGTATTCAAATCCTAAACAACCCGCAACTTACTGTAGAAATGTCGGTAAAAGAAGAAGATGGGAATTTGCAATTAAAAAAAATCTTAGCGATAAAAAAGTTTTATCTGAACATTTTATTTGGAATTTTTTAAAACCTTGGATTAAGAAAAGCGAAGCTATAATTGAAAGGAAGACTGTTTATACCTTTAAATCAGCAATGGCGAGAAAATGGCGCAATGGTAGAATATTTATTGCTGGAGATGCCGCTCATTTAATGCCTCCATTTATGGGACAAGGAATGTGTGCTGGAATAAGAGATGCATCAAATCTAGCATGGAAAATTTCATTATGTTTAAGAGTTAAACATAATGAGGCTCTTTTAAATTCATATCAATCTGAAAGGTCGCTTAATGCTAAAGAATATATTGAAACAACTATGAGAATGGGAGAGTTTGTAAATGCAGTAGAATCAATACAAATAACTAAAAATATAAGCTCCAATGATAAAGGCATAAAAAGTATGAAATCAATTAAACCAAAATTAGGAGATGGTATAGGACATGTGAAAGATAAAAATAGAGGAAAAATTTTTCCTCAATTTAAATTAAAAAATAAAAAAAATTTGGACGATTATTTTTCAAAAAAAGGAATTATAATACTGTCCTCTGGAATTAGAGCAAAAAATATAAAAAATTGTTCTTTACTAAAAGTGAATAACTTAAAAAGTATATCAGCCTATTTAAAAAATATTAATTCAAAAGCTATTTTAGTAAGACCAGATAGATTTATTTTGGGTTCTGCTAATTCAAATCAAGAATTTAATTCGATTTTAAAAAAATATTCAAATATTTTAAGATAAATTAAAAAGCTTATTTACTGCTTTTATCTTTGAATGATTATCAGGTGCAATTTCTCCGTCCGGCATAAATAAAGAGTTTTCAAATCCTACTCTTATCTTACCACCCAGACTAACTGCCTTTTCTAGACAACTCATTTCTTCTTTTCCAAACGCACATATAGACCAGTCAAAATTAACACTATTTACTTTCATTTTTTCAATGAACTCAGGAATCTTTTCTGGATAACTAATTTTGCCAGTATAATGACCAATTACAAATAAACACCACACCCCATCTACAGGAATTTCTGATTTTTTCAAAAGATCAATTAATAAATCTATGTCATCTGGGTTATACAAAATATGTTGAATTTTTGTCCCAGCTTCAGTCAAATATTTATACAATTTAATATCTTCGATTGAGGGTTTTCTGGAAGGTATTAATTCAGATGTGCCAATAGAAGTTCCTGGTGGGGTAACATCATAAGCAAGTTTCCTCATATCATCTGGGGAATATTTTCCTATTGCTTCAGTTGTAACTTGTATGTGCATATTTGGAACTTGAAATTCTAACTCTTTTAAAGCTTCTTTATACAAGCCGGCATCAAGTACATGTTCTCCTTTATCATTTCTTACATGTAAATGGATTGCTTTAGCACCTGCTTCAAAGCAGTTTTTAGCTACTTCAACAGTCTCTTTTATTGTTAAAGGTACCTCAGGATGATCTTTCTTTACTTTTCTGGCTCCATTTGGAGCAACCATTAAATTCGGTAATTTATCTGGTTGAAAAAAAGCCATATATTTATTCTAATCAAAATTTAGAACTATTATATATAAATAAAATGAAACTACAAAAAAAAGAAATTATTAAATTTGCTAAAATGCTTAATGATAAAAAATTATCAGCATTAAGATCAGGTAATATTTCAATAAGATATAAAAATGGATTTCTAATAACCCCTTCAGGTCAAAAATATTCATCTTTAAAAGTAAAAGATATTGTTTTTGTAAATCTAAAAGGTGAGTTTAACAATAAACAAAAACCTTCTTCTGAATGGAGATTCCATCAAGACATATATATTTCAAAGACAAATGCTAAAGCAATAGTTCATTCCCATTCTACAAATGCTACAGCTCTATCAACACATAATAAAAAAATACCTTCATTTCATTACATGGTGGCATTAGCTGGCGGATCAGATATTAAATGTGCAAAATATGCAACTTATGGAACGAGAGAATTATCAAAAAATATTCTTAAAGCTTTAAAAAACAGATTTGCATGTTTAATCGCTAATCATGGACAAATTACATTTGGATCTAGTCTTGCAGAAGCATTTGAATTAGCAGAGGAAGTAGATAATCTTGCCAAACAGTACATCAAAGCTCTCTTATTAGGACGGCCTAAACTTTTAAGTTTAAATGAAATGAAAAAAGTTTTAAATAAGAGCAAAACATATAAAAAAAATTAGAATGACAACAAAAGTTGGTGAACATATTACACTTGATATTTTAGGAACAAAGAAAGAATACGATCCAGCTTTTTATGAAAAATTAGTCTATAAAATTGCAAAAATTGCAAAAGTAACAGTATTAGAAATAACAAAATATAAGTTTGAACCACAAGGATTTACCCTTGTAGCTTTACTTGCAGAAAGCCATATAAGTTTTCATACATTTCCTGAAAAAGGCATAATAAGTTTTGATTTTTTTACATGTGCAAAAGTATCCCCTTTAGTAGCTTTGGATGTTATTAAAGAGGAAATTGATAATACAAATATAATTATTAAAAAATTTAATAGGGATACTATAGACCATTATCATGACAATTATAGCTCGCCAGGTCTAAAGAAGTCTTACATAGTTAAAAAAATTTTAGAAAAATTTAAATCTGAGGTTGGACAGCAAATAGAAATTTTAGAATTAGAACAGTTTGGTAAAGCACTATTCATAGATAATGAAATTCAGGTAGCTGAGAGTGATGAGCACTTATATAGCTCAACATTTGTTAACTCCGGACTTAATCTAAATTCAAATAAGGAAAAAGCTGCAATAATTGGTGGAGGTGACGGAGGTGTTGCAAGAGAGTGTATTTCAAAAAATTTTGGTTTTATTGATTGGTTTGAATTAGATCCAGAGGTTGTAAATGTTTGCGACAAACACTTAGCAAAAATTGGAAACAAAGCTACAGAAAAAAATTCAGTGAATTGTGTTTGGGGGGATGCTTTTGAAAGTATTAAAACAGTTAACGATAATACTTATGATCAAATATTTGTTGATTTAAATGATGATCAGTACTGCATCGATCTAGCTGCAAAAAATATGAATGCCTTAGAAAGAATATTAAAACCAAAAGGTGTAATAACAGCTCAAGTAGGTAGTCAGGATAAAAAACCTGATCAAGTAAATAACTGGCTTAATGTATTTAATAAAAATTTTGGTAATACAAAATTATCGAGAGTTTACATACCTAGTTTTGACTGCTCTTGGAACTTTTCATCATCTATAAATCATTAGAATTTTCTTTTTTATTCTATCAATTTATGAAATAATTAAATTTTAACGGAGGAAATAATGAATATATTAAAAAAAACTTTTTTTTCGATTATAATTTCTTTATTTTTAATCAGCAGTTCTAATGCTGATAAAATAAGAATTGGAACAGAGGGCGCTTATCCTCCCTGGAATTCAAAAGATGCTTCAGGGAAATTAATTGGTTTTGAAGTAGAACTAGCTTGGCAGTTATGCAGATATATCGGTCAACAATGTGAAATAGTTGAACAAGATTGGGACGGAATGATACCGGCATTAACATCTAAAAAATTTGATGCAATCATGGCCGGAATGTCAATCACTGAGGAAAGAATGAAAACAATTAATTTTTCACAAGGATATGCAGATGAAGTTGCGTCTTTAGCAGTTATGAAAGGTTCAGACCTTGAAGGAATAGACACTCCTGATGCTGTAAACTTAAACCTTGGTGGATCAGCTGTTAATAAAGCAATGAAAACATTGACATCTGCTTTATCGGGAAAAACAGTTTGTACTCAAATTGGTACAATTCACCAAAACTTTCTTGAGTCTGGAGATGTAGGAAAAGTAAATTTAAAAACTTACAAGACACAAGATGAGGTTAACCTTGATTTATCTAACGGAAGATGTGATGTAGCGTTAGCTGCTGCGGTTGCATTTACCGATTATGCTGAAAAGTCTGGTGAAGCTGTTGTGCTTGTGGGACCAACTTTTTCAGGTGGTGCATTTGGTAATGGCGTTGGAGTAGGTATTAGAAAAGATGACACTAAACTTTTAAAAGCCTTTAATAAAGCTATAGATAAAGCAAGAAAAGACGGCCATATTAGTAGAATTGCTATTAAATGGTTTGGTTTTGACGCTTCTATGTAATTAATTTTAGATGTGGCGACTATAATATATAGTCGCCAATCTATATGGAACTTCTATCATTTGGAGATACTGGTTGGGGAGACGAACTATTTTTCGCAACCCTAATGACAATTGCTGTATCAATTGCTGCAATGGTAATTGGATTTGTGTTTGCATTAATATTTACTCCTTTAAAATTATCTAAAAATAAAACACTTAATGTAATTGGAAATTGTTACACTACAATTATTAGAGGTGTTCCAGAACTATTAGTAATTTATTTATTATTTTTTGGTGGCACAGGAGCAGCAATGTATGTTGCGTCAATTTTTGGATATAATGGATATATTGAGATAAACGCTTTTATAACCGGTGCACTTGCTATAGGCATTATATCTGGAGCATACTCTACGGAAGTTTTTAGAGGAGCAATTTTATCAATTGATAAAGGCCAATTCGAAGCATCTAAAGTTTTGGGATTAAAGAAAAATATTCAATTTTATAAAGTTATTTTACCCCAAATGTTGAGATTATCTATTCCGAATTTAAGTAACGTATGGCAAATTACACTAAAAGATACATCACTAATATCTGTAACTGGATTAGTAGAAATAATGAGACAGTCTTACATTGCTGCAGGATCTACAAGAGATCCATTATTTTTTTATTCAGTAGCAGCAGTTCTGTATTTAATTCTTACATTTTTAAGTATGAAAATAATAAACAAATTAGAAGTTAGATACAACAAAGGTTTTTAATGGATATAAATTTAATGATCAGTATTTTTCCAAGTCTGTTAAATGGAGCGGTCATAACTTTAAAACTTCTTGCATCTTCAATGTTTTTTGGATTGTTAATAGGTTTGCTTTTTGCAATTTTAAGGATAAATAAAAATCCAATAATAAATAAATTTGCTTATGGATATTCTTACTTCTTTAGAGGAACACCATTATTAGTTCAGCTATATTTAATATATTATGGGTTAGCAAATATTGAATTTCTAAGGAATTCATTCTTGTGGGTAATTATCAGAGAGCCTTATTGGTGTGCAATTATTGCATTTTCATTAAATACTGGAGCATACACGTCTGAAATTTTAAGATCGGCTTTTCAAACAATAAAAGAAGGCTACATAGAAGCCGCACAAAGTCTTGGTGTTACAAAAAAAATTACCTTTTATAAAATACAAATTCCAATTGCAATAAAACAGTCATTACCAGCTTATGGAAATGAAATAATTTTAATGCTTAAGGGGACATCTCTTGCAAGTGTTATAACAATTATGGATTTAATGGGTGAGGCAAGGAAAGTAAATGTTTTAACTTTTAAACCATTTGAAGCTTTCATTACTGCAGGAATAATTTATTTATTTATAACCTTTATTATACATAATATTGTAAAGTACCTAGAAAAAAAATATGGATTTCAAACATGAAAGTAGCTTGTATTCAGTTATCTAGTGGCGAAAATTATAATAAAAATTTTAAGGATATTATCAAATATATTAATCAAGCAATAAAGAATAAAGCTGATTTAATAATTACTCCTGAGACTTCTTCATTAATGTCTGCTGACAAGAATAATTTATTTAAATATTCATATGAAATGAAACATGATCCAATTATAAAAAAAGTAAAATTTATAGCTAAAAAAAAAAAGAAATGGATACTTATTGGATCAATGTGTGTTAAAGAAAAAAATAAACTAAGAAATAGATCTATTCTTATAGGACCTAAGGGTGAAATAAATACTTATTACGATAAGATAAATATGTTTGATGTAAAAGTTTCAAAAAAAGAACAACATAAAGAAAGTAAAGTTTTTATGGCAGGAAAAAAACTAGTATCAGCAAAATTACCTTGGGGAAAGATAGGTCTTTCGATATGTTATGATCTAAGATTTCCAGAGTTTTATAGAAACTTATCTAAAAAAAATTTAAGTTTTATAACTGTTCCATCCGCCTTTACGAAAACAACTGGTCAAAGACATTGGTTAACATTGTTAAAAGCAAGAGCAATTGAAAATTTTTGTTATATATTTGCTCCTAATCAAACAGGAAAAAATACAATTAAAAGAGAAACTTTTGGACATACTGTAATTATATCACCTGATGGTAAAATTATGGCTCTTAAGAAATTTGGAAAAGGAATTATTTATTCAAAAATTAATCCAAAACTATCTATGGATTTGAGAAAAGTTATCCCCAGTATGCTTTAATAGTTTGTGTATTGTTTAATTTCTTTTATCTTTGAGCCGGTTATATCATTTATTGCTAATTTAATTTTTGCTCTATCATCATTAAAAAAATGAACATCTCTTGATAGTTTTATAAAATTTTCACCAAAATCACTATTTTTTTCACACATTCTTTTGTTGTCTTCAATATCCCAAAGTTTTGTATTTATTGCCTTTAATTCTTCATAAAGTTTTTTTAATTCATCATTTAAAGTTATGTTTTCATCCAATTGTTTCTTTAAAATTAGATATTCATCATTTATAAATTTTAATTTATCCAAGTCTTTAATTTTTTCTTTTTTGATTTCTAAAATTGAAATTTTATCTAGTAGTTCACCAACAGAAACTTCAATTAAAATTTTATTCATAAATAAAGATAGTGTGTTAAGTTGTTTAAAATATGTCTAATATTCTTATAATCAAACATGGTTCTTTAGGTGATATAGCCCAAGCAAGCGGTGCAATTCAAGATATTTCTGATTTTCACAAAAATGATAAAGTCTATTTATTAACAACTAAGCCTTACATTGTTCTTTTTAAGCAAAATCCGTATTTAGAGGACGTAATTTTAGATAAGAGATTATCAAGATTTAATTTGTTTTATTTATTTAATCTTATGCGCAAATTGAAAAAATACAAATTTATAAAAATTTTTGATTTACAGAATTCATCTAGGTCAAGTTTCTATAAAAAAATATTGTTTCCTAATGCTGGCAATCTCATTTGGTCGTCTTCTGAAACTACATTACCAAAAGATAAATCTAAAGATGAATTTGATAAAAACCCTGTTTTAGACAGATTTAAACATCAACTAGAAACCTCAGGCATAAAAATTAAAAAAACTATGTTTCCTGATTTTAATTGGGCTTGTTCCAATATTGAAAATATAAAAAAAAAATTTGATTTAAATAAATACATATTATTATTCCCTTTTTGCTCTCCACACTTAAAAATAAAAAAATGGCCTTATTATAATGAACTTATAGATTTAATAAAAAAAAAATTTAACAATGAATACAAAATAGTTATTGCACCAGGTCCTAATGAATTGAATATGACAAATGAGATTAATGCAATTTCAATTTTAAATGAAAATAAATCATTAAGTATAGTGGAACTTGCAACATTAATAAAAGATAGTTCTTTCGTGGTATCTAATGATACAGGTCCAGCTCATATGGCTGCCCATTTAGACGCCAGAGGTTTGGCTTTGTTTGGTTCCCATACTACTGCATATAAAGTAAGTATAGAGAGACAAAATTTCAAAGCAATACAAGTTACAGATCTTAATAAACTTTCAGCTGAGAAAGTTTTTGAATATGTGATTAAATCTTTAAATTAATGGAAATTAATTCCCTTTTTTTTATAAGTGTAGTACCTGCAATAATTTTATATGGGATTGCAAAATCTGGTTTAGGTGGATCGATATCACTTATTTCTGTTCCTTTGATGACAATTGTAATGCCTTTGCAACAAGCACTTGCAATCATTCTACCTATTCTAATATTTTCAGATATTATAGCTGTATATAGATTTAGAAAAGAGTTTGATTTAAGTATTCTTAAAGTAATAGTGCCCTTTGCAGCACTAGGTATTTTAATAGGCTCTTTTACATTTAATAATTTTTCAGAAGACTTGCTTAAACTAATAGTTGGGGTAATGGGTTTTTTATTTGCTGGACATTATTTTTTATTTAAAAAAGAAAAGACAGTTCCAGCTAAAAAGAATTTTTTTAAAGGAGCGATCTGCTCCGCAATCGCAGGATTTTCAAGCTTTTGTGTTCATGCTGGTGGAACGCCTACCAGTCTTTATCTTCTTCCTCTAAGATTGAAAAAAGAAGTTTACGTTGGAACAAGAATTATTTTTTTTAGCTGTGTTAATCTGATAAAATTACCCTTGTACATTTATTTGTCTATGATGAATTTTGATACTCTGTATCAATCTATTTCTCTTTTTCCCTTAGCTATAATTGGGATATTTATTGGATATAAATTATTAAAAATTATAGAAGAAAATTTATTTTATAATATCCTTTACGCATTAATTCTTTTAAGCAGCACTAAACTTATAATAGACTTTATTTAAATACTTTAAGAATTATCACTAAATTTTTTAAGTATAATTGGAAGAAAAGCTACAATTATTAATATTCTCAAAAAATGGTGATAGCTCACAAAAATTGGATCAATATTATAAGCTACACTTATTACTACCATCTCATGTATGCCTCCTGGAGCAAAACTTAAAAATGTTGGAATGAAATCAAAGCCAAGAAATTGTAAAAAATATGCAGTTACCATTGCAACAATTACAAGTATAGAACTGACTATAACTCCGTGAAATATATAAAAAAATAATTCTTTCAATTTTAAACCATTCAATCTACTTCCAAGCGCTGTTCCTAAAAAAATAAAAGCAATATTTATTATAAAATCAGGAAATCTAGCATTAACAATTTCAAAAGTATAAAATAATCCAGATAAAGCCATTGCACCCACAAGAATAGGAGACGGAATTTTAAGTTTCTTTAAAAATAGTGAAAATAAATAGCAAATAAAAATTAAAAATATTATTTCAAAATAATATCTAAGATTGTAGATGTTATCGTAATTATATCCTTCGATTTCCGAAAAACCTAAATTACTTATAAATAAAATTGGCACAAAACTAACTATAAAAATTACTCTTGTTGCTTGTGGTATTAATACTTGCTTATGATTATCTTTTTTTCCATATTCTAAAAGTGCTGCTGCAATTGGAACAAATGCACCTGGCAGAGCTGCTAAAGTAGCGATAAATTTATCAAATTTACAAACTTTAACAAAATATAAACCAGCCAATATTGTACTTACAATTGTACATACCAACATTGCTACAGACGAGAATACCCACAAATGTATTTTGTATAATAAAGATACGTTAAGTGTCCCTCCAAGAATTATTCCAACCATTAAAAAAATAGGATTTAATAATTTTGTGGGAAACTTTATGTCAAATTTTGTAAAAGCCACACAAAGATTTAAACCAAGAGAACCTAATAACCATGGCAAAGGCAGTCCAATGATAGTCCCAATATATCCACCTATAATACCAATAGTTAGAGCTTTATAGCTTGCACCCAAATCTTTAAAAAAATTTTGGAATGATAAAGCGGTTAACATTTACTTAATGATTATTGACACTAAATATAAATCTATGTTTAATACTATATAGTATAATTATAATAAGAGAGGAAATAATGAAACTAATTAAATCTTTAATTACAGTTTTGTTCTCAACTTTACTTTTATTTTCAGCAACAACCTCAAGCTCAGTAGCAATGGATAAATTGCACTTTGTAATTGGTGGTGGTGCTGGTGGTGGTTGGGATGGAACTGCTAGAGGAACAGGAGAAGCTTTAACAAAAGCTGGAATGTTAAAAAGTGCATCATTTGAAAATATGTCAGGTGGTGGAGGTGGAAAAGCTTTAGCTTACATGATTAACACAAAACCCGCTAATACAATTCTAGTTCAATCAACACCATTAGTATTAAGATCAATCACAAGACACAAAGGTTATGTAAAAGGTAATGGTACTTTATCTTATAAAGATGTTGTGCCAATTGCTGGAGTTATTGGTGACTACGGTGCAATTGCAGTAGCAAAAAGTTCTCCTTTTAAAAACTTTAAAGATGTAGTTGATGCATACAACAAAGATCCAAATTCAGTTAAGATGGCTGGTGGTTCTGTAAGAGGAAGCATGGACCATTTAATTGGCGCTTTAGCATTTCAAGCTGCAGGAGCAGACCCAAATGCGGTTGCATACATACCATATGATGCTGGAGGGAAAGCATTAGCTGGACTTTTATCTGGGGAGACTCAAATTATATCAACAGGCTTAGGTGAATTGATGGGTGCAAGAGACCAAGTAAGAATTATTGGTATTACTGCTCCATCAAGAGTATCTGATGCTCCAGATGCACCAACATTAAAAGAACAAGGATATGATGTACAATTCGTTAACTGGAGAGGTTTTTTTGGACCTCCAGGAATGAGCAATTCTGATAAATCAAAAATTGCTAAAATGTTAGGCGACGTACAAAAAACTCCTGAATGGGAAACTGTAAGAGCAAGAAATGCATGGGTAAATATTTATAACCCAGAAGGAAAGTTTGTTTCTTTCTTAGAAAAACAAACTGAAGAAATGACAGCTCTTATGAAAAAACTAGGAGTAATTTAATCTTTAAGATTATTTGAAATAGAGCAGTGAATATAAATACCACAAAAATTATATCACTGCTCTTTTTTATTTTTTCAGCATTTTATTTATATACTGCTTACCAAATTCAAGTTTTTGCATTTGATGAAAATGCACCATTTAATGCTAGAACATTTCCAATTTATTTAGGCTATGCAGGGTTATTTTTCTCTGGGTTAAAGCTTGTTCTACCTGAGCCTAACACCATAAAAGTAGACCATAAAAATTTAGAGTATAAAAAAACAGCGATACTTATAGTAATTGCTATTATTTATGGAGCTACAATTTTAAAAGTTGGATATTTTTTAACCACTTCTTTATTTTTGTTTTCGTCATATTATTTTTTAGGTGAGAGAAGATGGGTCTTGATGTTTTTATTATCATTTCCCTTCGTGGCAGCCTTTATGTACCTTCTTCATGGTGTTCTTGATATTTATTTAAGAGATCCATTTTTGCAATCAATTGGAGTTATGGGATGATCGAAGGAATTTTAATTGGATTAACTACAGCTCTTACACTTCAAAATATTTTAATGGTAATGGTAGGTTGTTTTTTTGGAACTATTATTGGAATGTTGCCTGGACTTGGTCCAATGACAGCAATTGCTTTAATGATACCAATTACATATGGTTTTGATCCTGCAACAGGATTAATTCTGATGGCTGGAGTTTATTATGGTGCTGTATTTGGTGGCTCTACTTCTTCAATATTGCTTAACGCTCCAGGTGTACCAGGTACAGTTGCCACTTCTTTTGATGGTTATCCAATGGCACAACAAGGAAAGGCAGGAAAGGCTCTAGCTATTGCTGCTTGGAGTTCTTTTGCAGGCGGAACATTATCTGCAATTTATCTTTTATTTATGGCACCTAGTTTATCTAAAGTAAGTTTGTCATTTAGATCACCGGATTATTTCGCCCTAATGATTTTAGGTTTAACTGCTATTGCTGCTTTTTCTTCTAAAGGTCAATTTTTAAAAGCTATGATGATGGTAGTATTAGGTTTAATGTTAGCTTCAGTTGGTCAAGATAGCTTATCAGATATTACAAGATTTACATTTGACAATATGAACTTAACAGATGGAATAAGTTTTGTATTAGTTGTAATGGCAACCTTTGCTATGAGTGAGGCGCTTACGATAATATTAAAAAGAAATGATCCTACAAGTGCCGCAAAACAAGTTTCATTAACAGAACTTGGTTCAATTAAAATCAATAAAGAAGAAAGAACCAAAATGTATAAGACGATTCCAAGATCATCAATAATAGGTTTTTTAATTGGTGTATTACCAGGTGCTGGTGCAACAATTGCGTCTTTCTTAGCCTATGGAATGGAAAGAAATGTAGTTAACGACGAAGAAAAAGAAAAATTTGGTAAAGGAAGTGTAAATGGTTTGTCGGCTCCTGAAACTGCAAATAATGCAGCTTGTTCTGGTTCATTTGTGCCCATGTTGACACTAGGTATACCAGGAAGCGGAACTACAGCAGTTATGTTAGGTGCACTATTAGGTTTTGGAGTTCAGCCTGGACCAAGATTGTATATGACAAATCCAGAAATTTTTTGGTCAATAATAATGTCAATGTATATAGGTATGGTCATATTATTGATTTTAAATCTTCCTTTAATTCCATATATTGCAAGAATTCTTGCTGTTCCTAAAAATTATTTAATTCCTTTAATTTTATTTTTCTCAGTTACAGGGATTTATGTAATGTCCTTCAATAACTTTGATATTTATTTAATGATTGGAATTGCAGTTGTTGCAACATTTCTAAGATTATATGATTTTCCTATGCCACCTCTGATACTAGCTTTTGTATTAGGAGGATTAATGGAAGAAAACTTGAGAAGATCATTATTATTAAGCAATGGTTCTTGGGAATTTTTATGGGACAGAGCTTTAACAGCATGCATTTTATTAACTACAATTTTAATTGTAATTTGGCACGTTTATAAAACTATGTTTAAAAAGACTAATAATTAAGTGATATAAATTTTATCAGACAAACCGTAACAAAGTATAGCCATCATTATTAGAAACACTGTAGGCGCTATAATCCCTTCATCTGTAACTTTTTCATTAAGACCTGTTTTATCAATCTTAAGCGAGTAGAAATTTGTTCCTAAAACGCATGCATGTATAATAAATATTAAATTAAAAAATGCCCAAGTGCCTTCTACTCCATTTGGTCTTACAAACATTATATAAATAGCCATTATTACCCACCCAAGCATTAGTGCTCCAACAAATCTAACCATAACTGCAGCACTATGATCTATACCAAACTTATCCATAAATTTCTTTGTTCCAACAATTGTTTGAAAACAATACGCAGCTATTCCTATAAAATGTGCAAGAAATATAATTAAGTAGAAAATGTTATTAAATTTAGCAATCATTAAATTATTTTATAAGATTCTTTTATATTTTTCAATTGCCTTATCCCAAAGAAAGTTTTTGGAATTATTTTTAGCTTCTTTGCCATATTCTATATATTTTTTTTCTTTAAAAAGGGTTTCTATACTTGAGTAAATATCTTCTAGTTTATTACCATCACATATCAGACCAGTTTTTTCGTGTATAATTGCATCTGATGCTCCTCCATCTTTTCCTCCAATTGATGGAACTCCATATTGTGCAGCTTCTATATAAGCAATTCCAAATCCTTCTACTGATTTTTTATAAATCACAGATGGCATTACAAAAATGTTTGATTTTGCAATAAGAGCATTTTTTAAATCGTTTGGTATATCTTTTAAAAAGGTTACTTGATCTTCTAATTTTAGCTCAACAACTAATTTTTTTAATTTTTCTTCTTCATCTCCATACCCGATGCATGTATAAATTATATCTGGATAAATTTCTTTTAGATTTCTAACAGCCATAATTACTTTTTCATGATTTTTTCTTTTATCTAATCTTGAAACTGTAATTAGTCTATTTTTCTTTCCTTTTAATATTTCCTCAGCTTCATCCAAATATTTTTTTGGAACTTCAACTACTGGATCTACACCAGGATTAATAACAATTATTTTTCTTTCATCCACCCCTAGGTCTATAGCTAAGTTTTTTGTATAATTTGAATTTGCAACAACATGATCAACATTATTTAGAACAGATAGTAATTTCTTATTCAATCCAGAGCCTTTAGGGTGATTTATTTCCTTAGAATGAATTAGACAAATTTTTTTTTTATTTGTTTTAATTAATTCTAAACTTTTCCAATGATCAGCAATTAAACACTCTACATTTTTATTATTTTCAAGATAATCATTAATTAAATAAGATTTTCTATATTTTCTGATTAGCTTAATTCCACTAACTCTTTCAATTGAAAATGAAACAGAATTATCAAATTCTTCGTGATTTTCATGGTAATCTGCAAAAACTTTTATTAGATTTATTTTTGCTAGAGATCTTGCCAATCCCCACATGAGATTTTGCATACCTCCTAATTCTGGCGGAAAGGTTCTAGTAATTAATAAATACATTATTTATTAAAACCACTTAATACTGCAGCCCATACTTGGAAACTGTTCATTAGGACCTTTATTGGATTTTGCAATCATTTTCATAGCTTTTTTAAGTTCACTATCTCCATTTTCTGTAGGTTTTAAGTTTTGTAACTCTCTTATTCTTCCTCTGTATTGAAGTTCAAGATCTTTATTATATCCAAAAAAATCTGGAGTACAGACTGCACCATAAGTTTTTGCTACTTGTTGAGTTTCATCTATTACATATGGAAAATTAAAATTATGATTTTTTGAGAATTTAAACATATTTTCAAATGAATCTTCCTCATATCTTTTTGGATCATTTGACATTATTGCTAAAGATTTAATTCCATCATTCTCTAAATCCTTACAGTCTTCGACAACATTTTTGATCACTGCCAAAACATAAGGACAGTGATTACAGATAAACATTATTAATGTTCCATTTTCACCTTTTACATCATTCAATGAAATTATTTTATTGTCTATTGATTTAAGTTCAAAGTAATCAGCTTTTTTACCGAAGTCACAAATTGGTGTTTTTGTTAATGCCATGATAAAAGACTATATAATTTATGTTTTACGATTTAAAAGATAAAAAACCAAAAAACCTTGGCGAAAATTGGGTAGCACCTAATGCTGTTATAATAGGAGATGTAACATTAGAGAAAAATTCTAGTGTATGGTTTAACGCAACATTAAGAGGCGATATTGAAAATATACATATTGGAGAAGGGTCAAATGTTCAAGACGGAAGTGTTTTACATACTGACCCAGGTTATCCATTAATAATTGGAAAGAACGTAACGATTGGTCATATGGTTATGCTTCATGGTTGCACAATTGATGACAATTCTTTAATTGGCATTGGAGCTGTAGTTCTTAATAGAGCAAAAATTGGAAAGAATTGTATAATTGGTGCTAAATCATTAGTAACAGAAAGAAAGGAAATACCAGATAATTCATTAGTTATGGGATCCCCAGGAAAAATAATTCGTCAATTAACCAAAGACGAAATTGAGGCAGTAAAACAAAATGCAATAAGGTACCAAGAAAACTGGAAAAAATATTCTAAATCAGTTTTTTAAAACAATAAATCGTTAATAGAATAAATAATTAATCCTAAAATAATTACAAAAAATATTATAAAAGCTAGTTGCTCACTTACTTTTTTTGTGACTTTAGTATCTCCTTTTTTGAATTTTCTGATTTGGAAAATGCCAAACCTCATTACTGCCAACCCCCCTAAAACAAGTGCTACAGCAATAATAAATCCACTTAGCATTTTTATGGAACTAGCCAGTTTTGTTTATTATTTGAAAAATCAAATCTTGCTCTTCTATGACCTTTTGCTGCAAGATAAAGCCACTCAATACTTTCAATATTACATTGAATCACAGTAAAGTTTTTATAACCTTCTTCACTTTGTTCCATACTAAAGCCTGATTTTTCAATTTCTTTACTTAAACCTGAGCCTGGTTCGTCTATTTCTGTCCCTGGTCCATTATTTACTAAATAACATTTTCGACTCACATGTGCAGTTTTTGACCATGATTGCTCAGTTATTTCATTTTCATGATTGACTATGCAATTGACTTTAACTCGAAGCTGAATTTTTTCTTCTTTATCATAAAATATTAGCGCAGCATTTTTATTTTTTTTTAATTTTGGAATTTTGTCTGATCTAATGTCGCTATGGAATTGGAGTATATTATTAGATTGGTCTGATTTTCTAAGAACAACAATTCTTCCATCAAAGTCTGACTGATCACCACAAACAAAAACAGGAATTCTAAATGGAGATGATCTATTCGTTACAGCATCATTAAGCATCGACCATATTTTTTTCTTTATTTCAGAAAAGTCCTCATAGTATGGGACGGCATTTGACATTGGATTACTTCTTTTTTTTGAGTCTAGCAATTAAACTAGAGCTATCCCAACGATTACCACCCATTTTTTGAACATCGGCA